>CACJOA010000028.1 GCA_902594915.1 uncultured Pelagibacteraceae bacterium | reverse complement strand
TGGAAACGCAATAAATGAAATGATTGATAATGGGATGGAAGGAGTTGAATTTATAGCTGTTAACACTGATGCACAAGATTTAAAACACAGCAAAGCTAAATCAAAAGTACAAATTGGTTTGAATTTAACCAAAGGATTGGGTGCAGGAGCAAAAATAGATATTGGACAAGCTGCTGCGGATGAGTCATTAAACGAAATAGTAAATATTTTACAAGGGGCCAATATGGTATTTATAGCAGCTGGCATGGGTGGAGGAACTGGAACAGGAGCAGCACATGTTATAGCAAGAGCAGCAAAAGAATTGAATATTCTTACTGTTGGAGTTGTAACACTTCCTTTCTTATATGAGGGACCGTCAAGAATGCGAAGAGCCCAAATTGGTTTAGAAGAATTAAGAAAACATGTGGATACAATTATTGTTATACCAAATCAAAATTTATTTAAGATTGCAAATGAGCAAACAACTTTTGAGGAGTCTTTTAATTTATCAAACAATGTTTTAATGCACGGAGTTCAAAGTGTTACAGATTTGATGGTTAAACCAGGGATTATCAATTTAGATTTTGCAGACGTTGAGACCGTAATGGCATCAATGGGCAAAGCAATGATGGGAACGGGTGAGGCCGAAGGTGAAGGTAGAGCAATGAAAGCTACTGAGATGGCTATAAGTAATCCATTAATTGATGATTATACACTTAAGGGTGCAAAAGGATTATTGGTGAATATAACTGGAGGTAAAGATCTTAAGCTATTCGAGGTTGACGAGGTTGTGAATAAAATTAGGTCTGAAGTTGAGGCAGACGCAGAAGTAATTATTGGTGCTATAACAGACACATCTTTGGATGGAAAAATTAGGGTATCGATAGTTGCAACATCTTTGGATGGTCAACAGCCCGAGTCAAAATCTGTAATAAATATGGTTCATCGAATTCAAAATCGAAATACTGGATATTCTGATTTTGCGACAAGCGTTTCTTCCCAAACATTGAATTTTTCAAATCAAATGACAAATCCTATTTCAAGTGGTGCTAATGCATTGAAACTTGAAAATGAAGTTGTTTCAGAAAATATTGGAGAAACGGTAAATGATGTTAATAATCAATATCATGAAGAGCTACTAAGAAATCAAGAGGTTGAAAATATTATTGAAAATTCGTCTAGTGAGGAGGAAATTTCATTTTCAAAAGAGGTTATTGGAAAAACAAATATTGATGATAACGGACCATCGAATGACCTTAAAGAATTTGGTGTAGATACTGATGAGCCAGATTTATTTAATTCTAATAATCAAGAATTTGATTATGAAAATAAATCCGAGTCTTCTCTTGATGACAGTGAAGAAGAAGATGACTTAGAAATACCTGCATTTTTAAGAAGACAAAAAAATTAATGGTCTTCAAAAAAATAAATGGAAGCCACCATGGTATCGGATACTATAAAACATTATCCGGTTTTGCTAAATGAAATTGTTAGCATCATAACCCCTCAACATGGTGGCACATTTATTGATTGTACTTTTGGTCAAGGGGGATACACACAAAAAATTTTAGGTTTTGAAAATACAAAAGTAATTGCTCTAGATAGAGATCTGGAAACAAAAAAAAAGGCAGATATAATTCTTAAAAAATTTCAAAATAGATTTATATTTAAAAACAAAAAATTTAGTCAAATAAGTGATTTAAAGATTAAAAATGAATATATAAGAGGTATTATTTTTGATTTAGGATATTCATATAATCAAATTAAAGATCCAAGAAAAGGTTTATCATTTGAATCAACTGGAGATTTAAATATGAGGATGGGCATAAATACTTTTTCTGCAAAAGATGTAATTAATAAACTAGATGCAATCGAGTTGGAAAAGATATTTAAATTTTTTGGAGAAGAAAAAGAAGCAAAAAAAATTGCTAAAAGGATAACCTTAGAGAGAAAAAATCAAATAATTGATACTCCAAGACTGGTAAATCTAATAAAAGAGATTAAAAAAAAAAATTTTTCAAAAGTACACAGAGCCACAAAAGTTTTTCAAGCTCTAAGGATTTTTGTTAATAAAGAAATAAGTGAATTAATAAATGGCCTTATTTCAGCTACAAAAGTTTTAAAAAAAGATGGTATTTTATTAGTTGTCACCTTTAACTC
>CACJOA010000027.1 GCA_902594915.1 uncultured Pelagibacteraceae bacterium | reverse complement strand
AAGATGAGATTTAGACCTAGTCATTTCCCTTTTACAGAACCATCTGCTGAAGTTGATATTGGATACGAGATGAAAGATGGAAAAATTATAATAGGAGAAGGAAATAAATGGTTAGAGATTTTAGGGTGTGGAATGGTTCATCCCAATGTTTTAAAAAATGTTAAAGTAGACCCATCAAAGTTTCAGGGATACGCATTTGGTATTGGGATAGATAGACTTGCTATGCTGAAATATGGAATCAATGACTTGAGAGCTTTTTTTGATTGTGATTATCGATGGTTGAATCATTTTGGATTTGATCCATTGGATGTACCTACGAATTATAGAGGTCTCAGTCGATGATAATAACATTTGATTGGTTAAAAGATCATCTAAAGACAAATCTAAAAGAAAAAAACCTTTTAGAGCAACTTACCAATATTGGTCTTGAAGTAGAGAGTGTAGAAAGTCTTTCTGGTGATAATGAATTATTCAAAGTAGCTGAAATTATAAAAACTGAAAAACATCCAAATGCAGATCGACTTAAAGTTTGTGATGTAAATATTGGAGAGAAAGAAATTAAAAAAGTTGTATGTGGTGCAGAAAATGCAAAAGAAGGATTGCTTACTATATATGCTCCTCCAGGTGCTATAATTCCTAAAACCAAGACGAAATTAGTAGTCGCTAAAATAAGAGGTGTTACTTCTTACGGAATGCTTTGTTCAGAGTCTGAATTAAATCTGTCTGATGAAAGCGATGGGATTACTGAATTAACCAAGGAATTTAGAAAAAATATTGGTAAAAGTTATTTTTCAAAATCAAAATCAAATCTTATTGATTTATCTATAACACCTAATAGACCAGACTGTCTTGGAGTGAGGGGAATAGCTAGAGATCTAGCTGCATCAGGTTTTGGAAAGTTAGTAGATTTAGGAAAAAAAAAAATTCATTCAAAAAATAGACACACCTTAAAAGTAAAGATCAATAAGGAAAGAGGTCAAGGATGTACTGCGTTTGGAAGCTGTTTGATAACAAATGTGAAAAATTCTGAAAGTCCTAAATGGCTTAAAGATAAGTTAATTTCTATTGGTCAAAAACCAATCTCAGCAATAGTTGACATTACAAACTATGTTATGCTCGATATTAATCGACCATTACATGCTTATGATGCTGATAAAATTGAAAAGGGTATAATTGTTCGAAATTCTAAGTCTGGAGAAGAGTTTACAGCACTTGATAATAAAAATTATAAACTGGAGAGTGGCATGTGTGTTATTAGCGATAATAAAGGTGTTTTAGGACTTGGAGGAATTATTGGTGGTACAAGATCTGGTACAGAATTTAATACAAAAAATATATTACTTGAGTCAGCTTATTTTGAACCGGGATCAATAAGAAATACAGCAAAAAAATTGAATCTTGATACCGATGCAAAGTTTAGGTTCGAAAGAGGCATAGATCCGTTATCAATCGAAGATGGTTTAAATAAAGCTGCAAAATTAATAAAAGAGATTTGTGGTGGTGAAATTAGCAAAATTGATATTCAAAAAATAGAAACTTACAAAACAAAAAAGATTAAATTTGATCCAAATATTTTTGAAAAAATAACTGGTTTTAAAATTTCTTTAAAAGAAATGATTAAAATTTTAGAGAATCTTGGTTTTAAAGTAAAAAAGGATAAGAAAAGTCTCGAATTAACTGTTCCTTCATGGAGACCAGATATTTCACAGGAAGTAGATATCGTTGAGGAGTTGGTTAGAATAAGTGGTTATGAAAAGATAAAGCATATAGAGCCAATTAAACAAAGAAAAAAATCTACTTTAAATAAATATCAAAAATTATTTCATTTTTTACAAAGATCGGTTGCATCCAAAGGTTATTTGGAAGCAATCACTTGGTCGTTTACAGACAAACGTTACAATGATTATTTTAGAGATATAAAAAAAGAGATAAAAATTATTAATCCTATTAGTTCAGAATTAGGAGTTTTAAGGAATTCAATTTTTTCAAATTTAATATTATATATTAATAAAAATCTCGACAGAGGTTTTAAAGACTTATCAATATTTGAAATAGGTCCTATTTTTAATGGTTCTAATCCCGGTGAACAAAATACAGTAGTTTGTGGTTTGTCAGCAGGTAAAAAATCTAGATTATCTTGGATTGAAAAAGATAGAAACGTAGATGTATTTGATGTGAAAAGAGATGTTGTACAAACTTTAGTTGAAGCAGGTTATAATTCTGAAAAATTTTTTATCGATAATGAAACACCCAATTATTATCACCCTGGGAAATCAGGAAGATTATTTTTAAATAATAAAAAAAATCAAATAGCTGCATATTTTGGGGAAATT
>CACJOA010000026.1 GCA_902594915.1 uncultured Pelagibacteraceae bacterium | reverse complement strand
AAAAAATATTAATTGGAAAAAATATAATGTTGATTATGTTTTTGAATGTACTGGTAAATTTAATTCTAAAGATAAATTAAAAACTCATGTTAAAAATGGAGCAAAAAAAGTTATTGTTTCAGCACCATGCAAAAATGCTGACAAAACTATTGTATTTGGAGTAAATGAGTCAGAATTAAAAAAAGACGACAAAATTATTTCTGCCGCATCATGTACTACTAATTGTCTTGCACCAGTTGCCCATGTTTTAAATGAAAATTTTAAAATAGAAAAAGGTTTTATGACAACAATCCATTCTTTCACAACTGATCAAAGAATTTTAGATAATTCTCACAAAGATCCAAGGAGAGCTAGATCTGCAAGCCAATCGATAGTTCCAACTTCAACTGGTGCATCAAAAACTATAGGTGAAATTATTCCTTCTCTTAAAGGTAAATTAGAGGGTGTAGCAATGAGAGTGCCAACACCAAATGTATCTTTAATTGAATTAGTTTTCTGTACAAAAAAAGACTTAAGTGTTGAAAAAATTAATTTAGCATTTCAAAATTTTAGTAAAAAAAATAAGATTCTTGAAATTACAAAAGAAAAACTTGTGTCTATAGATTTCAATCACAATGCATCTTCTTCAATCGTTGATGCAAATTTAACAAATGTAGTGGGAAAAAATATGGGCAAAATTTCGGCTTGGTATGATAATGAATGGGGTTTTTCAAATAGAATGTGTGATATAGCAGAATACCTTCACAAAATTTCTTAATGAATAATATAAAAGATCATGAAAATCTCAATCAAAAGACAATTTTGTTGAGATTAGATTTGAATGTACCATTAAAAAATGGACTTGTTACTGATGAAACAAGAATTGATAAGATTTTACCTATTATTGATTTTTTGATAAAAAAAAATTCAAAAATTATTGTAATCTCCCACGTTGGCAGACCAAAAGGAAGGATAAATAAAGACCTTTCACTTGAACCAATTTGTAAAAATTTAGAAAACAAAATAAATCAAAAAATAAAACTAATTAATGAAAATATTTTTAAACTAAAAAAAGAGGATTTATTTATTAGTCCTTATGATCAAATAGTTTTTCTAGAAAATATTAGATTTTATAAAGAAGAAGAAGAAAACGATATTTCTTTTGCAAAACACTTGGCTGGACTTGCTGATTTGTATGTAAATGATGCATTTTCTTGTTCTCATAGATCTCATGCATCTGTAAGCAAAATCACTGAATTTCTACCGTCTTTTGCGGGAATTCAGTTTGAAACAGAAATAAATGCGTTAAAAAAAGTTACGACTGAAATAAAAAAACCAATTACTTGTATTATTGGGGGATCAAAAATTTCAACAAAAATTGGAATAATTAAAAATTTAATACCTAAATTTAATAATATTATTTTTGTTGGAGGTATGGCGAATAATATTATTGATTACAAAGGAAACCAAACAGGAAAATCAATTAAAGAGGATAATTGTGAAGAGATCATAAAAGAAATTTTTGAAACTGCTAAAAATTACTCTTGTAAAATTACTTACCCAGAGGATGTCCTGGTTGGAAAAAACATGGATGATAAATCTCAGATTAAAGAGCTAAAAGATATACAAGATGATGATTTAATTTTAGATATTGGACCGAAAACAATAAATAAAATTAAGAATATAATCAAAATTAGTGAAACTATTTTATGGAATGGACCGGCAGGTTATTTCGAGAATTCAAATTTTGCTAGTGGTAGTTATGAAATAGCAAAAGCGATTGTTAAAAAAAATATGAATAAATCAATTTACTCTGTTGTGGGGGGTGGAGATACAATAGCTGTCATCAACCAAATCAAAGCTATAAAAAATTTTAACTTTATTTCAACTGCTGGGGGAGCATTTTTAGAATACCTTGAAGGAAAGGAACTTCCTGGTATAAAAGCTTTAAATTAATATGTCTGAATTAAATAATATCGCTCTTAAAATTCTAGAAAATGGAAAAGGAATTTTAGCTGCTGATGAGAGCACTGGAACAATGACAAAAAGATTAGATTCTGTCAAAATTCCATCAACTCCTGAAAATAGATTATTATTTAGAGAAACACTATTTAGTGCATCAGGTATGAGTGAATGTATTGGAGGAGTAATTTTATATGATGAAACAATTAAACAAGAAACTTCAAAAAAAAATAAAATCCCAGAATTAATCTCAAAAATGGGTAGTGCCCCAGGTATTAAAGTTGATACTGGTGCCAAAACTCTAGCTGGTTCTACAGATGAAAAAATAACTGAAGGCTTAGATGGATTAAGGGAAAGACTGATAGAATATTATAAACTTGGTGCAAAATTTACAAAATGGAGAGGTGTTTATAACATCTCTAAAACTAAACCAAGCAAACTTTCAATACATGCTAATGCTCATGCATTAGCAAGATATTCTGCATTAGTTCAAGAATGTAATATGGTACCAGTAGTTGAGCCAGAAGTATTAATGGATGGTGATCATTCTGCAAAGGAATGCTATGAAAAAACATCGGAAGTAATTAAAAAATGCTTTGAGGAACTCATTTTACATAAAGTTGATTTAAAAGGGATTATACTTAAGCCTAATATGATCTTAGCAGGAAGTAAATCTAAAGATAAAATTTCAAATGAAGAAGTTGCAAAACTTACTTTGGAATGTTTGAAAAATTCAGTTCCTTCAGAAGTGCCTGGAATTGCTTTTTTGTCAGGCGGTCAATCTGAAATCGAGGCAACAGAAAATTTAAATTTAATAAATAAATATAATAATACCAATTTTATAATGAGTTATTCTTATGGACGAGCTCTTCAACAAAGTGCCTTAAAATTTTGGTCAAAAAACACTCAAAATATTGTGGGCACACAAAAGGTTTTTAACCACCGAGCAAAAATGAATACATTGGCTGCACAGGGAAAATGGTCTAAAGATCTTGAAATTTAATAAAAAAAAATTTATCTATCTCATTTCTCCATTAAAAATTAATAAATTCTTTCATAATGATTTAATCAAAATTTTTAAATTAAAGAAAGTGAGTTTTTTTCAATTAAGACTTAAAAAAGAAAGCTTCAAAAAAAAATTAATGATTGGTAGAAAAATAAAAAAAATATGTAAAAGATTTAATGTTAAATTTATAATAAATGACGATGTTCGTCTTGTAAAAGAATTAAATGCTGACGGTTGTCACCTGGGTCAAAAGGATATGGATATCTTTAAAGCCAGAAAATTAATTGGCAATAAGATAATAGGAATTACTTGTCACAATTCAATTAAATTAGCAAAAATTGCTATAAAAGCTAATGCAAGTTATTTAGCTTTTGGAGCTTTTTATTCTTCAAAAACTAAAAAGGTAAAATATAAGGCTTCAATTAATTTACTTACAAAAGCTAGAAAGATCACAAAAGCTCCAATTGTTGCAATAGGAGGCATCAATTCTAATAATTACAAAAAACTACTGTTGAATAAAGCTAACTTTTTGGCTATTTCAGGCTACGTTTGGAAAAATAAAAAATTTAAACCAATAGAAGCAATTAAAAAAATAAAATGAAAATTAATGCTAGCGAAATAAGAGTGGGAATGTTGTTGGAACATAAAAATGATTTGTGGCAAGTGCTTAAAACTCAACATGTTAAACCAGGAAAAGGCGGAGCGTTTGCGCAAATTGAAATGAAAAGTGTCAATAAAAACACAAAATTAAATGAAAGATTTAGATCAAGTGAAACTGTCGAAAAAGCTTCTTTAGATGAGATTAATTACAATTTTTTATATGAAGATGAAAATAATTACTTTTTTATGGATCCTAAATCTTTTGAACAAATAGAAATTAGAAAAGATATTGTTGGGGAAAAAGGTAAGTTATTGACTGAAAATCTTGAGGTAACTGTAAATTTTTACAATGATAGAGCTATCTCTGTAGAACTTCCAAATCAAGTAACATGTAAAATTAAAATAACAGATGTTGCTTTAAAAGGCCAAACTGTCTCATCATCTTACAAACCTGCCTCATTAGAAAATGGTTTTAATATTCAAGTTCCTCCTTTTATAGAGTCAGGAGATAGTGTTGTTATTGACACAAGAAACTTAGAATATATTAAAAAAATTTGATATATGAATTCTATTTCTGCAAACCTTAATATCATGATCAAAGCGAGTGAAAAAGCTTCAAAAATACTGATAAGAGATTTTGGTGAACTAGAAAAATTACAAGTATCAAAAAAAGGTCCTAAGGATTTTGTAACTAATTCAGACATTAAAGTTGAAAAAACAATTATTGAAGAATTAAAAAAAGCAAGACCTCAATATTCATTAATAAGTGAAGAAAAAGGTAAAGAAGTTAATAAAGATACAAATAATACATGGATAATTGATCCAATTGATGGGACTGTCAATTTTTTACATGGTATACCACATTTTGCTATTTCAATTGCATTAAAATCAAATGATGAGATTATCTCTGGACTCATCTATGATCCAATTAAAGATGAAATGTTCTTTGCTGAAAAAAATAATGGAGCTTTTTTTAATAATCGCAGAATAAGAGTTTCGAGTAAAAAAGAGATTAATGAGTGTTTGTTTGCAACCAGTGGCAAAATTAATGATGAGATTAATTTCCCAAATAGGAAGTCTGGATGTGCTGCTTTGGATATGGCTTATGTTGCATCTGGTAGATATGATGGATATTTTCAAAAAAATCTAAATTTATGGGATATTGCAGCTGGTATAATTATAATTAAAGAAGCAGGAGGTATAATTAACGAAATTGACCTTGACAATATTAATAATATTAAAGTTATAACATCTAACTCAAATATTAGCTCAAAATTCAAAGATTTATTGAATAACTTTTAATTGTTTTAAAAAAATCTTTTGTTATAAGTCTCAAAATGAAAAAAAAGATACATCCTAATTACCATTCAATTAAAGTCGAAATGACTGATGGATCACAATTTGAGACAAAATCAACTTGGGGATCAGAAGGTGAATTATTAAAATTAGAAATTGATCCAAAATCTCATTCTGCATGGACAGGTGGAAAACAAAAATTGATGGATAAAGGTAGAATAAGCAAGTTCAATAAAAGATTTCAAAATTTTAAATCAGAGAAAAAAAATTAAATGTCGAATGCTCCTCTTATGCCAATGGCTACAGCTGTATGGTTAGTTGAAAATACAACTTTGACTTTTAAGCAAATTGCAGATTTTTGTCAGATGCACGAGGTTGAAATTCAGGGAATAGCTGACGGTGAAGTCGCCAAAGGCATCAAAGCATACAATCCAATTATTTCAGGTCAACTCTCAAGAGAGGAAATTGAACTATCATCTAATGACGAAAATAGACCTCTTGAAATTAAAAGTACCGATATAGAAATTTCAAATTCA
>CACJOA010000025.1 GCA_902594915.1 uncultured Pelagibacteraceae bacterium | reverse complement strand
TATTATGTAAAAATTTTGCAAGTTTGATAGGAGTTTGACCACCAAACTGTGCGATGACACCTACAAGATTACCTTTTTCTTTTTCTTTTTTTAATATGTTAAAAACATATTCTTCTTTAAGAGGTTCGAAGTATAATCGATCACTCGTGTCATAGTCTGTTGATACAGTTTCAGGGTTACAATTAACCATAATTGTCTCAAAACCTGCTTTTTTAAGTGAAAAGCTTGCCTGACAGCAGCAATAATCAAACTCAATCCCTTGCCCTATTCTATTAGGACCACCACCTAAAATAACAACTTTTTTCTTTGTTGAAGGATCAGCTTCACATTCTATATTAATTGAAAAATTACGCTGATATGTTGAATACATGTAAGGAGTGAATGATTTAAATTCAGCCGCACAAGTGTCAACTTTTTTAAACACAGGTAATACTCTAAGAGCAATTCTTTTTCTTCTAACGATTTCCTCAGAGGTATTAGTTAGTTCTGATAGTTTTTTATCAGAAAAACCAATTGATTTTATTTGATTGAATTTATCAAAATTCTTCGGTAAACCAATTTTTCTTATATTGTTTTCATTATCTACAATTTCTTTGATTTGTTCTAAAAACCAAGGATCTATTTTAGATAAGGCAAAAATTTTTTTTAAATTAATTTTTTTTCTAATTGCCTCTGCAACTAATAGAATTTTATTTGGAATATTTTCTTTAAGCTTTTTTTCAATTTGTTTTTTATCAAGATCAAATATTCTATCTAGCCCAGAAAAACCAGTTTCAAGAGAAACCAAAGCTTTTTGGAGTGACTCTTTAAAGTTTCTACCAATTGCCATTGCTTCACCCACTGATTTCATAGATGTTCCTAATATAGCTGGAGATGTGGAAAATTTTTCAAATGTAAATCTTGGAATTTTAGTTACGACATAATCAATACTTGGTTCAAATGAAGCTGGAGTAACTTTTGTAATTTCATTTTTTAATTCATCTAATGTATATCCAATTGCGAGTTTAGCAGCTACCTTTGCTATAGGAAAACCAGTTGCTTTAGAAGCAAGAGCTGATGAACGGGACACTCGAGGGTTCATCTCAATTACAACCATTCGACCATTTTTTGGATTAATTGCAAACTGTACATTTGATCCTCCTGTTTCGACTCCAATTTTTCTAAGGCATGCGATTGAAGCATTTCTCATTACCTGATATTCCTTATCAGTTAATGTTAGAGCAGGAGCAACAGTAACCGAGTCTCCCGTATGTATTCCCATGGGATCAATATTTTCTATAGAACAGACAATTATACAGTTGTCTTTTTTATCTCTAACAACTTCCATTTCAAATTCTTTCCAACCCTCCAAACATTCCTCGACTAATACTTGTCTGACAGGTGACTCGAGTAATCCATTTTTAATTATTTTTAGATAATCTTTTCTATTTTTAGCAATTCCACCTCCAAGGCCTCCAAGAGTAAATGCAGGTCTTATAATTGCTGGTAACCCGATCTTTTTTAAGACTTTTGAAGCATTCTTGATATTATTGACAATTTCAGATTTGGGTAAATCTAAACCAATATCAATCATATTTTTCCTAAATTTTTTTCTATCTTCAGCGTTCGAAATAGCTTTAGAGTTTGCACCAATTAATTCTATTTTGTATTTCCTTAACAACCCTTTTTTTTCTGCCTCCATTGCAAGGTTAAGAGCTGTTTGTCCTCCCATTGTTGGAAGAATTGCATCTGGTTTTTCTTTTTTAATAATTTTTTCTAAAACATCTAAAGTGATAGGCTCAATATAAGTTTTTTCAGCTACATCAGGATCAGTCATTATCGTTGCTGGATTTGAGTTGATTAAAACAACTTTATAACCCTCATCTCTCAGTGCTTTACAAGCTTGGGTTCCTGAGTAATCAAATTCACACGCTTGACCAATTATGATCGGACCAGCTCCTACAACTAAAATTTTCTTAAGATCTTTTCTTTTTGGCATTTTTTTTCATATTGTTAATAAATTGCTGAAATAAATAAACACTATCTTGTGGACCAGGATTAGATTCTGGATGATATTGAACTGAAAATACTGGTTTATTTTTTAATTTTATACCCTCAATACTATTATCAAATAAAGACTTATGAGTAATTTCAATATTTTTTGGTAAATTTTCCTTAACTACTTCAAAACCATGATTTTGACTAGTAATTTCTACTTTGTTGTAAATCAAATTTTTAACAGGATGGTTTGCACCTCTATGCCCCAACTTCATTTTTTTTGTTTTACCACCTAATGTTAAAGCAAGAAGCTGATGGCCCAAGCATATACCAAAAATTGGTAAATCTTTTTTAATCAAGTTTTTTACTATATCTATTGCATATTTTCCAGTTGCGGCTGGATCCCCAGGGCCATTAGACAAAAATATACCATTTGGTTTTAAAGCTAAAATTTTATCAGCTGTAGTTTTGCATGAAACGACTGTTACTTTACAATTAAAGTCAGAAAAATATCTCAAAATATTTTTTTTAATTCCATAATCAATAGCAACTACATGAAAGGAACTTTTATCATTTTTTTTATAACCAGTTTCTTTTTTCCAAGTTCTAAAACCTTTCCAGATATATTTTTTTGATGTCGTAACTTTTTCTGCAAGATCGAGGTTTTTTAAACCACTCCACTTTATTGTTAAGTTAGATAGTTTACTAATATTAAACTTACCGTTTTTATTATGAGCAATTGTTCCTTTAGGTGCACCTTTATCTCTTATAAAATTAGTTAAGCCTCTAGTATCTAAACCTGTAATTCCAACAATTTTATTTTTTTTAAGCCATGTGTCTAAATGCAAAAATGACCTATAGTTTGATGGTGATGTTACTTCTGAGTTAAACACTACCCCTTTTGTCCATATTTTATCTGACTCATAATCCTCTTTATTGGTCCCAACATTACCCACATGAGGAAATGTAAAGTTTATAATTTGCTCAGCATAGGATGGGTCTGATATAATTTCTTGGTATCCTGTAATAGAGGTATTAAAACAAACTTCTCCTGTTGCCTCTCCTTGATAACCAAATCCAATCCCTTTAAAAATCTTATTATTTTCAAGAACTAGAATGCCTGTGTAAATTTGTGAATTAGTTGAGTTAGTTTTTTTTGCTTTTTTGATCAATTACAACTCATAAGTTAAAGGTTAATACAATAATTGGTTTATTATCGCAACAGAGATGTATTATAAAATTGTAAAAAAACAATTTTTCTTTTGAAGAATTTTTTCTTTAAAGTAAATTGAAAAAATATGTCATTAAGAGAAAAAATTGAAACTGAATATAAAAATGCTTTAAAATCAAAAGATAAAAGCAAAATATCAACTTATAGGTTAATTTTATCATCTATAAAAGATCTGGATATTTTAAATAGATCTGGCCCAAATAAAAAAGAGACAGATGATAACGATATAAAAAAGTTATTTAAGAAGATGGTTAAACAAAGAGCCGAATCGATCGATATTTATAAAAAAAATAATAGAGCAGATCTCTTGGAGATTGAGCAAAATGAATATGATATTTTGACTAGTTTTTTGCCAAAACAGCTTGGGGATGAAATAACAAAAAAAATATGCGTTGAAGTAATTTCAAAAATAGGCGCAAGTTCAATAAAAGATATGGGTAAAGTTATGGGAGAATTAAAAAAGCTACATTCAGATGAAATTGATTTTGCCAAAGCAGGATCTTTAATTAAAGAATTATTAAATAAGTAATGAAGTATCCAAAGGAATATCTTGATGAAATTAAAGTAAGATTAAAGGTTTCAACAGTTGTTTCTAAATCAGTTGCTTTAAAAAAAAGAGGTAAAGAATATGTAGGTTTATCTCCCTTTAAAAATGAAAAGACCCCTTCATTTACAGTCAACGATGACAAAGAATTTTATCATTGTTTCGCATCATCTGAGCACGGAAATATTTTTGATTTTATTATGAAAACTCAAAACCTTAAATTTGGCGAGGCAGTTAAACATTTGGCTCAATTGGCCGGAATGCAACCTTACATGTTTTCAAAACAAGATGAAGTAAGAGAAAAGAAACTGCAAGAATATCTTTCACTTTACAGTCAGTATGTTGATTTTTATCATAATGAGTTATTGAAAAATGACAACAATTCTAATGCAAGAGATTATCTAAAAAAAAGATTTTTAGGAAAAGCAGAGGTTAAAAAATTTAGAATTGGTTATATAAATAAAAATCCAAATCTTTTTGAAAAATTAAAAAAAGAGTTTAGAGAAAAAACTTTAATTGAAAGTGGTTTGTTTTACTTTGATGATAAAAAGAAAATCTATGTTGAAAGATTTAGAAGTCGAATAATATTCCCAATAAATAATATTTCAGGTCAACCGATAGCTTTAGGAGGAAGAATAATTGAAAAATTTGATTATTTAGCAAAATATATTAACTCGCCAGAAACAGATTTTTTTAAAAAAGGTTCAAACTTATATAATTTAGATCAAGCTAGGAAATTATCCAATAAATTTGATAATGTATATTTAGTTGAAGGTTATATGGATGTTGTTGGATTAAGTAAAAATGGAATTGAAAATGCTGTTGCAAATTTAGGAACATCACTAACTGATAAACAAATTTTAACCTTAAATCAGTTTTTTGACGATATAATTATTTGTTTTGACGGAGATGAAAGCGGTTATAAAGCTGCTGTAAGAGCTGCTGAAAATTCTATTAAAGAATTAAAACCTGAAAAGCAAATTTCCTTTTTATTTTTACCGGATAAAGAAGATCCTGATAGTTACGTTAATCGGCATGGCAAAGGTAATTTTTTAAATTTTACGAAAGAAAATAAAATATCTATTCATAAATTTATTTTTAGTCATTATAAAAAGCAAACCAAAAATAATCCATCATCAATGGCAATTTTTGAAAAAAAACTTAGAGAAATAGCAAATACAATTAAGGATAATTTTATTAGGAAATATGTCTTAGAATATTATTTAGAGAAAATTTCTGAATTGACTCCCCATTTAAATCAAAATAATAAAAAGTTTTATATTAAAAAAATAAAATCTTTGGACTCTACAAAGAAACATTATGAAGAGAGTAAGTCCTTGACAAGTGTAGAGCTGAAAGAGTTCTCTTTATTATACCTGGTTATTAATAATTTAGATCTCATACAGTCAAATATTAATTTGATAGAAAATACGAAGTTATTTACTAAAGTAAATAAACAAATATTTGAACTAATCATTCAAAAGATAAAGTCTAGTGAAAAAATAGATATTGAAAATTTAAATTTAGATAAACAATTAGTAGATAAAATAAGTAAATTTGCCCCCATCAAAAATATTTTAAGAAATAAATCAAAAGACAAATATGAAATTATTGAATTACTTGAGGATATCATAAGAGATTTGATGAATTATGATCTTGAATTTAGAATTCAGGAACTAGAATCAAAGTTTTCTAAAGATTTGAGCGAGACAACATTTAACGAGCTAAAAGAGCTCAAAAAAAAGCAAAATATCAATTAATATCATTAAATTATTAATGGATTTTTATAAATTTGACATTATATAAGACTCTTCAAATTAAGAGCTGTGGAAAGAATAATTACAAAATCATTTGCTAGATTAATGGGTCGTGGAACTCATAGAGGTTTCATAACCTATGAGGAACTTAATAAATCTTTGGGAAAAAGAAATCTATCTGATGAGAATTTATCTAAAGCATTTA
>CACJOA010000024.1 GCA_902594915.1 uncultured Pelagibacteraceae bacterium | reverse complement strand
TTCAAATTCAATTTTTGTGCATTTATCTTCGATATAAATCATATCATTATCCTCAGCAATTTTTTTTGCTTTATTATTCTTTATATCTAATTGAAGCCATAAAACTTTAGCACCAATCTTGACAGCCTCTTTTGCAATATCTTCAGCTTCAGAGGAAGGTCTAAATACATTCACTATTTCAACAGAACTTTTAATATCTGAAACTCTTTCAAAAACATTTTCCTCAAGTATTTTTTTATCTTTTATAAATGGATTTACAGGATAAATCTTAAACCCATATCTTTGCAAAAATTTCATTACTACAGAGGACGTTTTATTAAGATCTTTGCTAGCACCTACTAAAGCAATATTTTTGTATTTAGATAATATTTCTTTTGTAGAAATCATTTAATCATACTTTATTTATTCTTCCAATTAGGTTTTCTTTTTTCAATAAATGCGGAAATACCCTCTTTTGCATCCATAGCCATCATATTAATAGTCATCATTCTACTTGTGTATGAATAAGCCTTTCTTAGTGGCATGTCCAACTGCTTATAAAATGTTTGCTTACCTATCTTAATAGTTAAATTTGATTTTGAAGCAATTTTTCTTGCAATCTTATAAACTTCACGATTTAGTTTTGATTTACTAAAATAATCATTGATAAGACCTAATTCTTTAGCAAGTTTTGCTTTTATAGGATCACCGGTAAGTAACATTTTCATCATGGATTTTCTGTTAATTTTTCTACTAACTGCAACCATTGGAGTACTACAAAATAAACCAATATTTACACCGGGTGTTGCAAACAATGCATCTTTAGTACTATAAGCTAAATCACAACTTGCAACTAATTGACATCCAGCTGCAAAAGCAGCACCATGAACTTTTGCTATAACAGGTTTTTTTCCTTCAATAATTTGCAGCATTAATTTTGAGCAAAGATTAAATAGTTTTTGATATTTTTCTTTTTTTTTTAGGTTTTTAACTTCTTTAAGATTGTGTCCAGCACTGAAACCTTTTCCAGCACCTTCAATAATAATAACTTTTACATTTTTATTTTGGTCTAATTTTTTAAATGCTTTGATTAAATCAAGAAGGTTTCTATAAGAGAGTGCATTATATGTTTTTTGCTCATTAATAATTATTCTTGAAATCCCATTAGCTAAGTTAATAATTTTAATATTCATTAAAAATTACTTGAGCTTTCCTTCTTCTCTCATTTTTGCTCTAATTTTAGTAGCTGAAATTTCTTGAATCTCTTTTGAAAGCTCAACTTCTTCAATCTTATAACCAACGCCTCTTCCATAACAAATATTAGTAATGTTTGGCACTAG
The DNA here is from genome assembly GCA_902594915.1 of uncultured Pelagibacteraceae bacterium. Classification (GTDB taxonomy): domain Bacteria; phylum Pseudomonadota; class Alphaproteobacteria; order Pelagibacterales; family Pelagibacteraceae; genus Pelagibacter. The sequence goes on along the minus strand of CACJOA010000024.1, from coordinate 4,636 downwards.
CATTATCTTAAAACGATCTTTAAATTCAGGATTTAATTTTTCCTCAATGTTTTTTTTTACTGTCTCAAAATCAAAAGGGTTATCATCAACACCTTGTACATCTCTTATCTGAATACATACTTGACCAGTTTTCTTAATTATTTCTTTAAATAAAGCATAATGACCATCATGAAAGGGCTGCCATCTTCCTAACATTTGTGCAGTCGGTTTTTTGTTATCCCATTTGTAACTCATATACACTCTTTGATCTTAAGTTTAATCTTATTAAAAGAAATTAAAAGACTTTATTTAATGTTATTTTTGCATCCCTGTTATCTCCAAAATTTTTTAGATCATCACTCACATTCAAGCTTAAATTTAATCCATTCAAATTTTTCTTAAATTCTAATTTTGATAGAAGATTTTCTGAACCACCTATTGAAAAAGCATAACTATTATCTTTATTTGGTAAATATCCGGTCGCGATATTAATTTTATCCGCATATCCTGAACCTAATGCTTGATTACGCTCATAGATGATAAATAAGCTAAAATTATTAGGAAAAATTAAATCAATGCCAATTTCTCCACTCAAATTATGTAAAGCTCCTGAGTGAAATGTGTCTTTAAAATTTACACTGTTATCATCAACGTAGGTATATTTAAAATTTGAGGTACGATCAATATCTACAATATATTCTATTTTACCGTGTCTTTTAAATTTAAGTTTTTCGTTAGATAAATCCTCCACAGCTACTAATCCTGCTCTTATTTTTTTTGATCTAATGTGTTGTTTTTCCGCATCAATTGCACCGGTGCCTCTCTCTCTGTAAGAACCTAAAATAGTATGACCAATATCAAATCTTCCTGATGGAATGAAAGTGATATTGTTTTTTTTAATTTCATCTTTAATTTTTAAAGTACCATAGAATTGTTTACCATTTCTATCAGCTGTCAAACGATCATCATTATTTACAGTCAATAAATCTGAATGTAATTTGCCAATACCAATTATTGTATCTATAAATTTAGTATCATCCTCTATTGGTGAAGTTGAATAAAATGTAAAATTATAAGTATCGCTATCCAAATTACTTCCAGCAGTTCCAACATCTACATTGTTTTTACCAAACCTGAGAGCAAGACCTTTTACTCCATTTTTTTTTGTAAGTTTATCTGCTCCAAATGTTATAGCATCTGTTCCAAATTTTTTAGTTGATGAAATACTTGTGTCTCCAATTTTTCCAATAGATATAGCTCCTTCACTCCAATAAAATACATCTCCCTTCTTATTCATATGTTTCTTTTTTGATGAAGAAGTTCTAATAATTTCAGTAAAAGACTTTAGTTTTTGGTTAGCAAAATTTAAATTTAAATTTAAGTTAGTTAGATTTTGCTCATCCTTATTTCTTCTAATCCACTTAAGTCTGTTTAAGGCAGCGTCTGTTGAATGATCAATAGTTCTTTTTGCAACTTCCATTTGCGCTATTACCATTCCAGATCTATCTTTATTCTCTGATATTGAAGAACACTTGCCAGGAGCAATATTGAATGAACAAGTTAAATTATATTCAAATATCTTTTCACCACCACGATTTACTGAAAACATTTTAGTTCCATCGTTATTAAATGAAATATTGATTAGGTCATTTTGATCTGAGTCCATTGTTTCTAAATTAATTTGACCATCTACAGTAGCTGTAGATAAATCATATGCTGTAGTTAGAGAATATTGTTCTAATATTCCTGTATTTTCACCACCATTATTTACTACTCCTATATAACTTTGAAATAATTTTTTTCCATCATTGCTAAAAGATAATCCAAAAGGATTTTCCGCCTGAAGAATTATTGCTGTTGATGCGATAGTTAAAGTTGATAAATCATAAGGAGTTGAAAAACTATATTCTTTTATGAATTGATCGCCATCTCTTTCATTCATTGTAACAAACAACTTTGTGCCATCATTAGTAATCGTCATGCCTTGTAAATTATTATTATTACCTGTTGATCGATTACCAGCATTTGTTCCATTTTGAAGTGCATCTGTATCTATATTTACTTCCGAGTGATAGGCGCACGTTGAAATATCGTACGCTGTTGTTAAATCAAGTCTATTAATATAAGAGTTCGCACCATTATTTTTACCTCTTTGAGAAACAAAGATTTTCATTCCATTATCACTAAATCTGAAAGATAAAGATGTGGAAACTGTAGAGTTCGTATCCTGAAATGCACATCTCTCATCATCACCAGCGTATGTTGCTGTTGAAATATCGTATGGCGTTGAAAGAGTGTATTCATTTATAATATCATCGGTTCCTCGACCTGCACCAAAGAGCGTATTACTATAACTTGTAAACATTTTTGTACCGTCTGCATTAAATTGAACATCTCCCATAACTGCGGCTTCTCCGCTTGGCTCTTGAAAGACCTGTTTATCAATTTGAGTGACTATTGCTCCATAAGAATTATGAATTGGGAAAAAAATCATTAAAAATAGGACTACTCTTATAAAAAAACTCATAATGGAAAATTTATAATCTATTTTATAAGGTCTTCAAATATTTTTGGTGCCCAATTTTTAGCGTCTTTAGTTGTAACATGAAAATTATATTTATCAGGATTAACAAACATTTTATTGGTATCGTCAAATCTACCTTCTTTTATAGTGTCCATCCATACTATAAAATCTGCTGGAAATAGTGCTCTAGCTGCAGGGGTTGGACAAATAAAATCAGCAACAACGTGATGACCTTGATTTTTATACTCCTGAGCTTTAGCCCACATTCTCTTTGCTTGCCTTGTTCTTCCCTCAGCTGAAAAATCCCAATCGTTTGCAGCTTTTCTGACTTCATCAGCATTTAGCCACTTTGCTTTTAATAAAGGAACTAATTCAGAGGCTAAAGTCGTTTTACCTGAGCCTGGCAAACCCATAATTAATATAATCTTCATGAATTCAAATAGTTAACAATCTACCTAATTTTAAGCAACAAATTTCATTGCGTCATTTAATAAAATTCTTTGACAGCTTTTTTAAAAAAGATAATGATCCCTAAAATGAACTTTTCTCTAGAAATTAGCCCAACAACAGACCTTGAAACTGTACCTAAGGTGAATGATGTTTATATCACAATGTTGCCTGGTGGGGACTATAAAGAAACAGCTCAACAAGCAGTTGAGCTTGTTAAAAGAGGATTTAATCCAGTGCCTCATTTTCCAGCAAGATCAATGCAAAACGATAAGGAGCTCAAGAATTATGTTAATATATGTAAAGACGGTGGAGTTAAGCAAGCGTTAATTATTGGTGGGGGTAGAGAACCAGTCGGAAAATTTGACAGCTCATTTCAACTTTTAGAGACAGGTTATTTTGAGAAAATGAAGATAGGAATTGCTGGACACCCAGAGGGGAGTCCTGATATATCCGATTCAGATTTAGAAAAAGCTATGAATGACAAGAAGCCTTATGCTGATTATATTGTAACTCAATGGTTACTAGATCCTCAGCCAATCATAGATTTTATTTCTAAACAGAGCGTTCCAGTGCATGTGGGAATTACTGGGCCACTAAAAATATCTAGCTTAATAAAATTTGCTAATATTGTTGGAGCAAAAAATTCCCTTAACTTTCTTAGATCTAATTTTACTAAGGCGTTAGATTTATTGAAACCTAAAGACCCTAATGATTTAATTGGGAAAGTTAAATCGCATACTGATTTTTTCCACATTTATACATTCGGCGGCTTGAAGGAAACAAACAAGTGGTTGAAGGAGAATGGTTATGTCTAAAGAATTTGACTATACGAAACTAAAACATGTTACTTCTGTTGATCAATCAGATCGAAAAGTACCATATAATTTAAGGCAGAGTGGACCAACTAAAGTTGAAATGTTAATTTCAACAAGAGTTCGTAAATCACCTTATTGGCATTTATCAATGCAAGCAGGTTGTTGGAGAGCTACTGTATACAATCGTATTTATCATCCAAGAGGTTATGTAAAACCCGAAGATGGTGGAGCTATGGTTGAATACGATGCTATTGTGAATCATGTTACAATGTGGAATGTAGCTGTTGAAAGACAAATACAGGTAAAAGGTCCAGATGCAGAAAAATTTGTTGACTACGTAATTACAAGAGATGCCACAAAAATTTCACCTATGAGAGCCAGGTATGTAATTCTTTGTAATGCGTATGGGGGAGTTTTGAATGACCCAATTCTTTTAAGAATTTCAAAAGATGAATTTTGGTTTTCATTATCTGACTCTGATATTGGTATGTATCTTCAAGGAGTAAATTCTGATTTGAGATTTAATTGTACTGTTGATGAAATAGATGTAAGCCCTGTACAAATTCAAGGTCCAAAATCTAAGGCATTAATGAAAGATTTATGTGGCGATCAAGTAGACTTCGATAATATGCCTTTTTACGGTCTAGCAGAAGTAAAAATAGGTGGAAGAAGTTGCGTAATATCTCAATCAGGTTTTTCTGGTGAAGCCGGTTATGAAATTTATTTAAGAAATTCTACTCTTTATGCAGAAGATATGTGGAATTCAGTTCTTGAAGCAGGAAAAAAACATAACTTAATGGTTATTGCACCTGCTCATCACAGAAGAATTCAAGCAGGTATTCTTTCTTGGGGACAGGATATGGATTCT
>CACJOA010000023.1 GCA_902594915.1 uncultured Pelagibacteraceae bacterium | reverse complement strand
TAAGAAATAAAAGTTATTGGAATTATAATAATTTGAATCCTAAAGATCCAGTTGCTCTAAACTTATTTACTCAAAAAGATCTTGTTAATGCGCTTGAAAAGGCTGAGAGAAGGATAAAGAGAGAAAAAAAAGAAAAAGAAAAGTTAAATAAAATTAAAAATAATGAATAAAATAAATAGACATGAAATTATAAAAATGCTAGTTACTCGTTTTTTTTGGAGGTATTTATTAAAATAGAAGTTAAAGATAATAATGTTGAACAAGCTTTGCGTGTTTTAAAAAGAAAGCTTCAACGAGATGGTTTTTTCAAGGTAATTAAATTAAAAAATACTTATGAAAAACCCTCTGAAAAAAAGAAAAGAATTCTTCAAGAAAACATTAAAAGAGTAAAAAAATTAAATAAACTCAAAAATAGAATTTAATACACCGCGGGGTGGAGCAGTCTGGTAGCTCGTCAGGCTCATAACCTGAAGGTCGGCGGTTCAAATCCGTCCCCCGCAACCAATTACGTTATATTTTAAATTTTGACTTTTGACTATCTATTAGAAAAGCTTTTACCGTCTCTTTAGTTAATTGATCAAATGACTTACCAAATTTTTCAATCTTTTCTATAATAGATGGCGGCACTGTAATTATGTGACATCCTAATTGTTTAGCCTGCAAAAAATTATATGGTTCCCTTACACTAGCCCATAATATTTCAACATTTGTAAATTTTTTTGCTAAAGCAATACTTTTTTTAAATTCAGGAATAGGATCTTTACCAGTATCTCCTGCTCTTCCAGCAAAAATTGAGATAATAACTTTTGTTTTTTTATTAATAACACTCAAAATTTTTTTCGTCTGTTTAGCGGTATATACTGCCGTTATATTCAATTTTATATTTTTATTATTAAGTTCTTTTATTACTTTGCCTGTAAATTTATTTTTTGAATTTACAACTGGAATTTTTACATAAACGTTTTTCCCCCAACTATTAATCTTTACTGCTTGATTTATCATTGAATTATAATCATCACCAAATACCTCAAAAGATATTGGTTTCTTAAAACAAAATTTTAAAATTTCTTTACAGTAAAGCCGATAATCTTTTGCACCAGCCTTTCTCATTAAACTAGGGTTCGTTGTGAAACCTTTTACAATTTTTTTCTTATTAAACCTTTTAATTAATCTATACTCTGCAATGTCACAAAAAATTTTTGTAGTCAATTTTATCCTATAAATTCTTGGTAATATCTTCTGTCATTTTTTTTGCATCTGCAAACAACATCAATGTATTTTCTTTATAAAAAAGGTCATTATCAATTCCTGCATATCCTGGTGATAAACTTCTTTTAACGAATAAAACAGATTTACATTTTTCTACATCCAAAACAGGCATTCCATAAATAGGGCTTTGTGGATCTGTTTTTGCAACTGGATTCGTTACATCATTAGCGCCTATTACAAATGCTACATCTGCATTTGCAAAATCATTATTTATTTCTTCTAATTCAAAAACCTCATCATAAGGAACATTAGCTTCTGCTAACAATACATTCATATGACCTGGCATTCTTCCAGCAACAGGATGTATCGCGTATGATACTTTTATATCATTCTTTTTTAATGTATCTACCATCTCTCTTAATGCATGTTGAGCTTGGGCGACCGCCATTCCATAACCGGGAACAATTATTACAGAAGAGGCATTTTTCATTAAAAATGCAGCATCATCGGCATTTCCACTTTTGACCGGTCTTTGTTCTGTATTTTTTTTAGCTCCTAATTGATCCGTTCCTCCAAACCCACCTAATATTACATTAAAAAAAGAACGATTCATCCCTTTACACATTATATAAGATAGTATTGCCCCGGATGAACCTACGAGAGCTCCAGTAATAATTAATGCAGTATTTTCCAACGTAAATCCAATACCTGCTGCAGCCCACCCAGAATAAGAGTTAAGCATGGATATAACAACAGGCATATCTGCTCCACCGATTGGAATAATTAATAAAAATCCAATTAAAAAAGAAACTACTAATAATATCCAAAAGATATTTGAGGATTGAGATTTACAAAGTAAATATATCAAAACAAAAATAGACGTTAAAATAATAACATTAAGCGGATGTTGTCCTTTAAACGTAATAGGAGATCCTGACATAATCCCCTGAAGTTTCAAAAAGGCTATAATTGATCCTGAAAAAGTTATCGCTCCAACTGCTGCTCCTATAGACATTTCTATTAAACTTCCTAATTTGATATTTCCTGGTGTTCCTAAATTAAAAGCATCTGGATTTAAAAAAGCTGAGATGGCTACAAAAACAGCCGCTAATCCAACCAAACTATGAAAACCAGCAACTAATTCTGGCATTGCGGTCATTGGAATTTTATAAGCTATAAAAGCTCCAACTAAACCTCCTGCTAGAAGAAAAATCACAACAAAAACAAAACCAGTTGAAAAATTTCCAATTGAAAAAAAAGTTACAGTAATAGCAATAATCATACCTAGAATTCCAAAAAAATTACCTTGTCTAGATGTTTCAGGAGATGAAAGTCCCCTTAGTGCCAATATAAATAAAACACCTGAAATTAAATAAAAAACTGCAGATAAATTTGCTGATATCATTTTTTACCCTTTTTTTTTTTATACATTGCGAGCATTCGTTGTGTGACTAAAAATCCACCAAAAATATTTATTGCAGCCAATGATATTGCTAAAAACCCAAAAATACTTGATTCGTTAAATATGCTGCTTGAATTACCTGATAGGCTTGCAATTATTGCCCCAACAATAATTACTGAAGAAATTGCATTTGTTACAGACATTAAAGGAGTATGCAAAGAGGGCGTTACACTCCAAACAACATAATATCCAACAAAAATTGAGAGAATAAAAATACTAAGCCTGAATATGAAGGGATCTATTTCCATAATTTATTTAATCAAAGTTTTTTCAATTATTTCATCCTCTAAATTTATATTAATTTTTTTACTTTCTTTATCTAATAAATTTGAAACAAAATTAAAAACATTTTTTGCATACAAGCTTGATGCTGATATAGGTAATTGATTTAATATATTAGACTCCCCCATAATTTTAACACCGTTTTTATCGACTATTTTATCTACTTCAGTAAATGCGGTATTGCCACCCTGAACTGCAGCTAAATCGTATATAACTGAACCTCTTTGCATATTATTTATCATATTTTCTTTAATAATTACCGGAGCTTTTTTTCCAGGAATTAAGGCGGTGCAAATTACTATATCTATTTTTTTTAATGTTTCAGCTAATAAATTTTCCTGTTTTTTTTTAAAATCCTCAGAGGCTTCCTTGGCATAGCCGCCCTCTGTCTCCAAATTTTCTGCTCCTTCAACAGTTAAAAATTTACCCCCAAGACTTTCAACTTGTTCTTTTGATGCCATTCTTACATCGGTAGCAAAAACTATGGCTCCCATTCTTTTAGCGGTTGCAATTGCCTGCAATCCAGCAACTCCAGCACCAACAACTAAAACTTTCGCAGCAGGTACAGTTCCAGCTGCTGTCATCATCATTGGTATAGCTTTTTCAAATTTAGCAAATGACTCTATCACTGCTTTGTAACCAGCCAAATTAGCTTGAGATGAAAGAATATCCATTGATTGAGCTCTGGTGATACGAGGAAGTAGTTCCAAAGAAAAATTATTTATTTTTTTTTTTGTAAGATTATCAATTTTTTGTTTATTCAAAAATGGATTTAGTACACCAATTAAGTTTTGATTTTCTCTAAAATTTAAAAGTTTATCATCAGAAGGCAAGCCTAATTGTACAAAAATATCTGCAGTTTGAATAAGATCAATCTCATTTTCAATAATTTTTGCTCCTTGAGATTTATAATCTTCATCTGAAAAACCTAAATGATCGCCATAATTTTTAGGTAAAAAAACTTCAAAGCCAATTGAAATATACTTACTTGATATGTCTGGAGTTATTGAAATCCTTTTTTCAATTTTTTTTTCTTCAGATAAAGAAACTATTTTCATATGAGATTTCTACAACAAGAATATTGCCATTAATACTAAAATTAATACTACAGCGACAGTTCCCCACAAGACAAACTTTGTAAAATTATTCCATGTATCCTTATGGTTTTTATCATCCATAAAAATTATTTTTGTCTTGCTTTAAATTTTGGGTTTATTTTGTTGATAACATATACTCGACCTCTACGTCTGACGAGCTTTGAATTAAGGTCTCTTTTTTTAACTGATTTTAAGGAGCTTTTTATTTTCATAATTAAAAAATAATTTAAAATGCCGGCAACGACTTACTCTTCCATGTCTTAAGACAAAGTACCATCAGCGCAGAAAGGCTTGACTTCCGAGTTCGGAATGGGATCGGGTATGACACTTTCGCAATAATCACCGGCCTGGGTTTTATACTTAAGAAATTAAAAGTTGTAAAGCTATTAGATAAGTTTTTATCTTTTTATTTTGCTTAAATAATCTTGATAAGTAATTTTAACTGCATTTTTTATATCAGTTTTTGCTTTCCAGCCATATTTCTTAGCTAAATTCACATTAAGCACTTTTCTTGGTGTTCCATTTGGTTTTTTTTTGTCAAACTTAATTTTTACTATTCTATTTGGACTTATAATTTTCAGAAAAATATTAGCATACTGCTTAATAGTGAAATCTCTTCCAGTTCCAATATTTATCAAAGTTTCTTTTATTTTTTTATTCATAAAAAAAACACATGCTTCTGCAAGATCATCAACAAAAATCAACTCTCTTTTTGGAGAACCATCACCCCAGAGAACTAAATGACGTGTTTTACCAATTTTTACATTATGAATCTTTCTTATAAGTGATGGGAAAAAATGAGAATTTAAAGGATCGTAATTGTCATTCGGACCAAATGTATTTGTTGGCATTAAACACTTGAAATTAGTTTTGTATTGAAAATTGTAACTTTCACACATTTTAATCCCAGCAATCTTTGCAACAGCATATGGTTCGTTTGTTTTTTCAAGTTCACCATTTAGTAAATAACTCTCCTTTATAGGTTGTTTACAAGATTTAGGATAAACACAGCTTGAACCTAAAAAGATTAGATCTTTGATATTGCAAATATGCGCACTGTGTATAATATTATTTTGTATTGATAAATTACTGTAAATAAACTCAGCTTTGTATTTATCATTAGAGTATATACCCCCTACTTTTGCTGCTGCAATAAAAATAAATTTGGGTTTGTTTTTCCTTAAAAAATTTAAAACTTCTCTCTGATTTGTTAGATCTAGTCTAGATTTTTTTATCGTAAGAATATTATTGTAACCTGTCTCATTTAGTTTTCTTACTATTGCACTTCCAACTAAACCGTTATGCCCAGCAACAAAAATTTTTGAATTTTTTTTAATCATCTCTCAATTTTTTGAGATCGAACTTGACCATTTCTTTAACTAAAGTTTGCAATGAAGTTTTAGGCTTCCAATTTAAGTCCTTATGTGCTTTTTTCGAATCTCCTAAAAGAGTATCTACTTCCAAAGGTCTAAAATATTCTTTATCGCAAGCTATTATACATTTTCCATTTTCATCATAACACTTTTCATTAAAACCTTTGCCTTTCCATTTGTAATTTTTAAAATTAAGCTCTTTTAAAACAAAATTGACAAATTGCTTAACTGAATATTGTTTTCCTGTTGAAATAATATAATCTGACGGAGTTTTCCTTTGTAGCATCTTCCACATTGCTTCAACATAATCTCTAGCATGTCCCCAATCTCTTTTTGCAGATAAATTACCTAAAAATAAAATCTTCTGTTTTTTTAATTTTATTTTACATAATCCGATAACGATCTTTCTTGTTACAAAAGTTTCACCTCTAACAGGACTTTCGTGATTAAACAAAATACCATTACAAGCAAAAATATTATATGCCTCTCTATAATTTACTGTTATCCAATGAGCGTATACTTTTGCTACTCCGTATGGACTTCTAGGATAAAAAGGTGTTTTTTCTGTTTGAGGAACTTCTCTAACTTTTCCAAACATTTCGGATGTGCCCGCTTGATAAAATTTTGTAATTTTTTCATAACCATGAAATTTTATAGCTTCTAAAATTCTTAATGCACCAACCGCGTCCGCGTTTGCTGTGTATTCTGGAACCTCAAATGAAACAGATACGTGCGACTGAGCTGCTAAATTATAAATTTCATTAGGTTTAATTTTTTTAATTAAACTTGATACTGAAATTGCATCAGTAACATCTCCATAATGTAAGAAAAAATTTCTTTTACTTTCGAAAGGGTCTTGATAAATATGGTCTATACGTCCTGTATTGAATG
>CACJOA010000022.1 GCA_902594915.1 uncultured Pelagibacteraceae bacterium | reverse complement strand
AATTGGGCAATAATAACATCTGCCTATTTTTGATTTTGATAAATCTCTACAAGTCATTAATTGAACAAGCCTAGCAGCGTCTTTGCCGATAACCTCAACTTGTCTTTCAGCAGCTACATCCCAGACTTGAACATTGTTTTTTAAATGATCACAAGAGTCCTCTATTGATCCAAAAGCAGCTGGTAACAACATATGATTATAAACAGTATATGCAGTGACACCTTGTTTTTCTATTCTTGAGGTATATGGTGAACTTCTTACTCTTCTTGATTTTGTTATTGAATAATTTTTCATGAATTTAAATATTAAAATTTTTTTCTGAGCTCAAACTTTTGAATTTTACCAGTTGAAGTTTTTGGTAAGTCACAAAAAACAACTTGCTTTGGAACCTTAAATCCAGCGAGTGTCTCTTTACAAAAACTTATTAATTCTTTTTCTGTAACAGGTTTTTCCTTTACCATTTCTATAAAAGCACAAGGAACTTCCCCCCATTTCTCATCTGGTTTGGCTACAACTGCTGCAATAGATACTGAAGGATGTTTTGCTAGAGTATTTTCTATTTCAATTGAGGATATGTTTTCACCACCTGAAATGATAATATCTTTGGATCTATCTTGAATTTTAACATATCCGTCGGGATGCATAACTGCTAAATCTCCAGAATGGAACCAGCCTCCTTCCATTGCTTTTGAAGTTGCATCCTTATCTTTAAAATATCCTTTCATTACAATATTTCCTTTAATCATTATCTCACCGATTGTTTTTCCGTCTTTCGGCACCTGTGTCATTGTTTCTGGATCCATTACTGCTATTCCCTCTGTATTTGGATATCTTACACCTTGTCGAGCTCTTATCTCGTTTTGTTTTTCCTCATCAAAGTCATTCCAAGCATCATTCCAAGCACATTGGGTGACGTGTCCGTAAGTCTCTGTTAATCCATAGACATGCATAACCTCAAATCCAAGTTCACTCATTTTTTTAAAAATAATGCTTGGTGGTGGTGCGCCAGCAGTAAGAACATAGACCTTATGCTTCAATTTTTTTTTATCACTCTCTGGTGCGCCTGTTATCATATTAAGTACTATAGGTGCTCCACCAAAATGTGTTACATTATATTTATCAATTAAATCAAAAATTTTTTTAATATCAATATTTCTTAAACAAATTGTCCTTCCATTTAACATAGGTATAGTCCATGGGTAACCCCACCCATTACAATGAAACATTGGAACAATTGTTAAAAAGTTTAATCTATTGGGCATATTCCAGGCAACTGCACTACCAGTAGACATTAAGTATGATCCTCTATGATGATAAACGACACCTTTGGGATTTCCTGTAGTTCCTGAAGTGTAACTTAACGATATAGCCTGCCACTCATCTTCGGGCATTTCCCAATCATAATCTTCGTCTCCAGTGTTTAAGAAACTTTCATATTCCAAATCACCAATTTTTTCACACTTTGTTTGATCGGCAAATTTATCAATAATATCTATTATTAGAATTTTTCTTTTTAAAATTTTTAAAGCCTTTTTAACTTCAATATGTAGCTGTCTATCAACAACTAATACTTTTGCCTCACTATGATCTAATATATAAGCAATAGTTTTAGCATCTAATCTTATATTGATAGTATTTAGTACTCCGCCTGTCATAGGAACAGAGTAATGACCTTCAAAAATCTCAGGAGTATTAAAAGCTAAAAATGATACTGTATCACCTTTTTTAATACCAATTTTGTTAAGCGCACTTGCAAATTTTACAGCCCGTTTATAAACCTGATCCCATGTATACTTTCGATCTTCATAAATAATTGCCTCATAATTTGGATAAATTTCTTTAGCTCTTTTTAAAAAAGTTAAAGGAGTTAATGGTACATAATTAGCACGATTTTTATCCAAATTAGTATCGTAATGACTCATTCTAATTAAATTTGAAGTTCATTATATAAGAGCTATCAGAAATTGCAGACTTGTAATGCTGTTCAGCTCTTGGTAATACTTTATCAAAGAAAAATCTCGCTGTATCTATTTTATCTTCATAAAATTTTTTATTTTCATCATAATTTTCAAAACTTACCTCTAAAACCTTTACCCAAGCATATGCAATAGAAACATAACCAAGAGTACGTAGATAATCATTTGCAGCTACACTCACATCATCTTTTTCAGTCTTCGCTTTATCAATCATCCAGTCACTAAATTTTTTAAGAATATTCAAATAACTATTAAATTCTAATATAAATGGTTTTATTTTTTCATTGTTAGAATTACATTCAGATTTAACTTGATCTAAAAATTTATTTATTACATTCCCATTTTTATTAGATAATTTTCTAAAAACTAAATCAGCTGCCTGTACAGAATTAGTACCTTCGTATATTGGTGTTATTCTGTTATCTCTATACAGCTGCTCTATACCTTGATCTTTAGTATAGCCATATCCACCATGAATTTGCATCGCATCACTCGTAATTTCCATTGCTAAATCAGTAAATAATGATTTAACAACTGGAGTCATTAATGACACATAATCTGATGCTTCTTGACGAACTTTATCATCTGGATGATTTAAACTTACTTCGGTTTGTTGTGATAGCCAAAAGCATAATGCTCTTTCACCCTCTATAATTGATTTCATATTCAATAATGATCTTCTGATATCCGCATGTTCAATGATAAAATCGGCACCGTTTTTTGATTTTGAATTATTTGTTTTTCCTTGTTTTCTCTCTTTTGCGTAAGAAAGAGAGTTTTGATAAGCAATTTCTGAAATACCTAGACCCTGAATTCCAACAACTATCCTCTCAAGATTCATCATAGTAAACATTGCACTTAAGCCTTTTTCCTTATTTCCAATCATAAAACCGGTTGCTTCATCAAAATTTAAAACACAAGTTGCTGATCCTTTTATACCCATTTTACTTTCAATTGATCCTGTTGATATTCCATTTCTTGGTCCTACGGTTCCATCATCGTTAACAATAAATTTTGGAACTAAAAATAGACTTATTCCTTTTGTGCCTGCTGGAGAGTCATCAGCTCTTGCTAAAACTAAATGAATAATATTTTCAGTTAAATCATGATCTCCTGATGTTATAAAAATTTTTTGTCCTGTTAATTTATATGTTCCATCTGATTGTTTTTTTGCTTTTGTTTTAAGTAAACCTAGATCAGTTCCACATACTGGCTCAGTTAAACACATTGTTCCGCTCCATTTACCTTCAACTATTTTTGGTAAATATTTATTTTTGATATCTTCAGTGGCATGATGATTTATGCAATTATATGCACCAATACTTAGTTCACTATAAAGTTTGAATGATAAACTAGCTGAAGAGAGCATTTCGTCAAAAAAAGCACTTACTGTTTTGGGCATTCCCTGACCGCCATATTTTGGATCACATGATAAAGAGGTCCACCCGTCTTCTATATACTTTTTATAAGCCTCTTTATATCCAGGAGGAGTTCGCACTACTCCATTTTCTAAAATTGCTGGACTTTCGTCACCAATTTTTGCTAGAGGTAAAATTAAATTTTGATTAATTTTTGCTGCCTCTTGAAGAATATCTTTAACTAAGTCAGAACTTACTTCTTTGTATTTTTCAAGTTCATTATAATTTTTATTATTTCTTAATTTTTCAAAAAGAAACATCATGTCGTCAACGGGTGCAGTATAGATTGGCATATAAATAGTTTAAAATAATTAATAGATTATTGCAATTTTGAAATTACCGCATCACCCATTTGAGTAGTGGAAACTTCTTTCATTCCTTTTGATAAAATGTCTTTTGTTCTTAGTCCGCTATTAAGGACATCTTGGACTGCTTTTTCCAAAACATCTGCCTCTTTATCAAGGTCTAGAGAATATCTTAAAGCCATAGCAAAACTCAGTATTGTGGCAATTGGATTAGCACTTCCGCTGCCAGCTATATCTGGTGCTGAACCATGAATAGGTTCATACATAGCTCTCATTTCGCCATCCTTATTTTTTGCACCTAAAGAAGCTGATGGTAATAATCCTAAGGATCCTGTTAACATTGAAGCTTGATCTGACAACATGTCTCCAAATAAATTATCTGTTACTATTACATCAAATTGTTTCGGATTTCTTAATAATTGCATTGAGCAATTATCTGCGAGCATGTGGCTTAATTCTACATCTTTATATTCTTTGTCATGCAGAGTTTGTACTTCCTCTTTCCATAATTGTCCTGCTTCCATAACATTTGATTTCTCACAAGAGGTAACTTTATTAGATCTTTTTTTTGCTAAATCAAAAGCGACTCTTGCTACTCTAATTATTTCGCTACTAGTGTAAGTATGGGTATTTATTCCTTTTCTTTCTCCATTTTCAATTGGTTTTATTCCTCGCGGCTCACCAAAATATATTCCACCAGTTAATTCTCTTACAATCATTATATCAAGGCCAGAAACAATTTCTGGCTTCAAAGTTGATGAGTCTACTAGTTGTTTAAAACATATTGCTGGTCGCAGGTTCGCAAAAAGTTTTAATTCCTTTCTTAATTTAAGTAATGCTCTCTCTGGTTTCTTTGAAAATTCAAGATTATCCCACTTTGGACCACCAACAGCACCTAGCATTACCACTTCACTCTCTAATGCCTTATAAAAAACTTCATCAGTAATGGGAGTTCCGTGTTTGTCATATGAGCAACCTCCAGCTAAATCCTCATCAATTTCAAAATCTAATGATTTTTTATCATTAAACCATTTAACTATTTTTTTAACTTCATTAATTACTTCGGGACCAATACCATCTCCTGGTAATAATAATATTTTTCTTTTTTTTACTTTAATCATTAAAAATCCACGGTTTTTTATTTTTCAGATCTTTCTCAAAATTTTTAATCTTATCCGATTTTTTTAACGATAGAGCTATATCATCAAGGCCCTCTAACAAACACTTTTTTTTAAATGTATCAATTGTAAAGCTTATTTCATTATTTCCATAAACTATTTTCTCCTCATTTAAATCTACAAAAATTTCCTCTTTTCGATTCGAATATTCTGATAATTCTTTTATCTTTTCATCATCGAGAATGATTGGTAGGATTCCATTTTTAAAGCAGTTATTGTAAAAAATATCCGCAAAACTAGAACTTATTACACACGTAATGCCAAAATCTAGCAATGCCCACGGTGCATGCTCTCTAGAAGAGCCACATCCAAAATTTTTTCCTGCTATTAAAATCTTAGACTTATTAAATGGGCTTTTGTTTAAAATAAAGTCATTAATTTCTTTTCCATTATCATCGTATCTCATTTCAAAAAATAAGTTTTTACCCAATCCTGTTCTTTTAATCGTCTTTAAAAATTGTTTAGGTATAATCATATCAGTATCGATATTGACTATCGGTAAATATGCAGGAATACTCTTTAGTATGTTGAATTTTTGCATCTAGTTCTGGTACTTTCTAACGTCATCAAGACTTCCAGATATAGCTGCGGCTGCGGCCATTCCTGGGCTGACTAAGTGAGTTCTTCCACCTCTTCCTTGTCTTCCTTCAAAGTTCCTATTTGACGTTGAAGCACATCTTTCCTCAGGTTTTAACTTATCTGCATTCATGGCTAGACACATCGAACAACCTGGCTCTCTCCACTCAAACCCAGAATTTACAAAAATTTTATCCAAGCCTTCCTGCTCTGCTTGCTCTTTAACCAATCCAGATCCTGGAACTACCATTGCATGAACATGAGAAGCAATTTTTTTGTCTTTTAAAATTTTTGCAGCTTCTCTTAAATCCTCAATTCTTCCATTTGTACAGCTTCCTATAAAAACCTTATCAATCTTTATATCTTTTGCTGCCATGTTTGGTTTTAAACCCATATAATTTATTGCCCTTTCTAAGGAATTTTTTTTATCCTCATCTTTTTCATTTTTTGGATTGGGAACACTCTCATCAATTGTAATAACATCTTGAGGAGAAGTTCCCCAAGTAATCATGGGTAAGATTTCTTCAGCTTTTAAATTTATTTCCTTATCAAATTTTGCATTACCATCTGTTTTTAAAACTTTCCAATTTTCTAATGCTTTATCCCAATTAATGCCTTTTGGTGACATGGGTCTACCTTCAAGATATTTAAAAATTTTTTCATCTGGAGCTATCAATCCTGCTCTAGCGCCTCCTTCTATAGTCATGTTACAAATAGTCATTCTTTGTTCAACGCTCAAAGACATAATCAAATTTCCAGCATACTCGATTACACAACCTGTTCCACCTGCTGTTCCAATCTTTCCAATTATTTGAAGAATAACGTCTTTAGAAGTTACTCCTAGTGGAAGTTTGCCATCTACATTTATTCTAAAATTTTTTGCTTTTTTTTGGACTAAAGTTTGAGTTGCTAACACGTGTTCTACTTCAGAAGTACCTATACCAAAAGCTAATGCACCGAAAGCACCATGAGTTGCTGTATGACTATCTCCACATACAATTACAGTCCCTGGTTGGGTGAAGCCCTGCTCAGGACCGGTGACATGAACAATTCCTTGCCGTTTATCATTCATACCAAAAAGCTTAACACCAAATTCCTTGCAATTTGCCTCTAAAGTTTCAACTTGAATTTTAGACTCATGATCTAAGATACCTTTAGACCTATCAGTCGTTGGAACATTGTGGTCTGCAACTGCTAATGTTAATTTTGGATGTCTAACTTTGCGCTTAGAATTTCTAAGTCCCTCAAATGCTTGGGGACTAGTAACTTCATGAACTAAATGTCTATCAACAAATAATAATGCAGTACCATCATCTTGCTGATGAACTAAATGATCATTCCAAATTTTATCGTATAAAGTATTGGCCATTGAGAAAAAAATTATTTTTTTTCTTGTAAATTTTCAAGTTTTTTTTCTACCTTAATTTCGGGCTTAGAGGTATCTTTTTTAACATCTAACTCTGGATTTTTTTCATTTTTTGGTTCCACAATAGGCGCAACTTCTTTTTTAGCCTCTAGTCCAGACTCTTCACCTGATGGTGCTGAACTATCCACAGTTATTTCCTCAGATTTTACATCTATATCAATTCCTATTCTCTTTTTAATTTTTTCAGCAATTCTAGCTGACTTACCAGTTCTATCTCTCAAATAATAAAGTTTGGCTCTTCTTACTTTTCCTGATCGTATAACTTTAATAGAATCAATTACCGTTCCATATAACGGAAAAGTCCTTTCAACTCCTTCACCAAATGAAATTTTCCGCACAGTAAATGATGAGTTAAGACTTCTACTTTTTTTCGCAATACATACTCCTTCAAAATATTGCACTCTTTCTTTTTTTCCTTCAGTAATTCTGACACCAACTTTTACAACATCTCCTGGAAAAAATTCTGGAATTTTTTTTTCAGAAAGAATCTGTTTAACATTGTTTTGGTTAATCTCTTCAATAGTTTTCATCGTATTATTTAAAAAATTAATTTTTCTTATATTTTTGCCACAAATCCGGTCTACGGACGCGTGTTATAGCCTCAGATTGAGATAAACGCCAGTCTTTAATTTTAGCGTGATCACCTGATAATAACACGTCTGGCACCGATTTTTCCTCCCAAATCTGTGGTTTAGTGTATTGTGGATACTCTAAAAGGCCATTTATAAAAGTTTCCTCATTTACTGATTTATCATTACCTAAAACTCCAGGTAAAAGTCTTAAAACGCTATCGAGAACTACGAAAGCTGCTGTCTCTCCACCTGATAGAATATAATCTCCAATGCTTATTTCCTCAATATTTCTTGTAGATAAAACTCTTTCATCTATACCCTCAAAATGTCCACAAATTAGTGCAAATGATTTTTCTTTTGACAAATCTTGAGCAAGTTTTTGTTTAAATTTTTTACCTTTTGGTGAAAGATAAAAAACTCTCTCACCTTTATTTAAGTTTTGATCTATAGAATTTGCTAAAACGTCAGGTTTCAACAACATACCGGTTCCACCACCATATGGTGTATCATCAACAGTCTTATGCTTATCAGTTGCTGCATCTCTAATATTTATTACTTTAAGGCTCCACAATTTTTTAGCTAATGCTTTCCCATAAAGACCTTTGTTTAAAGGTCCAGGAAAAATTTCTGGATAGAGTGTGAA
>CACJOA010000021.1 GCA_902594915.1 uncultured Pelagibacteraceae bacterium | reverse complement strand
TAGCTTTTTCCATAGCTTGTTTAGCAACTCTAATAGTATTTTTTCGTCTGCCCCACTGACCTTTAACAGCTTTTAAAACTTTTTTATGCTTAGCTCTACTTGTTACACCTCTTTTTACTCTTGCCATTTTAACCTCTTAAACTGTATGGCATATACGACTTTACAATTTTTCCATCTTGTTTTGCCATCGTAGTTGTGCCCCTTAATTTTCTTATTTGTGAATTAGATCTTTTTATCATTCCATGTCTTTTACCAGCTTGAGCACTTATTACTTTGCCCCTTGCCGATATCTTGAATCTTTTTTTTGCTGAGCTTTTAGTTTTTAGTTTTGGCATAATTGAGCGAGGTTATACAAAGAATGAGGAAAATTTACAACATATATTAATTATTAAATTAAATAGGCTGAATAACCATAATCATTTGTTTCCCATCAAATTTTGGATGCAATTCGACTTTACCTATATCTTTCATATCCTCTTTTATTTTTGTCATAAGTTCACTCCCAAGATGAGAATGCTGAAGCTCTCTACCTTTAAATCTAATAGTAAATTTCACTTTATCTCCCTTTGCAATAAATTTTTTAGCATTTTTAACTTTAAATTCATAATCATGAGTTTCGGTTACGGGTCTCATTTTAATTTCTTTAAGTGCAATTATTTTTTGTTTTTTTTTTGCTAAATTTGCTTTTTTTTGAGCATCGTATTTATATTTACCCATATCCATAATTTTACATACAGGCGGATTGGCATTAGGTGCAATTTCTATTAAGTCTAGTCCTTGATTTTTTGCTTTCGAAATAGCCTCATTGGTATTTAATATTCCAAGATTTTTACCATCACTTGCTATAACCTGAACTTCGGGTGAAGAAATTCGGTTATTTGATCTCGGACCTCGGTCCTTTGTTCTTCTCTGGAAGTAATTTTGTTTAAAGTCCGCCACTTATTTTAAGATATTTTGTTTAAGGCAGAAAACTTTTTAATAAATGATTTTAATTCCATATTTTCTTGTTTGTTAGAATCCAATCTTCTAATGGTTACAGAATTTGTGTCAACTTCTTTTTTACCACAAATTAATAAAATTGGGATTTTTGCTAAAGAATGTTCTCTAATTTTATAATTTAGATTATGTTTTTTTAAATCTACAAATGAGCTGATGCCAGCTTTTTTAACTTTCTCATAAACTATCTTCGCATAATCCTCAAAATCCTCTGAAATTGGAATTACAACTGTTTGTAATGGTGAAATCCAAAAAGGAAATTTACCAGCATAATGCTCAATTAAAATACCGATAAATCTTTCTAGAGAACCAAATAAAGCTCTGTGAAGCATAACAGGAATTTTTTTTGCTCCACTTTTATCAATATATGAAGCCTCAAGTCTTCCAGGTAAATTAAAGTCAACTTGTAATGTTCCACATTGCCAATCTCTACCTATTGCATCTCTTAGTACAAATTCAATTTTTGGTCCATAAAAAGCACCCTCACCTTTGTTAATAGTATATTCTAATTTAGTTTCTTTAACTGCTTTTAGCAAAGATTCCTCAGCCTTATCCCAAACATCATCATTACCAACTCTAACTTCAGGTCTATCGGCATATTTTAGTATAACATTTTCAAAACCTAGATCTTTATAAATATCTAAAATTAAATTTGTAACATTTAAACACTCAGAAGTAATTTGATCCTCTGAACAAAAAATGTGAGCATCATCTTGAGTAAATGCTCTTACTCTAAGAAGTCCGTGTAGTGAACCTGACGGTTCGTATCGATGAACTTTTCCAAATTCAGTAATCCTCAAAGGTAAATCTCTATAACTTTTTAGACCTTGATTGAAAACATGAATATGTCCTGGACAGTTCATGGGCTTAATTGCGAATACTTTCTCATCAGGAGTTTGTGTTGTATACATGTTTGCACCATATTTCTCCCAATGACCTGATTTTTCCCATAATAGCCTATCTAATACCTCGGGAGTATTTACCTCTTTGTAGCCAGCAGCGTCTTGTTTAGCTCTCATATAATTAATAAGCTTTCGAAACAAGGACCATCCTTTTTCGTGCCAAAAAACTGATCCAGGGCTTTCTTCTCTGAAGTGAAATAAATCCATCTCTTTTCCTAACTTTCTATGGTCTCTTTTCTCAGCCTCCTCAATCCTTTTTAAATAACTTTCTAAATCTTTGTGAGTAGCCCATCCTGTTCCATAGATTCTTTGAAGCATCTCATTTTTGGAATTCCCACGCCAATATGCACCTGAAACTTTTGTAAGTTTAAAGGCTTTTCCAATTTTGCCTGAGGAAACTAAATGTGGACCTCTGCACAAATCATGCCAAGTATCTCCATGGTGATAAATAGATAGTTCCTCATTTTTTGGGATACTCTCAATTATTTCAGCTTTGTATTTTTCTCCAATTTTTTTGAAATGATTAATTGCCTTCTCTCTTTCCCAGACTTCTCTTCTTGTTTTTATATCTTTATCGATAATCTCTGACATTCTTTTTTCAATCTTTTTTAAATCATCACTTGTAAATGGCTCTTTTCTTGCAAAATCATAATAAAAACCATTTTCTATTACTGGCCCAATAGTAACTTGTGTACCTGGGAATAATTCCTGAACTGCCATAGCCATGATATGAGCTGCATCATGTCTTATAACTTCTAATCCCTCTGGATCCTTTGAAGTAAAAATTTTTACATAACAATCATTTTTAATTATATGATATAAATCTCTTAATTCTCCATTAACACTTATTATCAATGCATCCTTAGCTAAGGATTTACTAATTTTTTTTGATATTTCTATGCCAGTAACCTCTTTTAAAAAATTCAATTCCTTTCCATCAGGTAGAGTTATAATCGGCATTTAATTTAATAATCTTTTATATTCTGAATATGTAGAAAAACACATTTTTTCAACATTAAACTTTTTCATTACGTTTTTTCTACCTTCAATGCCAATCATTTTCAATGATGTTTCATCCATAGTAATAACTTCAATCATTCTCTTGCTCAAAGATTTAGGATCTCCAGACTCAAAAAGAAAACCTGTCTTATTATCTATGATTGTTTCATTAGACCCTCCAATATTACTTGCTATGATAGGTTTTTCCATAGATTGCGCTTCCACTGATACTCTTCCAAATGCCTCTGGTTCGACTGATGCTGAAATAATTATATCAGAAATCTTATAGGCAAGCGCCATATCTTTACACTGATCTATAAATTTGATTTGTTTTAACATTCTATATTGTTCAGTAAGTCTTACTAATTTTTTTTTGTAAAGGCCTCTTCCTTGTTCACTCCCTAATATTATTCCATAGAAGGCCTCATAACCTAGTTCCATATTAGTTAAATTTATAGCTTCAATAAATAAATCTTGACCCTTCCATGGCGTAAGACGTCCAGGCATTAAAATTATTTTTTTATCTTTTTCAATGTTCCATTTTTTAAGAATTTTTTTTTCATCATTTTCTAATATTGTGGATGGATCAAAGTAATCTACATTTATTCCTCTAAAAATTACTAAGAATTTTTTTTTAATATTTAATAATTCTGAATAGTTCTTTTTAATATGGGAAAATATAAAATTTGAACCTGCAATAATTAAATTTGACCTGATCATTACAGAGTTATAAAACTTTTTAATTTTTCCATTAAAGTTATAAGTTCCATGAAAAGTTGTAACGAATTTTCTTCGTGTAATTTTAGTTGCAATTAAACTAGACCAGGCTGGTGCCCGACTGCGCGCGTGAACAATCGTAATATTAAAATATAAAATTATTCCTATCAACATTATTGAATTTAATAATATCATTAGTGGATTCTTGCTATTGACCGGAAGAATTATTAATTTTACTTTTTCTTTGTTAATAAACTTTATTAATTCACCTCCACTAGTCACAATAAAAGATTTACAATCATTTTCAGGCAAATAATGAGCAATGTCATAACATCCTGTTTCAGCGCCACCATAACCTAATTTTGGTATAACTTGTAAGACTTTTATATTAGACGACATACAATTTGATTATATTATAATAGATTATACTTATAAACTTTAATGACAAAATTTAGTTACATAAAAATCGCAAGAAAAAGAATTAGATACTTAAAAAATAACAAAAATAATAGTACATACCTTGTTTTTTTACATGGATTTATGTCAAATTTAGATGGAAAAAAACCTAAAGCTTTCTTGAACTTTGCTAAAAATAATAATCTTGGATTTTTATCACTTGAATACTCCGGCCATGGTAAATCGTCTGGAAAATTTATAGATGGTAATATTTCTAAATGGACAAAGGAGTCTAGATTATTAATAGAAAAAATTGTAAAAAAAAAAAAGATAATTTTTATAGGTTCGAGTATGGGTGCATGGATCTGTTTGAACCTTTTTAAAAGTTTTAAAAAGCAAATAAAAAGTTTTATGGGAATAGGATCGGCGCCCGAATTTTTAGAAAATTTGATGTGGAATAAATTTTCTTTAAAAATGAAAAGAGAAATCAAAAAAACAGGGATTATCAATTTAAAACATGGAGATTATGAGTATCCAATTACCTATCAATTAATCAAAGATGGTAGAAAAAATAGGATTTTTAATAAAATTATAAAACAAAATATAAAAGTAACTATGATACATGGAGAAAAAGATAAATCAGTGCCTGTAATTTACTCACGCAAAATTTTAAGACTTTTTAAAAATGCAAAAAAAAAATTTGTAATTATTAAGAATGGTGACCATAGTCTGTCAACACCAAAGTTTTTAAATGTAATAAAAAAAGAATTAAAATTATTAACTAACTAACATCTTTTATTATTAAATTTGAACTGATTGGATTTTTAAGTTTATCTAGCATTTCTTTTGGGCAAACTTGAACAAAATTTTTAATTTCCTTTTCAAAGTTTTCTAATATTTTTTTTGACTGTAAAGAATTTGTTTCTGTATAATGTTCAGCAATTAAGTCTTTCAATGTTTTTTTCCAGTAATCAGTTTCTACATTTTGCCATATCACAGTCTCTGGATTAACTTTTTTATCAAATTCTTTGGATTTATCATAAATAAAGACCATGCCGCCCGTCATTCCAGCGGCAAAATTATCTCCAACTTTTCCTAATATCACAACTGTTCCTCCTGTCATGTATTCACATCCATTTGAATCACATCCTTCGATCACTGACGAGGCTCCTGAATTTCTAACCGCAAACCTATCTCCTGCTTGACCGGCTGCAAAAAGTTTACCAGACGTAGCTCCATATAAAACTGTATTTCCAATAATAGTATTTTCATTAGATACTAAATTACTCTCATCTGTTAGCTTAATTGAAATTGTTGCTCCAGAAAGTCCTTTTCCAACATAATCATTGGCGTCCCCTTTGAGAACTAATTTCAAACCTTTTCCGGAAAACGCCCCGAAAGATTGTCCTGCTGAGCCTTTAAAGTTAAGAGTGATAAAATTTTCTTTTAATTTTTCGTAACCATATTTTTGATACAAGTTATGTGATATTCTTGTGCCAACTGCTCTATTAGTGTTTTTAATAAAAAATTCTGTTTCAATTTTTTCAGATTTATCTAAAGATGTTTCAATATCTGTCCAAATTTGTTGATCTAAAGTATCTGGAACTTCATTTATTTCTACGTTCTCGCAATATCTTTTATTATTACCTGGATCAGCCTGAACAAAAAGTGGATTTAAGTCTAAGTCGTCTAAATTCGCTGAGGCTTTATTTACTTGCATTAAAAGATCTGTTCTTCCAATAATTTCATTTAAAGATTTAAAACCAAGCTCCGCTAAAATTTCTCTTACCTCTTTTGCTATAAAAGTAAATAGATTTACAACTTTATCTGGCGTTCCTGTAAATTTTTCTCTTAATTTGGAATCTTGAGTACAAACCCCAACAGGACAAGTATTTGAATGACATTGTCTTACCATTATACAACCCATAGCTACTAAAGCTGTTGTTGCAACACCATATTCCTCAGCACCCATCATTGCAGCTATAATAACATCTCTCCCTGTTTTTATTCCCCCATCAGTTCTTAAAGTAATTTTATGTCTTAAATTATTTAATGTTAAAACTTGATTTGCTTCTGTAAGTCCCATTTCCCATGGTATACCAACATATTTTACACTTGTTTGAGGAGTGGCTCCAGTGCCACCATTATGCCCTGAGATTAATATTATATCAGCTTTAGCTTTAGCAACGCCTGCAGCAATTGTTCCAACACCTGACGAAGCCACCAGTTTAACACCAATTCTTGCATTTGGATTGATTTGTTTTAAATCATAAATAAGTTGAGCCAAATCCTCTATTGAGTAAATATCATGATGAGGAGGTGGAGAAATTAAAGTTACTCCAGGCGTTGAGTGCCGCAGTTTAGCAATTTCATTTGTAACTTTAAAGCCAGGTAATTGACCACCTTCACCAGGCTTAGCACCTTGTGCAATTTTTATTTCAATTTCGTTACAATTATTTAAATAATTAATAGTTACACCAAATCTTGCAGAAGCTATTTGTTTTACTCTTGAATTTGCACTATCACCAGTTTTCATTATCTGAAATCTTTTTTCATCTTCACCCCCTTCACCACTACATGAGGCCCCCTTAATCCTATTCATACCAATTGCCAATGTTTCGTGTGCTTCTTTAGATAAAGCACCATGAGACATACTTCCACTTCCAAATCGTTTTAGAATTTTTTCAATTGGCTCAACATCAGAAATATTTATTGCAGGACCTAATTTTTTTTTTCTAAAATTTATTAAATCTCTTAAATTGATTGGTGGTAAATTATAAATACCTTGCGCATATTTTTTATAAGCATCATACGAATTTGAACCTACTGCACTCTGTAATAAATGGATTAATTTACCCTGATATTGATGTGTCTCACCATTCTTTCTGTACCTATAAATTCCACCGATAGGTAGAACTGTATCAGTACTTTCAAAAGCTTCTTTATGTATCTCTCTAATTTTTTTTTCTATTCCAATTAACCCTATGCCAGAAATTTTTGAAGTTACACCAGGAAAATAATCGTTAACAATCGATCTACTTAAACCAACTGTCTCAAAATTACATCCACCTCTGTATGAGCTCAAAACAGATATACCCATTTTTGACATTATCTTTAGAAGACCAGCGTTTACAGATTTAATATATCTTTGAACACATTCATCAAAGCTAAATTGACCAAATAATTTATTTTTATGCCTTTGATATAAGCTATCAAAAGCTAAATACGGATTTACAGTAGTTGCACCAGCACCTATTAAAGTTGCAAAAGAATGGGTATCTAAAGCCTCTCCAGATTGAACATTAATAGAAACATACCCTCTTAGTTTTTTTTTTATCAAAAAAGTATTAATTGCTCCAATACATAACAACATTGGCATAGGTAATTTCTCTGAGGATAAATTTTTATCACTTAAAATAATTTGCTTAACACCTTTTCTAACTGCAATTTCTGACTCTTTTTCTATTCTTAATATTGCGTTAGACAAATTTTCGTTTTTAGAAAAAGTACAATCTATAATCACTGAATTCTTTCCAAAAAAATTAATAAACTTGTTAAATTGAGAATTTGATAAAATTGGACTATTTAACACGTAAATATTTTCTTTAGTCAAAGTATCGAAATCAAGAATATTTCCCAAATTTCCAAATCTTGTTTTTAAACTCATCACTTTATTTTCCCTTAGAGAGTCTATTGGAGGATTAGTGACTTGACTAAAATTTTGTCTAAAAAAATGATATAGTGGTCTATATCTATCAGATAAAACAGCTAAAGGAGTGTCGTCACCCATTGAACCTGTAGCTTCTTTTGCATCTTCTGCCATAGGATGCAAAATTAATTCCAAATCTTCTAAACTAATTCCAAAAGTATATTGTCTTCTTCTTAGACTTTCTCCATCGAAATTATGTTTTTCATTTTTAATTGATAATTTTTCATCTAAATCAATGATCTGAGAGTTAAAATGCTTAAATTCTTTTGACAAATAATCTTTTATTTGATCATTTGTAAAAACTTTACCCTTTTCAATTCTCACTCCTATAATTTCCCCAGGTCCTAATCTTCCTTTTGAAAGAATCTTTTTTTCATTTAACTCAATCATTCCGGTCTCTGAGCCAGCAAAAAGAAGATTATCTTTTGTTATCGCATATCTGAGAGGTCTTAATCCATTTCGATCGTTAGCT
Source organism: uncultured Pelagibacteraceae bacterium (assembly GCA_902594915.1). Classification (GTDB taxonomy): domain Bacteria; phylum Pseudomonadota; class Alphaproteobacteria; order Pelagibacterales; family Pelagibacteraceae; genus Pelagibacter. The sequence continues at coordinate 4,651 of CACJOA010000021.1, read as the reverse complement.
GCTATAACCCATTCATTATCTGTTGCCGCTATTGCGGCAGGACCATCCCATGGTTCCATAGTACTATTCAGAAAATTAAATAATTGTTGGTGGCTTTTAGGAAGAGTTTTATTTTTTTTTGACCATGCGTCTGGAATTAACATAAGTTTTGCAAGAGGAGCTGATTGGCCTGATTTATTCAATAATTCAAATACATTATCTAATGCTGCAGAGTCAGAAACCCCTTTTTGTATTACAGGTTTTAAATTCTCAACATCCTCAAAGAGTGGACTGTTCATTTGTTGTTCGTGAACTTTCATCCAATTTTTATTCCCCTTATATGTATTAATCTCACCATTATGTGCGACTGCCCTAAAAGGTTGAGCCAAACTCCAGCTAGGAGCAGTATTGGTTGAAAATCTTTGATGAAATATTGCATATCTAGATATAAATCTTTCATCTTTTAAATCTAAATAAAAATCTGAAATAGCTTCAGCTAAATATAGCCCTTTATAGATAATAGATTTTGAACTAATTGAGCATATATAAAAATTATTCAATGATGCTTCAAAAGCTTTTTTTTCAATTCTCTTCCTGATTTCATAAATTTTTCTCTCTAATTTTTTATTAAGTAAATTTTGATCATTTGATTTAAATAATACTTGAATAATCTCAGGCATTGTTTGAAGAGCTTTTTCACCCAATATTTTAGGGTTAACAGGGACTTGTCTCCATCCATAAATGCTAAAATTATTTTTTGTTAATTCACTCTCTACTATTGTCTTACAACTCTCTTGAGAGGAATAATCATTTCTTGGCAAGAAAATCATACCTACGCATATTTCTGCATTATCGTAATCATGTCCTGTAACCTCGATTTTTTCTATAAAAAAGTCCTTCGGAATTTCGACATGTATGCCTGCACCATCCCCTGTTTTTCCATCTGCATCTACTGCTCCTCTATGCCAAACGGCTTTTAACGCTTCTATTCCATATTCAACTACCGCTCTTGATTTTTTACCTTCGGTTGATGCTATCAAGCCAACTCCACAGGCATCATGTTCCATTTCTTTAGAATAAACATAATTTTCAGAAAGTAATTTAAAATTTTTTTTATAAATATTCATTACGCAACTTTTGATTTTCTAATTTCATTATTTTTTAAATATTTTATCATTGACTCTGCTGCATCTCTTCCATCTTTAATAGCCCAAACAACTAACGATGCACCTCTGACTATATCTCCAGCGGCAAAAACCCCTTTTAAATTTGTTTCCATAGTATCAAAGTCTGTCTTTATTGTTCCCCATTTAGTAACTTGTAATTCTTTACTATCAAAAAGGAGAGGAAGGTCTTCAGGATCAAAACCTAAAGCTTTAATTACCATATTGGTTTTTATCTCAAATTCTGAATTTTTTTTTACTTCTGGTCTTCTTCTGCCTGTCTCATCAGGTTCGCCTAGTACAATTTGGTCGACTAATAGATTTTCAATTTTATTTTTTCCTCTAAATTCTTTTGGACTTGATAGCCATATAAATTCAACACCTTCCTCTTCTGCATTAGCCACCTCTCTAGCTGAACCTGGCATATTTTCTTTATCTCTCCTATAAAGACATTTTACAGATTTAGCTTTTTGTCTTATAGATGTTCTGACACAATCCATAGCTGTATCTCCTCCACCTATAACAACTACATCTTTTCCTTCAGCGTTTAATATGCCTTTGTCGAACAATTCCACTTTATCACCCAAACCTTTTTTATTAGAAGCTGTCAAAAATTCCATGGCTGGGAAAATATTATTTAAATCGTTACCTGGTAGTTCTATTTCTCTTGGCTTATAAACTCCTGTTGCAATAAGTATTGCATCATGTTTTTTTCTTAATTGATCTAATGTTCCATCCTTACCAACTTCAAAATTATGTATAAACTCAATACCACCTTCTTTTAAAAGTTTTGTTCTTCTCTCAACTACGTGTTTCTCTAATTTAAAATTAGGAATTCCATAAATCAGTAATCCCCCTGCACGATCGTATCTGTCATAAATAGTAACTCTATAACCTTTTTTTCTTAATTGTTCTGCAGCAGCCAGGCCTGCGGGTCCTGCACCAATTATTCCTACGCTTTGATTTTTTTCATTTTTTACTTCAATTGGTTTTATCCAGCCTTGTTGCCATGCATTATCGGTAATGTATTTTTCCATAGAACCAATTGTTACCGTTCCATGACCTGACTGTTCTATCACACAGTTTCCTTCACAAAGTCTGTCTTGAGGGCATATCCTGCCACAAACTTCTGGCATGTTGTTGGTGCTTTGAGAAAGTTCATAGGCCTCTCTCAGTCTTCCTTCTGCAGTTAGTTTCAACCAATCAGGAATATTATTACTTAAAGGGCAATGCACCTGACAGAAAGGAACCCCACATTGAGAGCATCTACTAGATTGTTGTTGAGCTTTTTGATTAATAAACTCATCATAAATCTCGTTAAAATCAGCTTTACGATCACTAATCTGTCTTTTAGGTGGGTTTTGCTGACCTATTTCAACAAATTTTAGCATTTTATCAGTCATATAATTTTTTTAATTTTCGCAAATTATACATTGTTTTAATTAGTAAAAGAATTATTTAGGTCAATATTTATTACCTATTTATTCAAAAAAACCTCTTAAAATAAGGAAAATCTAATTTTTGCATAACTACTATGTTTAAATGGAAATGTTTAAAATAAACCTTAATTAAGTTACCACAGTTAAATGTTTCAAAATATTATAGAAATTTTCATATTATCAGCAATTCAGGGAATTTCAGAGTTTTTACCAGTTAGCTCTTCTGCTCATTTAATCTTAGTCTCTGATTTATATGACTTTAAATATAGTTCATTGTTGATAGATATTAGTCTTCATCTAGGGTCTCTATTTGCAATAATTTTCTATTTCAAAAAAGAGTTGTTTGACCTCAGAAATAATCTAAGGCTTCTAAATTTATTAATTATTGGATCTATGCCTCTAGTTTTTTTTGGATATTTCCTTCACTCAAGTGAGTTAATTTATTTATTAAGAAATCCAAAATTAATTGTTTTCACAACACTTTTTTTTGGCTTAATACTTTATTTATCAGACCAAAGAAAAATTGAAAAAAATATCTCAAGTAGTCTCACTATTCGGTCGATTCTCTTTATTGGTTTCTTTCAGATACTTGCTCTAATTCCTGGTGTAAGCAGGGCTGGAATTACAATAACTGCAGCAAGATTTCTAAAATTTAATAGAGTAGATTCAGGTAAAATTTCATTTTTATTATCAATACCAGCACTATTCGGCGCAAGTTTTTTAGGACTTAAAGATTTAATAGAACAGCCACTTGAAATAAATTATATATTAATTATTGCAATTACCTTATCATTTATATTTTCATATATTACTGTAAGATTTTTTTTAATTTTTATTAGTAAATTTTCTTTAAATATTTTTGTAATCTATAGATTAATTATTGGCTTATTATTACTTTTTATTGTTTATTAATAAATTTTTTTTTTCACTAATGGAAGTAATTGTGAGAGTAAAACACCACATAATATAAAAAAACATCCTAATATATTATTCATATCTAATATTTGATTTAATAAAAACCAAGCAGCAATAGTTGCGAATACACCCTCTAACGAAAATATGATTGCAGCTGGTGCAGGTAGAATATTTTTTTGTGCATAAATTTGAAGAACAAAAGCAAATCCACCAGATAAAATACCTGCATATAAAATTGAATAGATTTCATTTATTATATTTTCAAAAATAAATTCTTCATAAATAGATCCTATTATATAAGATAATAACGCGACAATTAAAGTTTGTATTGCACCAACAGTTAAAGGTAAATCAAATTTAGCTATAATAATACCTGTAAAAATAATATGGGTGCTCCAAAATAATGCACCTAAAATTACTAATGTATCACCAAGTCTAATAGTTGCGTCCTGAAAATTTGTAAGCAAATATCCTCCTATCAAGCACAGTACCACTGCAGGCCATACGCTCCAATGGATAGTCTTTTTTTTAAAAAGAAAAATAATTATTGGTACCAACGGAACATAAAAGATAGTAAAAAAGGCTGCATTAGCCACATCGGTATAAAGAAGAGCAACTTGTTGTAGTGCTGATCCTAAGAATAAAGATAAACCAATTAAAAATGAGATTTTAACAAAAGTTTTTTTACCATATTTAAGCTGGTACTTAATTTTTTTTAATTCCGTTAAAAACATAAAGGGTAAAATAGCTAAAAAACCTACAAAGAATCTAACTGCATTAAATGTAAATGGACCGATTTTATCCATTCCCGTGTCTTGAGCTATAAATGTTGTTCCCCAAATAAATGTGCAGGTAAGAGCACTAAACAAAGACAATGTTTTTGTCATGATTTTTTAAATAGCCAATTTATATGCGAAATTTTTTCCTAAATTTTCTTTTAATTCGTTATTAAATCTTGCTGCTTCTGCTCCGTCTATTATTCTATGATCGTAAGAAAGAGATAAAGGCAACATTGTTCTTTTAACGAATTTTCCATCTTTAAATATTTGTTTTTTCTCAGATTTTCCTACCCCAAGAATGGCTACTTCAGGAAAATTTATGATTGGAGTAAAGAAAGAGCCGCCAATTCCTCCCAAGCTAGTTATTGTCATAGAG
>CACJOA010000020.1 GCA_902594915.1 uncultured Pelagibacteraceae bacterium | reverse complement strand
AATTTAAACAAAGTTCAATAGAATCTTTTAATTGCTCTTTCGGTAATTTTAATAAAATACCTGAATTTAATTCAATATCCCATCTACCAGAGGAAAAATAAAATAAATTTTTAATATCTTTGTAATTCAAATTTGTTTCATTGATAGTTTCTTTTAATCTAAAAAATTGTTTAATTTTAAGATTCCCAAAAATATAAGGTATTTTTTTTGATCTATCTGTTGTTTCAATTAATTTTCCATTGGAACCCAGAAAATAATATTTATTATTTAAATTTATATAAGCTAAAAATTTAGTCTTAATTATGCTAATCTCTAATGACGCTGGATATTTTTTAAAAACTTTATAACTTTCTATTAAATTATTTTGATCCAATAATTCAACTATTTGATTTTTTTTTAAAAAAAATAGATTTCTGATTTTCAAAATCTCAAGATTTTTAATTAAATTGTCTTTTTCACTATCAAAACCTAAAATATTCACTCTGTCAATTTTGGGTAATTCAAAATTAGTAAAATCTTTGTTATTCAATGATGCAAGTAATAAAAATAAAAATAAAAACTTATAGATTTTTTTATTTATTTGTTGAGGCATCTTTTAAAATCAACTTTAATAGATTGATAAAGTTTATACCATGAAAAGCTGCTATTTCTGGAACTAATGAAAGTTTAGTCATACCGGGCTGAGTGTTTATTTCCAATAAATAAAACTTATCTTTAAAAAATTTAAAGTCTGATCTAGAGATGCCTTTACAGCCTAGCAGTTTATGAGTTTTCATAGCAATATTCATTAATTCTTCATATTTTTTTTTTGTCAATTTAACTGGCATTAAATGTTCAGTTTTTGCTTTTGGATTATATTTTGCTTGATAATCATAAAATTTTCTTTTTGGTTTTAACTCTATAGCACCAAGTTTCTTTTTTCCAATTATCGCAGCTTGAATTTCCCTTCCTGGAATAAATTCTTCAATTATGATTCTTTTGTACTCACTTAAATGTTTTAATTTTCTAAAAATATCTTTTTCATCGCATATAAAAACATTTACACTCGAACCTTCATTAATTGGTTTAATTACAACTGGAAATTTTAATTTTCTTCTTATTTGAGTAACTAAATTCGACTTTGTCTTGTTAAAAGAATAAGATATGTATTTTGGTGTAATAATCTTATTTTTTAAAAAAATTTTTTTTGATAATATTTTATCCATTGCTAGAGCTGAGGAAATCACTCCAGAATGAGTATATGGTATGCCTGTAGTCTCAAGAATTGACTGAATATAACCATCCTCACCAAATTGACCGTGTAAAGCATTAAAAATTATTTTTGGTTTAAATAATTTTATAGCTCCTATTAATTTTGAATTTGGCTCAATAATTTTAACTAAATATCCATTTTTTCTAAGTTCTTTAGCTACCTGATTTCCAGTATCGAGACTTATCAATCTCTCTTTAGAAATACCACCAGAAATTATTAATATTTTTTTTTTCAAATTATTCTAAAATTTTAATTTCTTTTTCTAAACAAACTCCAGTTTTTTCCAAAACTTTTTTTGCTACATAATCAATAAGATTTTTCATGTCATTGAACGTTGCATTTCCTTTATTAACAAAAAAATTATAGTGTTTCTCCGATATACATGCATCGCCAAAAGTTTGATTAAGTGGAACCGACTCTTCTATTAATTCCCAAACCTTTTTTTTTGTTTGATAAATTGGATTTTTAAAGGTACTACCACTTGTTTTTATTCTCGTAGGTTGATTTTTTTCTTTTTTAATTTTTAACATATCCATCTCCTTTTTTATTTTAGAGAAATTGCTTTTAATACCCTTAAATGAAGCGCTCAAAAAAATGAGTTCTTCAGGTAAATTATTTTTTCTATAATCAAAATTGATTTCTTCAGATGGTACTGTAATCAAATTACCAGACTTATCGATTGCTTGTATCGATAACAATTTATCTTTAAACTCATTTCCAAAGCATCCAGCATTCATTTTTATTCCTCCACCAACCGTGCCAGGTATACATGATAAATATTCAAATCCACTTAAATCATTTTTTAATGCAAATTCTGATAAAGTTCTGTCCAACACTGCACCTCCGGCAATGATAATATCCTCATTTAATAAAGAAATGTTGTTAAAATTCTTGCTTAATTTAATTACTACTCCATCAAATATATTATCTGAAAATAATGTATTTGAGCCAGCACCCAGAACAAATATTCTTTCTTGATTATTTAATCTTTTTAGAAAATTTATTAATTCTTTTAAATTTTGAGCTTTATAGTAAACTTTAGACTTTCCACCAATATTAAACCAATTTTTTTTTTTTAAATCTTCTTCAAATTTAACACTTTTGTCAAATCCTTTTAGTAAATCTTTCAATTCTTTAACATTCATAACATCAGCTTTGGTAATTCTCTCATCCAGTTTGAAATTGATCCTGCCCCCATACCAATAACAATTTTTTTTCCAAACATATTTTTTTTAATAAATTTTGCTAATTCAAATTTGTCAGTGATTAAAAATAATTTTACTTTAGAATTTCTTATAATTTCCCTAGCAAAATTAACATAATTGAAACCTAATTTAATTTTTTCTCCAGCCGTAAATAATGGGCATAAAATTACTGTATTAGCATTTTCAAAAGAATATGAAAATTCTTTTCGAAGATCTTTTAACCTTGAAATTCTGTGAGGTTGAAAAATACAAACTTTTTCATATCCTTTATAAACTTTATTCACACCGTCTAAAACCTCCCTAATCTCTGTAGGATGATGAGCATAATCATCATAAAAATCTATATTTTTGAAAGTAAATATCTTGTTAAACCTTCTTTGAACTCCTTTAAAATTAAATAAACCTTTTTTAATTTTCGAGATTGAGATACCAACGGTCAAAGCAACAGCTGCGGCTGCAACCGAGTTTCTAACATTATGAATTCCAATTAAAGGAATCTTAATTTTTTTAATGAATTGTTTTTTTTTATTGGGAAGATTAACTGATAAATCAAATTTGGTAATTTTTCTGCCTTGATCTATATTTTTTATTAAAAAATTTGAATTAGCTTTTATTCCATAGGTATAAAAGTTTCTATTTTTTAATTTTTTAATTAATTCATTATTAATTTTATCATCAATACAAATAAATGATTTTCCAAAGGATGGAACTTTTTCAATAAACTTCTCAAAATAATCTTTTAAATCTTTCATAGATTTGTAAAAATCCATATGTTCTCTATCAATATTTGTAATGATTGAATAAGTTGGTGGTATATGAATAAAACTTCCATCAGACTCGTCTGCCTCTAAAATTGACCAATCACTTTTTCCCAACCTTGCTGTGTTCTTAATTGAATTTATTACGCCTCCATTAATAATTGTAGGGTCTAATTTTGTGTGCTGGAAAATTGATGCAACTAAAGAGGTTGTAGTTGTTTTGCCATGAGAACCTACAACAACAATATTTTTCATTAAAGAAACCATATGTGCTAACATTTTACCTCTGGAGATTATTGGCAAATTTTTTCTTTTTGCCTCAATCATTTCTAGGTTATTTTTCTTTATTGCTGATGAAACAACAACAATAGTTGCGTTTTTAAGATTTTGTTTTTTTTGTCCAATAAAAATTTTAATTTTTTCTTTTTTGAGTCTATCTATATTTTTATTTAATGATAAATCACTGCCCTGAACTTTGAAACCCTTACCTTTCATTATCAAAGAAAGACCGCTCATACCAATTCCACCAATACCAACAAAGTGAATAATTTCAGTTTTTGCTAATTTAATTTTCATTAATACTATTTAATATTTTTTGATTAACATTTATCCAGGTATTTTGGTAATTTAATTTTTTAAGATTTTCTCTTTTTTTAAAATAATCACTTTTATCAGTTAAAATTTTCATTAAATATTCCTCAATGTTTCCAATCAAACTTTGTTCTAGTAACCAGCAGCAATCTTCTTCTTTATAAAATTTTGCATTTTCAAATTGATGATTATCTTTAGCTGTTGGCAATGGAATCGCTAAAAAAGGGATATTTGAAATGGACAGTTCAGCTAAAGTTGATGCGCCTGCTCTGGTAATACAAAGATCAGTTTGTCTTATTATTTCAATAAAGTTTTTATCAAAATTAAAAATTTTATTTTCAAGATCATTTTCTTTGTAAAAATTTTTTAGATTTAAAATATTATTTTCATTTGTTTGTTGAAATATTCTGATAGGAAACTTTTTAGAGATATTCACCATTACATTTTTTAAGTCATTATCAAAAATTTTTGCTCCCTGACTCCCCCCTACAATCAAGATAGAAAATTTTTTATTATGTTTTAGAGGAAAAATTGGATTATAAATATTTTTTTCTACCAATGGGAAAATATTGATAATCTTACTTTGAGAGTTTTCTGGAAAATTTTTTATTCTTTTAAAATAGCAAAAAATTTTTTTACACATTTTTAAAAAAAATTTATTTGCTCTACCTAACACTTGATTTGGTTCAATAAGATAGATTTCTAAGTTAAGTATTTTAGCTGCAAATATAATAGGGATTGACATATATCCACCAGTACAAAAAACTTTTTCTATTTTCCTCTTTCTAATAAAATAAATAGATTTTAAAGTTAATGATAATATCTTTAAAAAAATAAACGGTGAAAAAAGAAAATTTCTAATTCTTGGGGTATCCACGACTTCTACTGAATATTTTTTTTCATCAATATATTTTAAACCCCTCTTATCAGTTGATATAATCAAATTTGCTTGATGTGCCAAATGCTCACAAAGAATTTTTGCAGGAATTACATGACCACCTGATCCCCCAGTTGAAATTAAAAAATTTTTTTTCATTTTATTAAATCTTCCTTTTTGTTAAATTCAATATGATACCTGAAAGTATAGAAATACTTATGATTGATGAGCCTCCATAACTTATAAAAGGCAATGTTATACCTGTTGTTGGTAGCAACCTGATATTTACTCCAATGTGTATTATTGTTTGCATTAATATAAGACTCACACACCCAACTAAAACCAGTTTTATTTTTTCCTCATTTTCGAAGTAAACTTTTTTAAATACTGAGTAAATAAATATCAAAAATAATAATAAAATTAAAATTATAGCAATAATACCAAACTCCTCAGAAATAACAGAAATAATATAATCTGTGTGTGCCTCTGGTACTCTATTTTTTAGAGTACCTTCTCCAATTCCCTTACCAAAAAAACCTCCACTCGTTATAGACTCTAAAGCTTTGTCAGATTGAAAATTATGTGTGCCGGTATCAATATCAAAAAAAGAAACTAGTCTATTTTTAATGTATTCAAATTTTGAAACAAAAAAGATCAGATATAAAAAAAATATAATTAAAAATAAAAACAATATAGATAAAAAGATAATATTTACTCCTGAAATGAAAATTAATATTGACCAACTAAAAAAGACTAAAATTGTTTGCCCTAAATCAGGTTGAATTACTAATAATAAACCAATCATAAGTGTAATTAAAAAAGAAAATAGATACTTTAAAGAAAGGTTACCAAATCTTTGACTACTTAAAACAGAGCTCAAAAAAATAATTAAAAAAGGCTTTACCAACTCTATTGGTTGAAACCTTGGTAAAAAATATAGATCGATCCATCTTTTAGATCCTTTGACTTCTATACCAATAAAAGGAACAAGAAATAGAAATAGGATAGATAATAAAAAGATATATAATGAAATTTTAAAAAGTTTATCTTGATTAATAGATGAAATAGCAAAGATAACCATTGTACCCAAAAAAATAAACACCAAATGTTTAAAAAAAAAAGAATAATCGTTTGTATTTAATTTATCTGAAGCTATTAAAGACGTGGATACTAAGGAAAAAAATAGTCCGATTACAAATAGTAAAATTATTAAAGAAAAAATGAATTTATCTAGATTTTTCCACCATTCGTAATATAAACTAAAAATAGTTTTCTTAAATTCCATTTAAATATTTCTTTAATAATTTGTTAAAAAATAGTCCCCTATCTTCAAAATTTTTAAAACTATCAAAAGAAGCTGCACAAGGGCTAAATAATATAGTTTGATTTTTTATCTTATTTTTTTTTATTACATGTATAACTTTTTTAAGAGCACCTTTAAGATCATAAAATAGTTGGTATTCAATTTTATTTTTGAGAGATTTAATAAAAAACTTTTTGTTCTTCCCGTAAATGAAAGCTTTGGTATTTTTAAAGTATTTTTTGGATAGTTGAAATTTATCTCCTTGTTTATGAATGCCTCCTAAAATCCAATATATATTTTTGTTATTACTTAATAGATCAATAGTCGAAGAAAAGCTTGTTGATTTTGAGTCATTGATTACAGTTAAATTTTTTCTTTTTAAAATGATTTGTTGACGATATCTAAGTCCCTTAAAGTTTTGTATTGTTTTTTTTAATAACTTATCTTTAATTTTAAATATTCTTGATATTGCTAAAACGAAAGATAAATTTTCTTTATTTGTTTTACTTAAAAAATAGTTATTTCCAATATTTTTTAAATAATTTTCGATTTTTTTTTGATCTACTTTAATTATTTTACTTTCAAGTTTGTTTAACTTAAGTTCTTTCGATATTAAATTATCATTTCTTTTTAAAAAGGAGTAATCGTTTTTAGTCTGATTATTAATTAATTTAAATTTTGCTTTTACATATTTATTTAAACTCTTATGTCTCTCAATATGATCTGGCGATATATTTAAAATTGCAGAAAATTTAGATTTAAATAATTTACTATATTCTAATTGATATGAGGAAGCTTCAATAACAAAAACAGTTTTTTTTTTCACATTTTTAACTGATAAAATAGGATTTCCAATATTTCCTACTAATCTAACATCCAATTTTTTTTTGTGTAAAACTTCATATAATAATTTACATGTTGTAGATTTTCCATTTGTGCCAGTGATAGTAATACAATCATTTTTATAAAATTCATAAAAAACATCTAGATCAGAAAAAATTTTAAAATGATTTTTTTTTAAAAACTTGGATAATCTACAGTTATTAATATCAATACCAGGACTCAAAATTATTGCATCAAATTTTATTTTTTTTACTTTCTTTAGGTTGACTATATATCTGTTTAATTTAGAATTTTTAATTTTTAAATGAAGATCATCATATAAAAAAATATTACTCTTATTTAATAAAAATTTAGAAGTTGAGATACCACTTTTTCCCAAACCATAAATTAATATTTTCTTATCTAAAAAAATATTTGAAATATTTTTCATTACCTTAATTTAAGTGTGGCTAATCCAATCATTGCTAAAATAATAGAAATTATCCAAAACCTTATAACCACTGTAGATTCTGGCCAGCCTTTCTTTTCAAAATGATGGTGTATTGGTGCCATCTTAAAAATTCTTTTTCCTGTAAGTTTATACGAAATCACCTGGACCATTACAGAGACTGCCTCTAAAACAAACAATCCTCCTGTGATGGCTAAAACTATCTCATGCTTAGTTATTATTCCTACTGCTCCTAAAGAACCTCCTAAAGACAATGAACCCGTATCACCCATAAAAATTTTAGCAGGTGGTGCATTAAACCACAGAAAACCTAAACAAGATCCTATGATAGCTCCACAAAAAATTGATATTTCACCTGATCCCTGGATGTAAGGAATTTGCAGGTAATTTGAAAATACAATGTTTCCAGTTACATAACTTATAAAAGCGAAACATGCTGCAACCAATATTACTGGCACTGTAGCTAAACCATCCAATCCGTCTGTGAGATTAACAGCATTAGATGAACCTATAATTACAAATATTGCAAATGGTATAAAAAACCATCCAAGATTTACAATTAAATTTTTGAAAAATGGAAAATATAAATTATTTAAATTTTGATAATCATTAAAATAAACAAATAAACTTACACCGATAATTGAAAATATAATTTGAGAAGTTATTTTAAATTTTGATGAAATTCCGGATGAGTTCCTGTATTTGATTTTTTTAAAATCGTCATATGCTCCTAACAAACCAAAAGAAATTGCGATATATATACAAAATAAAATATTAATATTAGATAAATCTGCCCATAATATAACTGACACTAATAAACCAAATAAAATTATTACTCCACCCATTGTAGGAGTGCCGATTTTTTTTACTATATGTTCCTCTGGGCCATCATTACGAATTGGATTTAAAATTTTTTGATTAGAAAAAAATTTAATAAAAGGATTTCCAATAAACAAAACAATGACTAACGAAGTAAAAAAAGATAAACCTGTTCTAAAAGTCAGATATTTAAAGACATTTAAAAAACTAAAAGAGTCAACAAAATTTAGTAAAAATTGATATAACACTTAATGCAATCCTTTCAAATCTTTAACAATGCGGTTAAAACCAGTAGCAAGCGAAGCCTTGATCATTAGATAATCATTATTATTTAGATCTTTTCTTATAAATTCAATAATTTGCGAATTATTAAATAAAATTCTTCCTTTTTTTGATTTCGAAATATTCTTGAATATTAAAGAAGCCATTTTTCCTTTGGCAAATACCTTATCTATTTTGGTTTGATTTATCACAGGAGATATAGATTGGTGAAGTTTTTTTGAATGACTGCCTAGCTCCAACATGTCACCAATTAAAAGATATTTTTTTGATTTTTTTGTATCAATTTTATCATAATTTTTTATTGCTGATTTTAGTGATAGAGGATTTGAATTATAACTCTGATCAATTAAATTCACTTTTTTCTTATCTATTTTTATTATTGAATGATCTCCTCTTCCTGAAGGAATTTTAAAATCAAGAAAAATATTTTCATTCAATTTGAATATATCTTTATAAATACTGATAATTGCTAATGCAGAAAGAGTGTTATATATATTATTTTGGAAGTCGTTATTTAACACAAAAAATTTATTTTTTCTATTTAAATCAATATTTATTCTGAACTTATTTCCTAAAGGTTTTATATTAATCAATTTAATTGTCGCTTTTTTGTTTTTTATACCAAAAGAAATTATTCTAAGATTGTTGTCTCTGGCAATTTTTTTGTGTAATTCAAAAAAACTATCATCTGCATTTAATACAACGAAACCTTTGGTTTTTATGTTATTAATAATTTCAGATTTGGCTAAGGCAATTTGTTTTAGATCTTTAAAATTTTTTGCATGAGCATAATTTATATTTGTTATTACGCCAACATCTGGTTCTATGATTTTGGATAAATAATCTATTTCACCTTTTTTATCCATTCCAACTTCTAAAATTCCATATTCATCGTTTGGTTTTATGTTAAAAAGACTTAAAGGAACGCCAAATTTATTGTTATATGATTTAGGAGAAATACTTACTTTTGAAATTTTACTCAATATGTTACCCAACAATTCTTTTAGTGTAGTTTTACCACAACTACCTGTGATCGCTATAATATTTGTATCAATACTTCTTCTATAAATTTTCGAAACATTTGTTAAAAACATTAAAGAGTTTTTTACTTTAATTTGACGTTTAATATTAAATTTATTTTGAATTTTATTTACAACAACTAAAGATGCTTTTCTTTTGAATGACTGAGCAACGTAACTATTTCCATCCTTTTTTTTTCCTTTCAAAGCAAAAAAAATATCATTTTTAGAGACTTCCTGAGAATTTATTCTTGCTTTTTTTAGAGATATGGTAGGAGATAATTTTTTTATTTGAGCAACTTCCTTGATAATATTAATTTTTAGATTATTTGATAGATTGATATTCTTATTTTTAATTGCTCTCAAAATTACCTCTCTATCTGAAAAAAAAATTTTATTATTTCCAACATCTTGAGTTTTTTCATGACCCTTTCCTGCAACCAATAAAATCTCACCAGTTCTCAAATTCTTAATAGCTTTTGAAATCGCTATTCTTCTATTTGATATCTCTGTGACTATATTTTTTTTGATTCCTTTTTTGATTTCTCTTCTTATTTTTTTAGGATTTTCAAATCTAGGGTTATCATCAGTAAGAATAATACTATCTGAGTAATTATTAGCTATTTTACCCATTTTAGGTCTTTTATTCTGATCTCTATTCCCTCCACAACCAAATAGCACTGTAATTTTTTTATTAGAAAATTGTTCTCTTAAATTTAAAAGACAGGTTTTTAGAGCATCAGGGGTGTGAGCGTAATCAAGAATTACTTTAGATTGATTCTTAATATTACCAATTTTTTCAAACCTACCTTCGACAGTCTTTAATTTTGAAACTGTATTTAAAATTTTATCTAAACCGATATTGCTATTATTTGCTGCAATCATCGCCATAAAAACATTTTTTAATTGTATTTTTCCAATTAAATTAAAATTTATTTTCCATATTAATTTACCTGATCTTATTTCAAGTACTTGAGACTCATTTTTAAACCTATGTGAAATTACCTCAAAATTACTTTGCTTATAATTTAAAGTATGTAATTTTAATTTCTTGTTAATTGTAATTTTTTTTATTTTTTTAAATTGTGGAATTAATTGATCTGTAATTACATTTCCTTTTTTTTTAACAAGATTTTCAAACAAAGATAGCTTTGCTTTTAAATAATCTTTTAAATTTTTATGATAATCAAGATGATCCTGAGATAAATTTGTAAATACTCCAATATTAAAATTTAAACCATCTAATCTATTTTGCTTTAAACCATGACTAGATGCTTCCATAATTACATTTTCTATTTTTTGACTTTTTAACCTAGTCAATATTTGCCCTAATTTAATCGGGTCTATTGTAGTATTTGCTAGATCTAAGTTAATACTTTTTGATTTAACTCCCAATGTGCCTACCGAAGCAACATTCTTATTATTTAAGGTCAATATTTGATAGTAAAAATCTGCAACTGATGATTTTCCATTTGTTCCGGTAACCGCAACTAAATTTTTGGGTTTTTTATAATAGATCTTATGAGCGATTTCAGCTAATAACTTTCTAATATTTTTTGTGTGAATATATAAAATTCCTTCCTGAAAAGAATTAACTTTATTTTCAGTTACAATAATTTTAGATCCTTTTTTAATTGCAATCGGAATATATTTATTGCCATCAACAATATTGCCTTTAATAGCAAAATAAATATAATTTCTTTTTATATTGTTTGTATCAAATGAAATACCTGAAAAAGAAAAATTTTTATAATCTTTCTTTATGTTATGAAAATAGTTTCCAAGAAGCATTAATTAACCTCTAAATATTTTGTGGCTAAAATAGGCCCAATTTTTTCTAGAATTTGTCCTGTAACCTCTACTGTATTCCATCCAGCAGTATTTCTAGGGCTTCCTTTGAGTTTGAAATTTGATCCATCTCTATATTCATAAATATAATCCTTATTAATTTGTGGCTCATCTAACATAACAGCCAAAATGTATTTAGGTTTAGTTGTAGGAAAGATTGATACAAAAGTATTTACTTTTTGTTTTGAGTAAATCCCATCATAAGATTTATTGGCTGTTCCTGTTTTCCCACCAACCTCATAACCTTTAACATCAGCTAAATTAGCTGTACCATCTTTGTTAGACACAATTTTTCTTAAAATAGGAATAATCTTTTTTGAGACCTCATCGTTTAATATTTTCTTTTTTTTTATTTTATTATTACTTTTTATTAAAATTGGATGAATATCGTAACCCCCATTTACTATTATTGAGTAGCCTTTTACAATTTGCAATAAGGTTGTTGTAATACCATGGCCAAAAGATGCTGTTGCCAAGGGACATTTTCCCCAATTAAATTTTATTGGTTTTCCAACTTCTTCAATATCAAATTCAATTTTTTCTAGAATACCCAGCTTATTTAAAAAAGATTTAAATTTTTTTTCACCTATCTTTTGTCCTATTCTTACTGACCCAATATTCCCTGATCGAATTAAAATTTGTTCTGCAGTCAAATTTGATGGTATTTGATTATCGTACTCTCTTATGGGAAAACCAGCGCAGGTAAGAAATTTTGGTAAATTAGTAAATTCAGTATTTGGTTCCATAATCTCTTCATCAAATGCTGCAGCCAATGTAAAAGTTTTAAAAACAGATCCAAACTCATAAATACCTTTCGTTGCTCTATTGATATAATTGACATTCGAGATTTTCTTTCTTTGATTAGGATCAAAGTCAGGCAAAGAAACTAAAGATAAGATTTCTCCATCATTAACATTCATTAAAATTGCAGCGCTACCTTTAGTTCTAAAAATCTTATTAAATTTAATTAATTCATCTCTAATTAAGAATTGGATATCTTTGTCAACAGTTAATTTAATTGGCTGAAGATTTAATTTAAGATTTTCGTCTAATGTTTTTTCTAAACCAGATATTCCATTATTTCGATTATCTATTTGCCCAATTATGTGGCTGAATAAGTTTTTTTGTGGATAAACCCTGATTAAATTATCCCTAGGTTCAATTGACTTATCACCAAGCTGCATTAATTTTTCATAATTTTCCTGTGATATTCTTTTTTTGAAATAAAAAAATTTACCTTTTTCAATCCTTTTTTTTACTTCACTAAAATTTTTACTAGGAAAGATATATTTTAAATTAAGTAATAATCTATTTTCATCAATAATTTTAGATGGACTTATACCTATATCAATTGAGTCTATCGTTTTACCAATATAATTTTCATTTCTATCAACTATGTCAGCCCTATAAAGTTTATTTGGAAACAATTTTTTTTGATTAGATAGCTCAATCTTTGTTTTTCTAGATCCCAGATGAATTAAATGTATAGAATAAATTAAAAATACTATGGAAAAGAAAAAGAAAATGAAAGCTACTCTATTAAACTTTATGTCTAAATTTGATTTTTTCTTTTTATACAAAAAATAGTTGTGAGTATCTTCGATAAATATTCGGGAACCTTTATTTTTCATTTCTTTTTATAAATTCAAGTTTTTCCACAACTAATTTGCCTTGTTTCTTTTTTATTATATTTATTTCATTAACATCTTTTTTTTCCAAATCCTTATCAAAATATAAGTTTTGAAAACTTAAAAGTTTTTCAGCTGAACTTAAATAATCATACTCTAACTTAATATT
>CACJOA010000019.1 GCA_902594915.1 uncultured Pelagibacteraceae bacterium | reverse complement strand
GCAATGGAAATTGTTCACGACAAAAGTCAGCTTAAAAAATTTGTTAATGAAGCTTTTAAAGCAGCAGATGAAAATCCAATTTTAATTGATAAGTTTATTGATCATGCGATGGAAGTCGATGTTGATGCGATATCTGATGGAAAACATGTTTACGTTGCTGGAATAATGCAGCATATCGAAGAAGCAGGTATTCACTCAGGTGACTCTGCTTGTAGTTTACCTCCAGTCTCAATTAAACCTTATTTAATAAAAGAAATTGAAAATCAAACCAAAAAATTGGCTCTAGCATTAAAAGTCAAAGGATTTATGAATATACAATTTGCAATAAAAAAAGATGAAATTTTTGTAATTGAAGTCAATCCTAGAGCAAGTAGAACAGTGCCTTTCGTATCAAAAGCAAAAGGTTTGCCCTTAGCAAAAATAGCCTCTAGAGTAATGGCTGGAGAGAAATTATCTAAATTTGATCTAAAAGATAAATCCAGGGGAATGTACGCAGTTAAAGAAGCTGTTTTTCCGTTTAACAAATTTCCAAATAGTGATTTATTACTCGGGCCAGAAATGAAATCAACAGGAGAAGTAATGGGATTTGATAAAAATTTTGGTATGGCTTATGCAAAAAGTCAAATAGCATCATCGAATTCCTTGCCCACAAAGGGCTTAGCTTTTTTATCTTTAAAAGACTCTCATAAAAATGAGGGAATTGATTTAGCGAAAGAATTATTAAAACTAAATTTTTCATTATGTGCAACCAAAGGAACTGCAGAATACTTAAAAAGATACGGTATGAAGTGTAAAAAAATTAACAAAGTTAGCAGTGGATCACCCCATATTGTTGACATTTTAAATTCAAAAAAAATTGCTCTCGTAATTAATACTGGAGGAGGAAATAGTGAACATAGACTTAACGATGCAATTGCACTAAGAAGAGCAACATTAAAAAATAAAGTTCCCTACTGCACTAATATGTCAACGGCCCTAGCTTGTATTCATGGAATTAAATCCCTAAAAACAAAAAAAATTCAGGTTAACTCAATACAAACCTTAAAATAATCTCACTTTTCAATCATTAGTTGATTTTTATTTTACAATCAAAAGTTGAACATTTTTTAGAATTAAAAAAAATTTTATTTTCATAAACTTAAATTCATTAGTAACTTAGAGAAGAATTTTTATGAGCTCTGAAGTACACAAGTATATTGAAAATGCACTGAATAAAAAACAAACTGCTTATCAAGCAGACGTTATAGAAATATCTAATAACAAAAATTTTGAATTTAAGGAAAATTTTGAGATAGGAAACTCTTATTCTTGGAAACTTTACGATAAGAATAACTCAAAGGAGGATGGTGACCAATTGAAAGCTGTAATCGGTATATGTTTTATGTTCACGGCTCTTGCTTTGATGGGTCTATACTCAAGTTTAACTTAAAATCAAATTTACTCTACTTTCCAATCAGTTGGAAATGTAACATAATTTACTTGAATACAACGTCTTTCTTTTAAAATTCTTTTTTTTTCCATCCCGTGCCAAGTATTAGGACCGCTAGTAAATAAATAGCCATAATTATGTTTGTATGGAACAGTTTTTACTTTCTCTAATTTATTATTATAAAAATCTGTGCCTAAATTTTCAGACTCATTTGTTTTATTAACAAAAATCAATCCTGACATTAATTTTTCTTTAATATCACAATGTGGTTTTAACCAAAAACCCTCTCTATCACATATGACTTCGACTCTAACATATGAATTTTTTAAATCTTTATCGATCATTTTAGAAATTATCTGATAAGTTTCTCTGCTTTGAAGTTCTTTAATAAACTTTACCAAATTCGGAAATTGAGATGCATTATCTTTAGTGACGAAACATCTAAACTTTATTGCCTTGCCGCCTGATGCAATACCTTTCCTAAATTCTGCAGCACCACCATCAATCGCTCTAGTGCCATCGTAATTTAAATTATGTTTACTTATATCTGGTATATCAGCTGTCATTATCTCTTCAATTGCTTCATTACTTAACGCATTGTTATACTCCCAGTGAATGAAAGGAGTTTCATGTTTTTGAGATTCGTTTAAAATTGATTTAAGAAAAGTCATAATTTTTTATTTTTTCTTTTATATAACCCGATATTTTATTTGTTTCATCAAGTTTCTCATAATTCCATGTGTCCAATGAGTCATTTAAATCTTTTATAATGTTTAAATCCCTAAATAATTCAAAAAATTTTAAAAAACGTTGATTTTTTTTAACAGTGGGCATTTGTGCTACATAAATTGGTTTTCCTGTCATTGCTGCCTCTGATATCATCGATGTAGAATCGCAAGTTACAACTATATAATCTGCCAATTTTAACGAGGATAAGTAAGCTTTTTTATCTACATCACTTATAATTATCTGTTCATCATCAAAAAAATTTTTTGCCAATTCAATAATTTTTTTTGGAGTTCTTAAAGAGGGTATAAAAATTAATTGAAATCCCGTATTTATGAAATTTTTTTTTATTTTCAAAAATATTTCCTCTATAAATTCTTTTTTATAATCATAATATTTATTGGGGCCTCCAATTATTAAAGAAACAATTTTTTCTTTATTTATCTTAGGTTTTAAATAGTCAAGATTTTTATTTAATTCTTCTTCTCGCAAATAGTGAATTGCTCCTTTTGTAGTTAAAACATTTTTTCCTTTAATTCCATCATGTTCAGGTACCACAATAAAATCAAAATTTTTTAGTGAAACTTTAGGATCTTGAATATGAATGTTTATTATCTTTTTTTTTAATTTTCTCTTAAGATAAATTGATGGAATTACACTTTTTCTTCCACAAGATATAACCATATTAAAGTTTCCCTCAATTTTATTTTTAAAAGCAAATTTTTTAATAGGAGTAACTTTAGGGGGAATCATCTTCCAGAAATTGTTTAGTTCAATTTTTTCGTGTATAAAATCCAAATCTAAAGCTTTAGCTAAGCCTTCGACCTGGCTAATCATACCATGCATCCCCTCTGTCAATAATATACCTTTTAATTTAGTCATTAATTACTATATAGCTTTCATATGAGTCAAAATCCAACTAAACACACAAAAGTGTTAATAATTGGATCTGGTCCTGCCGGATACACAGCCGCTGTTTACGCGGCAAGAGCGATGCTCAATCCAATTTTAGTGTACGGATCAGAGCCGGGTGGTCAACTTACTACAACAACTGATGTAGAAAATTATCCAGGATTTGCCGATGTAATTCAAGGACCTTGGCTAATGGATCAAATGAAAGAGCAAGCTAAAGCTGTTGGAACTGAGATGATAGAGGATCATATTGGTTCTGTTAATTTAAAGACTTCTCCTTTTGAAGCTATAGGTGATACTGGGCAGAAATACACTGCTGACAGCATTATTATTTCAACTGGTGCCCAAGCAAGATGGTTAAATTTAAAATCTGAACAAGACTTTAGGGGATTTGGTGTTTCAGCGTGCGCTACCTGTGATGGGTTTTTCTTTAAAGATAAAGAGGTTGCTGTTGTTGGTGGTGGGAATGCAGCCGTTGAGGAAGCAATGTTTCTGACAAAATTTGCGTCAAAAGTAAAGTTAATCCATAGAAGAGATAGTTTGAGAGCAGAAAAAATGCTTCAAAAAAAATTAATGGAAAATAAAAAAATTGAGATTATTTGGGACTCTGTCGTAGAAGACGTTGTAGGAGATAAAGATCCTAAAAATGTTAAGGGAATTAAAATAAAAAATGTTAAAACAAATAAAATTGAAGAAATTAAATTAGATGGAGTTTTTATTGCCATAGGTCATGATCCAGCTACTCAACTTTTTAAAGATCAATTGCAAATGGATAAAGAGGGTTATTTAATTACAAAACCAGACTCAACAGAAACAAATATTCCTGGTGTTTATGCAGCTGGTGACGTTAAAGACAAAACATTTAGACAAGCGGTAACTGCAGCGGGAATGGGTTGTATGGCAGCATTAGAAGCAGAAAAATTCTTATCACACTAGCGTGAAAAATAATCTTCATGTATTTTTAGGTGCAACTGTAGCTGACGCTGCAGCAAGACCTTTGCATTGGGTTTATAATCAAAAAAAGCTAAATTCTTATATAAGAGGAAAAAAAGACTTTTCTTTCCTTAAGAAAAATAAAAGTCCTTTTTATAATATCAAAACAGGTAAAGTTTCTGGATACAATGAAATTGGTCAAGTCATGTTCAAAACCTTGCGTGAAGGACACGATAATATTAATGATCGGTTTAAAAAAAACATTACAAAAAATTTTGGTCCTGGGAGTATTTATTGGAAAAACTTAGGTCTCAGATCAAAATATAAGAAAGTAAAAGACTGGCGGGGCATTATTAAAGGTCCGTGGATACATCAAAATGTGATTGAAACTATTAAAAATATTAAATTAAGAAAAAAAATAACAGGTGGAGTTAAAGTAAACGAGTCAGATGGTTTTTGTGCAAGCCTTCCTTATTTTCTTTATGGTTATGATTTTAAAAGTTTAAAAAAAATAATCTCAACCGTAACCATTTCAAAAACAAGTCATAAGTATGCCTTAGCAAAATTTCATATAATAGACTTAGCTCTCAAAGGAGCACAAGATCCAATAAATGAATTTGTCAAAAAATTTAGAAAAAATTCTTATTTTAAAATTATTATCGATGACATAATTAAAATTAAAAAAATAAAATTAAAATCTCACTCATTAATTGTAAAAAAATTAGGAATGGCTTGCAGCTATCCGGGGACTTTTAATAGCTCAATTCATGCAATATTAAGTTCAACAAATTATAAGGGAGCTATTTTAAAAACAATTAAAGCTGGTGGATGTAATTGCTCTAGAGCAAACTTTATTGGAGCATATTTTTCTGCTTTAAAAGGATTTAACTCTATTCCAAAATCCTGGATAAAAAAGACCATACCAGCTAATAATATTCTAAATCAAAAATAAAATTATCTATTTAAAGTTTCACAAAAAGATTTAATCCTTTTCATAGCTTTTTGTAAATTTTGCATTGATGTTGCATAAGAAATTCTGAAATATCCATCCAAACCAAATGCTGAGCCTTGCACAACCGCTACGTTTTCTTTTTCAAGTAATTTTTGAACAAAATTAGTATCTGTCTTTAATTTAGTTTTTTTGTTCAATAAAGCTTTACAACTTGGAAACACATAGAATGCACCATTAGGTGTTAAACAATTAATTCCTTTAATACTATTTAAACTTTTTACAACAAAATTTCTTCTCGCTTTGAATGCGTTAGATCTGGTTTTGATAAAACCTTGTTTTCCATTTAAGGCCTCAACTGCTGCTGCTTGACTAATTGAAGATGGATTTGATGTTGATTGAGACTGAATTTTACCAATAGCTTTAATTATATCTCTTGGACCAGCAGCATAACCTATTCTCCAGCCTGTCATTGCATATGATTTGCTAACGCCATTCATAGTCAGTGTTCTATCTTTTAATTTTGAAATTTGTGCAATAGTAAAAAAATTAAAGTTGTCATATCGAACGTGCTCATAAATATCATCACTCAAAATAAATATTTTTTTATTCTTTATCAAAACCTTTGCTAAATCTTGTATTTCTTTTTTTGAATAGCCTGCCCCTGTTGGGTTTGAGGGTGAATTAATGATTAGCCATTTTGTTTTTTTTGAAATTGCTTTTTTTAACTTCTTTGGTGTTAGCTTAAAACTTTCTTGCTCAGTACACTTTACTATCTTAGGTTTTCCGCCTGCTAACAAGACCATATCAGGATAAGAAACCCAAAAAGGTGCTGGTATAATTACTTCATCTCCTTTATTTAAAGTAGCCATAAAGGCATTATAAAGAACCTGTTTTCCTCCTGTTCCTACAGTTATTTGATCAATTGAATAATTTAATTTATTTTCTCTTTTAAATTTCGCAACTATTGCTTTTTTTAAAGCTGGAGTGCCATCTACAGCAGTATATTTTGTATCTCCCTTTTTTATGGCTCTTATTGCAGCACTTTTAATATTATCTGGAGTATCAAAATCTGGTTCACCAGCTCCTAAACCTATAACATCTTTTCCTGCAGCTCTCAGTTCTCTAGCCTTTTGAGTTACTGCAATTGTCGGTGATGGCTTAATTCTCTTTAAACTGTCTGATATTATGCTCATTGAAATATAATTTAATTCTACTACTTTCTTTAATATATGGAAAATACATATCAAGATTTAATTACGGATATTCAGAGTAAAAACCCAAAAATCAGTGGAAAACTTGAAGGTGGTAAAAAATTTAAAATTAAATCAGATTTTAAACCAGCGGGAGATCAACCAGAAGCTATTAAAAGATTGGTCAAGGGTGCTAATAAAGAAGAATTTAATCAAGTTTTACTCGGAGTAACTGGATCTGGAAAGACTTTTACGATGGCTAAAGTAATAGAGGCAACAAATAGACCGGCTTTAATTTTAGCACCAAATAAAACTCTAGCAGCTCAACTTTATGGTGAGATGAAAACTTTTTTTCCTGATAACGCTGTTGAATATTTTGTATCTTACTATGATTATTATACACCAGAGGCATATGTTCCAAGATCAGATACATATATTGAGAAAGAAGCGTCTATTAATGAACAGATAGATAGGATGAGACACTCAGCAACAAGATCTCTACTTGAAAGAGATGATGTGCTTATTGTTGCCAGTGTATCATGTATTTACGGATTAGGATCAGTTGAAGCCTACAGTAAAATGACGTTAACTCTTCAAAAAAATTATGACTATAACAGGGAGCATATAATTAAGTCTTTAGTTGCTTTGCAATATAAGCGTAACGACCAAAATTTTTATAGGGGCACTTTTAGAGCGCGTGGAGAGTATTTAGAAATATTTCCTTCTCATTTAGAAGATAGAGCTTGGCGACTTAGTTTATTTGGAGAAAAGCTTGAACAAATAGAAGAGTTTGATCCCTTAACCGGAGATAAAGTAAGAGATCTTAGTTTAGTAAAAGTATATGCGAATAGCCATTACATCACACCAAAACCCACAATCGAACAGGCAATTATTAACATAAAAAAAGAATTAGAAATAACACTAAAAAAACATAAAGCTGAAAACAAATTACTTGAGGCACAAAGGTTAGAGGAAAGAACTAAATTTGATCTAGAAATGATAGAAGCAACAGGGTCTTGTGCAGGAATTGAAAATTATTCTAGATTTTTATCTGGAAGAAAACCTGGTGAGCCCCCTCCAACACTATTTGAATATTTTCCGGATAACACACTAATTTTTGTTGATGAGTGCCATGTTACTGTTCCTCAACTAAATGGTATGTATAAAGGAGACAAATCAAGAAAAAGTACTTTAGCAGAATATGGTTTCAGACTTCCATCTTGTATGGATAACAGACCTTTAAAGTTTGAAGAATGGGATTTAATGAGAACACAAACTATCTTTGTCTCAGCTACACCGGGTCCATGGGAATTAAATCAAACGAAAGGTAAGTTTATTGATCAAGTTATAAGACCAACTGGATTAATTGATCCGCCAGTAGAAATCAGACCTGCAAAAAATCAAGTTGATGACTTAATGCATGAATGTAAGAAGGTTGTTGAGAAAAATCATAGAGTTTTAGTAACCACCCTCACAAAAAAAATGGCTGAAGATTTAACTGAGTATCTGCATGAGAATGGTGTAAAAGTTAGATACCTTCACTCAGACATAGATACATTAGAGAGAATTGAAATAATGAGAGATCTAAGGATGGGTGTTTTTGATGTTTTGGTCGGGATTAATTTATTGAGAGAAGGTCTGGATATACCAGAGTGTGCATTAGTTGGAATTTTAGATGCAGACAAAGAGGGTTTTTTGAGATCTGAAACGTCTTTAATTCAAACCATAGGAAGAGCAGCAAGAAATGTTGACGGTAAAGTTATCTTATACGCTGATAAAGAGACTAAAAGTATAAAAAAAGCTATACAAGAAACTGACAGAAGAAGATCAATTCAGCTTGCATATAATAAAAAACACAAAATAGATGCCAAGACAGTG
The DNA here is from genome assembly GCA_902594915.1 of uncultured Pelagibacteraceae bacterium. Classification (GTDB taxonomy): domain Bacteria; phylum Pseudomonadota; class Alphaproteobacteria; order Pelagibacterales; family Pelagibacteraceae; genus Pelagibacter. The sequence continues at coordinate 7,494 of CACJOA010000019.1, read as the reverse complement.
AAAAAAGAAATAAGTGATATATTGGAGAGTGTATATGAAAAAGATTATGTAAAAATTAGTGAAGGATCTAATGTTGGTGGAAATTTAAAGAAACATCTAAAAGCTTTAGATAAAAAAATGAAAGAGTCTGCATCTAATCTTGAATTTGAGGAGGCAGCAAAAATAAGGGATGAGATAAGAAAATTACAAAGTACAGAACTTGAAATAACTTTAAACCCTAAAATTAGACAGTATGATGTAAAAAATAAAATTTATCCAAAAGGTAGATCTACTCTAGGTATGCCTGGCACCAGAGTAACAAAAAAAAGGGACAAAAAGTGGAAGCACGGAAGATAATAATCACAGGTGGAGCTACTAGAATAGGTGCTGCTATAGCTGAAAAATTATCTGGCCCAAATGTAGAAATAACAATTCATTTTAATAAATCAAAATCCAAAGCAGAAAGTTTAAGAAAAAAACTACAAAGACTTGGAACTAAAGTTTATTTAATAAGCGCAGATTTAAGTAAAGAGAGTGATATTTATAAGATTATTAAATTTTCAAAATTAAAAATGAGATTCTTTGATTGCTTAATTAATAATGCTTCATTATTTGAAAACGATAAATTAAAAAATTTTAGTTCTAAAAGTTGGGAAAAGCATATTTCTACAAATCTTAGAGCCCCAGCTATATTATCGAAAGAATTTTCAAAAAATATCAAAGGTAAAAAAAACAATATTATTAATATAATTGATCAAAGGATATTTAAACTTACCCCATTTTTTTTCTCATACACATTAAGTAAAACTGGTTTGTATACTTTGACTAAAACTAGTGCAATGAGTCTTTCACCTAATGTAAGAGTAAATGGAATAGCCCCTGGTCCTACAATTAAAAATAAAAGACAGTCTGAAAAACACTTTAAAAATCAATATTTAGCAACACCACTTAAGCAACAAGTTGATTTAAATGAAATTTGTAATGCAGTTGACTTTTTTATTAAAAATGGCTCTATTACAGGACAAGTAATTGCAATAGATAGTGGTCAAAGCTTAAATTGGCAAACACCTGATATCATGAGAGGAAAAGAGTGAGAAAGAGTAACTTTAAGATTGTTAAAATAGATAAAAATAAAAAACTATTTAATTACGAAAAAAAAATTCTTATTAATGAATTAATTTTAGACTTAAAACTAGGTTACTATGATTTTGAAAAAAACAATTCTCAGAAAGTAAAATTTAGTCTTGAAATAGATTATCAAGATAAAAAGCCATCAAATGATAAAGATTTAAAATCAATAGTAAACTATGGAACTATTGTAAAATTAATCAAAAAACTTGTAAAAAAAAAACATTATAACTTTTTAGAAACTCTTGCAGAGGCTGTTTTTGATGAGTTATTTAAAGACAAAAGAATAGGTAAAATTATATTAAAAATAGAAAAATTAGAAATTTTAAAAAATTGCTCGTCAGTTGGAATACAAATTTCTAAAATAAGAAGTCATGTTAAGTCCTGAAGCTGGAAAAGAAGTAATTAAAAAAGAGTTACCTTTGATACCAAAGCTCCCTGGAGTTTATAGAATGTTAAACTCTAAAGATGAAATCTTGTACGTTGGAAAAGCTAAAAATCTTCCCAATCGATTAAAGAGTTATGTTTCTGAAAAAAATCATATTATTAGAACTGAAAGAATGTTGTCCCAAACTGAAAAGCTTGAAATTACAACTACAACTAATGAAAGTGAGGCTCTATTACTAGAAGCAAACTTAATTAAAAAACATAAACCTAAATTTAATATATTACTTAAAGATGATAAATCTTTTCCATATATATTTATTTCAAATCACGAATTCCCAAGGATAGAGAGGCACAGAGGAGCAAAAAATAAAGCTGGAAAATACTACGGACCATTTGCAAGCTCACTAGCGGTAAACAGTGCTATTAAAACTCTTCAGCGTATATTCTTAATCAGATCTTGCACTGATAAACAAGTAGAGACAGGAAATAAAACTTGTTTTAATTATTTTTTAAAAAGATGCGCTGGTCCTTGTGGAGGAAAAATAGACAAAAACGATTATGCAAAACTAGTAGAAGCAGCAGATGAGTTTTTAAGTAAGGGTAGATCAAGAAAAATACAGCGAACTCTTTCTAATCAAATGGAGAATGCTAGTGAAGAGTTAGATTTTGAGAAAGCTGCAATAATAAGAGATAAGATTAAGTCTTTAAATATAATTCAGTCTTCTTTAACTATAAGTGATGTAAATTTAACAGAAGCAGACGTTATAGCTGGGTATAAAGAGTCTGGAAAAACATGTATTCAAGTTTTTTTTTATAGATCAAAACAAAATTGGGGAAATCAAGCTTTCTTTCCAAAACATGATCCAGATGAAAAGTTAAATAACATTATGAATTCTTTTGTATCACAGTTTTACGAAAATAAAGCTGTTCCAAGATCTATAATTCTAAGTGAAGAAATTAAAGAAAAAAAATTAATAGAAAAAACTCTTTCAAAAAAAGAAAATAAGCCGATTAATATTTCTATTGCTAAGAGAGGATCAAAACTAAAAGTAATTAATTTAGCAATCAAAAATGCTAAAAATAGTTTAAATAGAAACCTTTATGAAAGTCAAAATAATAGAGAATTACTAGATGAGATTTCAAAAAAATTTAAAATTGATAATACTGTGAGTCTTATTGAAGTTTATGATAACAGTCATATTCAAGGAACAAATAGTGTTGGTGCCTTGATAACATACGGTGAAGAGGGTTTTGTTAAAAAAAGGTATAGAAAATTCAATATTAAAAACGAAAACTTCAAACAGGACGACTATGGTATGATTAGAGAAGTGTTAGGTAGAAGATTTAAACGAACGATACAAGAAAAAGGAAATTACTTATCCTTTCCAGATCTTGTGCTTATTGACGGTGGTAAGGGACAATATTCATCAGCAAGAGAAACCCTCAACGAACTAGGATTAAACGAAATACCAATTATAGCAATAGCAAAGGGTAAATTTAGAAATAGTGGGAATGAGACTTTTTTTCATAACGGTAAAGAATTCAAATTTGCGAAAAATGACCCTACTTTATTTTTTTTACAGAGAGTGCGTGATGAAGCTCATAGGTTTGCGATTAGTGCTCATAGAGCAAAGAGAAAAAAAAGTATGTCAAAATCCATGCTAGATCAGATAAGTGGTATAGGAAGTATAAGAAAAAGGGCTCTTTTAAATCATTTTGGATCAGCAAGAGCAGTAGAGTCTGCTAGTCTAGATGAAATTAAATCTGTTGACGGCGTTGAGGAAAAAGTTGCAAAAAAGATATATAACTTTTTTCACGAATAAAAAATAATTATGTTAAAAAAAATACCAAATATTTTAACTGTCGGAAGAATTTTAATTGTTCCTTTTTTTGTATTAGCATTTTATTTACCAGGTTTTTATGGAGATCTTACTGCGTTAATTTTGTTTATTATTGCATCTTTTACTGATTTTTTGGATGGCATGTTAGCAAGGTTCCTAGGTGAGGAGTCTAAACTTGGTGAATTGTTAGACCCAATTGCAGATAAGATTATCGTTGCATCCGCTCTGATTTTATTAGTGATGGATGGAACTATACGCAACTATGAAGTTATTGCAGCAATAATAATCTTGACTAGAGAAATTTTAATTTCAGGACTAAGAGAATTTTTGGCTAAAGGAAAAGTTGGTTTACCAGTATCAAGTTTGGCAAAACTTAAAACTGTTTTACAGATGGTATCTATTGCACTTTTACTATCCGGAGATACAGGTAACAAAATAATAAATTTTCAAGATTATAATGCTCAAACCATTGGGATTATTTTATTATGGCTATCTGCTGCGTTGACGCTTTTTACAGGATACGAATACGTTCGAAAAGGTATTGATCATGCAATTTCTGAAGATAGCAAAGATTAAGCAGCCTTTTTCTTTTTTACTAAAGAGAGATAGCTATCATTTAAATCAATTATCATTTTACATACTTTAAATTTATATTCTGCAATACAGGAAACTGGAGTTACTTCGGCTGCAGTTCCAGTTAAAAAACATCCAACAAAATTTTTTAATTCATCTGGCTTAATTTTTCTTTCATGCACCTTAATATTTTTAGATTTTGCTATTCCAATTACAGTTCTTCTAGTGATTCCATCTAGAAAAGAATCAGGGATTGGCGTGTGTAAATCTCCATTTTTGTCTTTAAAAAAAATATTTGCTCCTGTCGCCTCTGCTACATTTCCTTCATGATCTAACATTAAAGAATCCGTATAACCTTGCTTCTCTGCTTCGTGTTTGGAAAGTGTACAAATCATATATAAACCAGATGCTTTAGTATCCCATGGGATTGTGTTAGGAGCAGGTCTTCGCCAATTAGAAATATTCAATTTGATTCCTTCGATTTTTAATTTTGGGTCAAAATATGATCCCCATTCCCAAGTTGCAATAGCAACATGTATTTTTGTATGTTGAGCAGAAATTGCCATCATTTCGCTACCACGCCAAACTACAGGCCTCACGTATCCATTTTCAACTTTTTGTGTTGAAATAATTTTATTTGAGGCAGAATTTATATCATCTTCACTATATGGTATTTCGAATCCCATTCTCTTTGCTGAATGAAATAATCTTGAAGTGTGCTCTTCTAACTTAAAAATAGTTCCGTCATACACTCGCTCACCCTCAAAAACACAGCTAGCGTAATGTAAACCATGACTTAATACGTGAACTTTAACATCAGACCAATCAACAAGATCACCATTGTACCATATTTTTCCAGATCTTTTATCATAAGGTATCATATAGAAATAATAAATTAATACTGAAAAATATCTTTGTATCTATTATATGTCAATATAACTTACGAATAATGAAAGAACTTTTATATCTAAAAGATGAACAATTAAAAGATTTAATTGAAAAGCTTTTTATAAGTTACAGAGAAACGTTTTCAGATTCTAAAAAAATTCTCAATAAGTACTCATTAGGTCTGGCTCATCATAAAGTAATACATCTAATTTCCATGTACCATGGTATCTCAATATCACAATTATTAGACAAACTTAAAATTACGAAACAAAGCCTTAATAGGGTTCTTAAAGACTTAATAAAAATCGAAGTTATAACTTTTAAAAGAGATGAAATAGATACCCGGGTGAAACATATTTTTTTAAATGAAAAAGGTGAAAGAATTTTTAATGAAATTTTTGAAGCACAAAAAATAAGAATTTATAATGCTTTACTAAAATCAAGTTCTGAGGAAGTTATAAATTTTGATAAAGTATTAAAAAAAATAATAAATGGATAATTTTATTTCGCATATTTTGCTAGTTGATGATGATGATGGAATTAGATCACTAGTAAAAAAATATTTAAATGAAAATAACTTTTTAGTTACTAGTGCAGAGAATGCAGAAGATGCGTCTGAAAAAATAAAAGTAATTAAGTTTGATTTGATAATTTTAGATATTATGATGCCAGGCAAAAGTGGGTTGGAGTTTATTAAGGAACATAAAAAAAAATTGAAAACTCCCATAATTCTTCTAACCGCAAAAGGAGAACCTAATGAAAGAATTAAAGGACTAGAAATTGGTGCTGATGATTATCTTCCAAAGCCATTTGAACCAAAAGAACTTGTTCTAAGAATTCTGAATATTTTAGACAAAACAAGAAAGAAAGATCAAGTTAGAACCATTGAATTTCGAAATGTAAAAATTGATCTTAATAAACTTTTGATAATAAAAAAAGGAAGGGAATTTAAAATTAATAATGCAGAAAAAAAAATTTTAGAAAATATGATAGACAATCCTGGTAAAACTTTCTCTAGAGAAGATATTGGGGAATTAATAAAATTAGATAAAGAAAGATCAATAGATGTGATAATTACTCGATTAAGGAAAAAAATTGAAATCGATCCAAAAAATCCAAAATTTTTACAGACAATAAGAGGTGTAGGATATGTTTTATGGATTGAATAAAATTATTAAAAATATTTTACCAAAGAGACTTTTTTATAGAGCTCTATTAATAGTTGCAATACCTGTTATTGTTTTACAGCTTGTCATCACAGTTGTTTTTTTTGATAGTCTCTGGATTAAAACAAATAAAGGAATGACAAAAGCTCTTGTTAATGAAATAAGCACGTTCATTGAAGTTTACGATGACGAAATTTATGACAAAGATGAAATAACAAATCTTTTTTCAGTCTATCAAGATTTAAATATCGAATTTGTTGAAGATAAAACTTTTAACTATAATTTTGATGAAAGATGGTTCAGCCCGATCGATAGAACACTTAGACGAGAATTAAAATCAAAATTTGGATCAAATAATTTTTGGTTTAATACAATTAATTATAAAGAGCTTATCGATTTAAGAGTTAAATATCAAAATGGTTATTTTAAATTTTTAGTTCCAAGAGACCGGGTGACAAGTTCATCTGCTAGAATTTTTGCATTATGGATTACTGTCCCAGCAATTATAATGGTTATCATATCACTTATTTTTTTAAAGAATCAAACTAGACCTATTACACACTTGGCGAAGGTCGCAGAAAAATTTGGTAAAGGAGAGGAGATTGAGGAATTTAAACCATCTGGGGCCGCTGAGATACGTCAAGCAGGTTACGAGTTCGATAGAATGAGAAAAAGAATAGTTAGACATTTAAATCAAAGATCTGAAATGTTATCTGGTATAAGTCACGATTTGAGAACACCGTTAACAAGAATGAAGCTTCAAATTGCCTTTATTAAAGATAAAGATTTAGCTAATAAACTTGCTGAAGACATAAACGAAATGGAAAAAATGTTAAATGAATATCTTCAATTTACAAGTTCAACTTATTTGGAAAAAGATGAACAATTCAATCTAAGTGAATTAATTGAAAAAATAATTACAAAATATAACAATCAAAATATCACCTCTAATCTTATTTCTCGAATTTATTTAAGTGGTAGAAAAAATTTAATAAACAGATGTATAAATAACATAATCGATAACGCCATAAAGTATGGAGATAAAGTTAAAGTTGAACTTACTAAAAGTAATAATAATTTGTTCATAAAAATAGAGGATAATGGACCGGGAATTCCGGAAAAAGAATACGAAAATGTGTTTAAACCATTTTATAAGATTGATAAAGGGAGAGCAGAAACAAAATCAAGCGTAGGATTGGGTTTGTCGATTGCTTCAGATATTGTTAGATCTCATGGAGGTAATATTAAATTGGAAAAATCCTCAATGAATGGTTTGAGTGTTAAGATTTTTTTGCCAGTTTAGTTTTTCTTTTTTTTTTTACTTTAAGTTTATCAATTTTTTTTTCTAAATTTTCAACTCTCTTTGATAAAATCTCAAATTCATCTTTACCCGTTAACCTCATTTTAAAAACAATTTCGTCTCTCTTTGATCTCAAAATACCATTTAATTCAGTAGCTAAATCCTTTGATGAGATCAACCCCTGTTCAAATATCTTTGCTAACTTATCAATTACAAACTTTGAATTTCTCAT
>CACJOA010000018.1 GCA_902594915.1 uncultured Pelagibacteraceae bacterium | reverse complement strand
ATATTTTTTAGATTTAAATGAAGATAGATATTTACAAAATTATAAAATATTATATAACAAAATAGACACAGAATTTATAAAAAATTATTTTATAAATTCAAATTTTCATGATGGAACAAAATTATATATTAATCTTACAGATGACAAATTTGAAAATGAAAAGTATTCATTTTTAGTTAATTTTGGAAATAAAATTAATTTTACTAAACTTTCACTCGAGCAACTTAAAAAAAAATTATTTATTGATAATAATTATTTGTATTTAAAAATTAGAAAGGAATCTTTTTTAAATACGTTGTACAACAAGAGATCGTGGGAAGACATTTCTATTGGATTCCAAAATAAACAATATAGAAAACCAAATCATTATAATTCAAATTTTTGGTTTCATTTTAGCAATATCTACGTGAGTTCAAAATTTGTAAAATCACTAACTGAATGTTCAAATTGTACTATATTAAATCAAAATCTTCATAAATTATTGTCGAAAGAAAACGTTAGTGTAAAAAATATTTAATAAATTCAATGGTTGAAAAACTTGATTTTTACGTCGATGTAAATAATAAAAATCTGAGAGTTGATGTCACCATAAAAAATACTAACCCCCTAATAAGTAGAAATAGAATTAAAAATCTTATTTTAGACTCTAAATTAAAGATAAATGGAAAAGTAATTCAAGATCCATCAAAAAAGGTTTCTTTTAAGGATTATATTCTTTTAGAAATTCCTGAACAAAAATCTAAAGATATTGAACCTTACGACTACAAAATGCATATACATTATGAGGATAAAGACTTAATGATAATTGACAAACCAGCAGGTATTATAATGCATCCTGGTGCGGGTAACTATGACAAAACAATTGTTAATGCATTAATTCATTATAACAAAAACTCACTCTCTAACATTGGTGGCAGACTAAGACCCGGGATTGTACACAGGATTGATAAAGATACTTCAGGTCTTGTTGTTGTTGCAAAAAATAATGAAGCTCATAGAGATTTATCTGAACAATTTAATAAACATTCGATCGTAAGATTTTATAAACTTCTTGTTTGGGGTAAATTAAGACCATCGAAAGGTAGATTAGAAACTTTAATAACAAGGAGCTCAAAAAATAGACAACTTATGGAAGTATCTAAAACTAAAGGAAAAAAAGCTATTACAAATTATGAGACTATCAATATTTTCGAAAATGATAAATGTCCCACTTTAAGTTTAATTAAATGTAAATTAGAAACTGGTCGTACTCACCAAATAAGAGTACATATGAAGTATTTGGGTCATAGTATTGTGGGTGATAAGAAATATAAAAAAAGATATAAGATGATAAAAAATATTGATAAAGAAGTTGATTATCAGATTTCTAAAATTAATAGACAATTTCTGCATGCTGAGGTACTAGGATTTATTCACCCAAAAACAAAAAAAAATATGCTTTTTTCCTCAAATTTACCAAAAGATCTAGAAAAACTTTTAAAAACACTTAAAAAAACTAGTAAATAAGTTATTGAAATAATTTTAAAATTTATTAGATAAACGGTGTTATGAACTCAGTTATTAACAATAATTTACCTGCCTTAAGTAATGAAGGTGGGCTATCTGCGTATTTAGAAAAAATAAAAAAGTTTCCTATGCTAGATGCTGAAGAAGAATATATGCTTGCAAAAAATTGGAAGACAACAGGAAATATAAAATCAGCTGAAAAGCTTGTAACAAGTCATCTAAGACTAGTTGCTAAAATTGCAATGGGTTACAAAGGTTATGGATTACCAGTTAATGAAATGATTTCTGAGGGAAATATTGGTTTAATGCAGGCAGTTAAAAAATTTGAACCTGAAAAAGGTTTTAGACTAGCAACATATGCCATGTGGTGGATTAAAGCCTCAATACAAGAATATATTTTAAGGTCATGGAGTCTAGTTAAAATAGGAACTACAACCGCACAAAAAAAATTATTTTTTAATCTAAAAAAACTAAAAAATAAGATTGCCCCACAAAGTGAGGGAGATTTAAAAAGTGAACATGTCGATATAATAGCAAACAAACTTGATGTAAGTAAAGAGGAAGTAATTTCTATGAATAGAAGATTATCAGGAAAAGAATTTTCATTAAATGCACAAGTTGGTGAAGATGGTGATGAATGGCAGGATTGGTTAGTTGATAAAGAATTAGATCATGATTTAAAATTTGCTCATCAAGAGGAAATGGAACAAAGAAAAGACCTTTTAAAAAATTCTATAAAAATTCTTAACGATAGAGAAAGAGAAATTTTATATTCAAGAAGATTAGATGAGGATCAATCAACACTTGAGGATTTAAGCAAAAAATTTAAAATTAGTAGAGAAAGAGTAAGACAAATTGAGAATAAAGCTTTTGAAAAACTTCAAAAACATATGCTTCTATTAGCTAAATCTAAAAATCTATTACCTGTAAATTAAACTTCAAAAGGATTTTCTATTAAAATTGTATCCTCTCTCTCAGGACTTGTAGATATACTTGAAATTTTAGTTCCTATATAATCCTCAATTGCATAAATATAATTTTTTGCATTCTCGGGTAATTCATCAATATTTTTAATACCATTTGTGTTTATTTTCCACCCTGGAAAATTTCTATAAACAGGTTTTATCTTTAATTGATCTTCTACAGCTGCTGGTAAATAATCAATTTTTTTACCATCAAGAAGATATTCAATACACATTTTTATTTCGTCTAATTCATCCAGAACATCTAACTTAGTCAAAGCTATACCGTCTATACCAGAAATCTTTATAGACTGTCTCACTAAAACTCCATCAAACCAGCCACATCTTCTTTTTCGGCTTGTGACAGTTCCAAATTCTTTTCCTCTTTTCCCTAATAACTCTCCTGTTTTATCCCTCAGCTCTGTAGGAAATGGTCCTTCTCCAACTCTCGTTGTATAAGCTTTTGTAATACCTAAAACATAATTGATTGAATTGGGACCGCAGCCTGCCCCAGTTGCAGCGCTAGATGCAACTGTGTTAGAGGATGTTACAAAAGGATAAGTGCCGTGATCAACATCTAATAAAATACCTTGAGCTCCTTCAAAAAGAATCTTTTTTTTTTGTCTTTTATACTGATCAATTAATAGCCAGACTGGCTTAGAAAACTTTAAAATATCAGGTGCAATTTTTAAAAGATCGTCTTTAAGCTTATTTTTTTCAAAAATTTTTTTTCCTAAACCTTTTCGTATTGCGTTATGATGCAACAATACAAATTCTAACCGCTGATCTAAATTTTTTTCAGATCTTAAATCCATAACTCTTATTGACCTTCTTCCGACTTTATCTTCATATGCCGGACCTATACCTCTTCTTGTTGTACCTATTTTTCCTTTACCAGCAGCATCTTCTCTAATCTCATCCATTTCCCTATGAAATGGTAATATCAAATTCGCTGACTCGGAAATAATAAAATTTTCTTGGTTTACATGAACTCCTTTAGATTTTATCTCCTCAATTTCATCAAGAAGTGCCCATGGATCAACTACAACACCATTCCCAATTATAGAAATTTTATTTTTTCGTACTATTCCAGATGGAAGAAGTCTTAATTTATAAGTTACTCCATCAATAACTAAAGTATGTCCTGCATTATGTCCTCCCTGAAACCTTACAACCACATCGGCTTGTTCTGATAACCAATCTACTATCTTACCTTTACCTTCATCACCCCATTGGGATCCAACTACAACTATATTTTTCATTATTTAAATTTTTTTGCTATTATCATTGAGTTAAGATGATTTATCGGGCCATTACCTTTTCCATATTTTGGGTTAGTGAGTATTGCAGAATTTACATATTTAATTCCTAACTCACAAGCTTTCTTAATACTTTTTCCACATGAAAAAAAAGTAGCAATCGCACTTGATAAAGTACATCCAGTTCCATGAGTGTTTTTGGTTTTATATCTTCGACTGATAAAAATCTTTATACCTGATCGACCTACAAAAATATCTTCAACGTTTTTTGTTTTTAAATGACCGCCTTTTATTAATACATTCTTGGCACCTAAATCAATTAGTATTTTACAGGCTAAAATCATATCTTCTTGATTTTTAATTTTTATTCCTGTTAAAACTTGAGCCTCAGGAATATTGGGGGTTATTAATGTTGCTTCCTTAATAAGATCTTTTTTTAAAACTTTTATGGCGTTTTGATCAATTAATTTTGCTCCACCTTTAGCTACCATTACTGGATCTAAAATTATTTTTTTTATCCTAATTTCACTTAAAGACTCTAGAACTTTTTTTATCACTTTTTTTGAATGTAGCATTCCAATCTTTATAGCATCAGGTTTTATATCCCTAACTGAAAATATTATTTGATTTTTAATTTCATTTTCAGGAATGGGCACAACAGATTTAACGCCTTTTGTGTTTTGAATAGTGACAGCTGTAATCGCTGTTAAGGCATATGACCCCAGGCTAGTAACTGTTTTGATATCTGCTTGTATGCCAGCACCGCCAGATGAATCTGAACCTGCAATAATTAAAATTTTCGATTTTGGTTTCAAATTAATAAATTGTTTTTGAGATGATATTTATACATTTTTTTAATAATATCTTATTTTTACTTTCACCCATTATTCTTATTTTTTGCTCGGTTCCTGATTTTCTAACAAGAATTCTTCCTTGACCTTTAATCAATTTACATGCAGTTTTAATAGAATTTTTTACTGACTTTTTTTTCAATATGTTAAAATCTTTAGTCTTAATGTTAATTAATATTTGAGGTATTTTTTCAAAAACATCAAAAAAATTGCTGGCTTTTACTTTATTATTCAGGGCTTGTATAACCTCTAAAGCTACTAGAAGACCATCTCCTGTTGTTGCAAATTTACCTAAAATAATATGACCAGATTGCTCACCCCCTAGATTAAATTTTTTTTTTTGCATTATTTCTTTAACGTATCTGTCGCCTACTTTTGCTCTAATAAATTTAATTTTTTTCTTTTTAAAAAACTCCTCTAGACCATAATTTGACATCAATGTTCCAACTACACCCCCTTTAAGAATTTTCTTTTTCTTCCATTGAAGTGCTAAAGCTGCTATAATTTGATCACCGTCTATAATCGATCCTTTTTCATCACACATAATTATTCTGTCTGCGTCTCCGTCGAGTGAAATGCCTAGATTAGCCTTGTATTTTTTAACATTTATTTGGAGTTTATTTGGAAACGTCGAACCACAATTTTTATTTATATTAAAACCATCTGGTTTATTTCCTATAACTTTTAATTTTGCACCCAATGATTTAATCATTTTCGGAGCAGACTTATATCCGGCACCATTAGCGCAATCTAATACGATCTTTAGATTTTTTAATCTTAAATTTCTGGGTATTTTTTTTTTTATAATTTTAAGGTAATCGTCTGTACCACTTTCTAATCTTTTGACTCTTCCTAATAATTTAGGTTTTGATAAATGATTTTGAACTTTACTATCTATTAAATTTTCAATTTTTTTCTGAATTTTATTCGATAATTTTAAACCATCTGGACCAAATAATTTAAGACCGTTATCATAAAATAAATTATGTGAAGCTGTAATCATTATTCCCAAATTTGCATTCATAGATTTTGTCAACATTGCTAGACCATTAGTTGGCAGCGGACCTAGTGTATAAACATGCATACCAGCAGAGGCTAAACCTGATACTAAAGCTGGCTCAAGTGCATAACCTGAGAGACGAGTATCTTTTGCAATTATTGCTGTTTGCTTTTTTTTCTTTAAATTTGTAAAATATTTACCTGCTGCTAAGCCAAATTTAAAGAACATATCTCCATTGATATGTTTCGTATTAACATGACCCCTAATACCGTCAGTTCCAAAATATTTCATTCTTATTTTATTAATTCTTTAAATATTTTAATACTTTGATTAATTTCATTAACATCATGAACCCGTAAAAATTGAACTCCTTGCATCATAGCAAAAATACTTGAGCTAATTGTTCCTCCTAATCTTAATGTACTATCATTTTCTAAAGATAATTCTTTTATAAATCTCTTCCTTGATACGCCTAGTAATATAGGAAAACCTAATGAATGGTAAATCGATATATTTTTCATAATTGTCAAATTATGTTTCAAATTTTTTCCAAATCCAATGCCTGGATCCAAAATAATATTTTTATAACTAATGCCAATTTTTTTGCAAAAATTAATTTTTTTTTCAAAAAAGTCATAGATATCGAGTAAAACGTTTTTGTATTGTGGATTATTCTGCATTGTTTCAGGGTTGCCCAATGAGTGCTGTATCACAAAAGGAATATCATATTTTTTTAATATATTTATCGAATTTTTATCATAACTTAATCCTGAAATATCATTTATTAATTTAACCCCAGATCTTATGCCTTTTTCCATTATGTCTGACTTTCTAGTATCAAGTGATATAATTTTATTATTTTTTTTTTGTTTCAAAATTTTTTTAATTCTATTCCATTCAATTTTAGAGCTTATTCCTCGTGAGCCAGGCCTTGTAGACTCTCCTCCTATGTCGACAATATCTGCTCCACAATTGAATAAATATTTTAACTGCTTCATCGCCAGTTTTTTTTTGTTAAATTTACCGCCATCAGAGAAACTATCTGGGGTTACATTTAATATTCCCATAATTTTTGGTATTTTATTGAGGTTTAATATTTTAAATTTTTTTGGACTGGTAATTAATTTTAAATCAGTATTTATTTTTTTTCTTATTTTATTTGAAATATTTTCAATATCACGAAAAAAAAATTTCTTACTAGATTTTCTGTTAATCAATTCAATATGATCAAATGAAATATCTTTATTTCCGCATAAGGGTAAGGTTTTTTTTTGTTTAATTAGACTTCTTGATTGTTCGCCATAATAGAAATTACACGCTCTAGTGTAATATCTTTGCATTAATTTTTAGTGAACAATCTTTGGTTTTAGGCCCATCGCAGAAAGAGCTGAACCTTTATCATCTTCAACTTTTAAATCTTGTTTATCAGCAGGATATATATTTTTGTTAATAAGGTTTTCGATTTCTTCGCCTGTTAAAGTTTCGTAAGTCAAAAGAGCTTTTGCAAGTTTATGCAAATCATCAATTTTTTCAGTAAGAACTTTTCTCGCTCTTTCATAACCTTTATCAACTATTTTTCTTATTTCTGAATCTACTTTTTTAGCAGTTTCTTCAGACATATTTTGTTGTCTTGCAACTGATCTTCCTAAAAAAACTTCCTCCTCGTTTTCACCGTAAGCCACTGGACCAAGTTCTTTGCTTAAACCAGCTCTCATCACCATCGCTCTTGCTCTTTTAGTAACTTGCTCAATGTCACTTGCTGCACCAGTAGTTACTTTATCATGTCCAAAAATAATCTCCTCAGCTACTCTTCCACCCATCGCTATTGCAATTTGTGCATGTAATTGTTCTCTAGTTTGAGATAATTCATCTCTTTCAGGTAATTGCATAACCATTCCTAATGCTCTTCCTCTTGGAACAATTGTAGCTTTATGTATTGGATAAGCCGCGCTTTCATTTAATGTGCAAATGGCATGACCTGCCTCATGATAAGCAGTTAGTGTTTTCTCTTCCTCTGTCATAACCATAGATCTTCTTTCTGCACCCATCATTACTTTATCTTTAGCTTCTTCAAATTCATTCAATGTAACTATTCTCTTATTTTTTCTTGCAGCTAACAAAGCAGCTTCATTTACTAAATTTGCAAGGTCTGCCCCTGAAAAACCGGGAGTTCCTCTCGCAACAATTCTTAAATTAACGTCTGGAGCCATTTTAATTTTCTTAACGTGAACTTTTAAAATTTTTTCTCTTCCAATTATATCTGGATTAGAAACGACTACCTGTCTGTCAAATCTACCAGGTCTTAATAAAGCAGGGTCTAATACATCAGGTCTATTTGTAGCTGCAATGATTATTACTCCCTCATTTGTATCAAAACCATCCATTTCAACCAACAACTGATTTAGAGTTTGTTCCCTCTCATCATTACCTCCGCCTAAGCCTGCTCCTCTACTCCTTCCAACTGCATCAATTTCATCAATAAATATTATACATGGAGAATTCTTTTTTCCTTGCTCAAACATATCCCTAACTCTAGATGCTCCAACTCCAACAAACATTTCAACAAAGTCTGAGCCTGATATTGTAAAAAAAGGTACACCAGCTTCTCCAGCTATTGCTCTAGCCAATAATGTTTTTCCTGTTCCTGGCGGCCCAACCAATAAGGCACCTCTTGGAATTTTTCCACCAAGTCTACTAAATTTTTTTGGGTCTTTTAAAAATTCTACTATTTCTTCAACCTCCTCTTTGGCCTCTTCAACTCCTGCAACGTCATTAAATGTAACTTTTCCTTTTAATTCATTCATCATTTTAGCTTTTGATCTTCCAAAGCCCATAGCACCACCTTTGCCGCCCTGCATCTGTCTCATAAAAAAAATCCAAACCGCGATTAACAATAACATTGGAAACCAAGATAGCAGTACACCAAACAATGACGGCATTTTTTCCTCTAAAGGAGCTGCAGAAATGCTAACACCTTTTGCAGAAAGTTTTTCAATTAAATTTGGATCATTTGGTGAATAGGTTTTAAAATTTTTTCCATTAGAATAAACACCTTTAATATTATTTCCTTGTATTTCTACTTTAAGAACTTCTCCATTTTCAACCGAGTCTAAAAATTCAGAAAATATAACTTGTGTTCCCCCTCTCAAATTTGTTTGAGGATTTTTGAACATATTGTATAGACCTATAGTTAAAAAAACTATGACAGCCCACATTGCAATATTTTTTATATTCATAGCTATAAAATAAGAATTATTCTAAATTTAACAAGTGGCATTTTGTAATATAAAGCTATAATTTAAAGCTCTTTTGATATAATTACAGTCTGATTAACCTTTTTGATGATACAACCGCCCAAAGTTGCCCTTAAAACTGTATTATTCATAATATTTTTTATCATTTTATCAATCTTTTTACCTCTAGCAGAATAATATTTTTTTCCAACAAGTTTAATAGATTTTGAAAAAGATCTAAATATTATCTCATAAGGCTGTGAAAAAAAATCCCTATTTAAAGTCAATTCGTTTTTTTTTGTTGAAAAAAATGTATTTTTTGTGAAATTTTCGTCTACATAAAAATTTACAACATCGTTTGAAGACTTTAAATTTTTAATGGTGTTAACAAGTTTTTTTGTATCGAGTCCATTTTCTCTCAATTCCCCTATTAATTTTCTAACTTTTATTCTTTTAAATTTTTCATTTTTATTTGATGGATCTTCCACATAAAAATCAAATACATATTTAGACAAAAAAACTAAATCCTCTTTTTTTTGATCAATTAATGGCCTCAACAAAGTCTTATTTCCAAATTTGCTTATTTTATCTAATGAAACTAATCCCTTTAAACCACTGCCTCTCAATATTCTTATAAAAAAATTTTCAACCAGATCATCTTCCTGATGTGCTAAAAGTAGATTGGAAATATTGTGCTTATTACATTTATCTAATATCAACTCATATCTTTTAAACCTAGCCAGAGATTGAATATTGGTATGGGGTTTTTTACCGTTCCAAGTCAATATCTGCGAGTGAATTGAGTTTTTTTTTAAAATTTTTTTGACCTTTCTGGCCTCCTTGGTCGACTCATTTCTTAACTTATGATCCACAATATAGTACTTAACCAGTAATTTTTTTTTACTAGAATAAATTTTTGATAAAAATGATAGTGCTAAACTATCTGGTCCGCCTGATACTGCAACTGCAAAAGCTTCGTCAATTTTTAATGATTTTTCAAAGTTTTTATAAATCTTATTTATTTTATTATTTCTTAACTTTGCTCTTAAAATCTTAGGAATTCTGTTTATTGCACTCAAATTTTTGCGACTCATATTTTGCTTTTTGGATCACAGATTGATTTGCTTTCGGATATTGTTTTTCAACTCCATTTATCATTTTACAACCCTGATCTTTTTCTCCAATTTGAACCATGGATACACCAAGCTTCAATAAATTTATAGGAGCTTTTTCACCTTTTGGATACTTCTGATAACCCTCCAAATATGCTGATGCAGCGTCAGTATAAAGCTGTCTTATTCTAAAAGTTTCAGCATACCAATATTGAGCGTTACCAGCTAGGTTATGTTCGGGATTAGTTTCTACAAACTCTCTAAAAGCTCTTTCAGCTGTGGAATAATCTCCGACTTTTAAAAAACTTGTTGCAAATTGATATTGCTTTTCAGGAATATCTTTTGGAAGAATTTTTTCCTCGGCTTGAAAAGTCTCTGTTATGATTGTCGATGTAGTTTCAATAGACTGTGTTTGTTGAGATGATTTTTCAGTAATAGTATCTTTATATGATATAGATCCTAAATCTTGAGGTTGCGAGCTTCCAGGAAGAATTACTTTCTCATCTTTTTTTACAATTTTTTTACTTGCCCCATCAGGAATAATGACGCTTTCTAAATCTTGAAATCTTATTTGATTATCGGCTTGTACTTTGGATAATCTGTTTGATAATTTATCTAACTTAAAATTTATTTCCTCAAATTTATTTGTCAGTTGTTGAAATTGATTTTCAATTTCTGAAAGTTTCAACAAATGTCTCGTAAGAACATCCTCGGAATTATTACTAGAATTTGTAGTAGTATTTTGATTAAATTTAATAGAACCTGAATAAACTGCTTTTTCTAAAGTTTTAATATCATTTTGAATTTGCTCTAAAGTTTCATATAAATTATGATTATCTGCTAACGAAAATGAAATAAGAAAAAAATAAAATAATAAAATTTTTTTGAATATTAAATTTATTTTCGAAAGTATCATCATCAAGCTTATGATTAAAATAATGGCAAAAAAAAGACCCTTAATCAGCAATTGATTAAGGGTCTTTAAATTTTATAGACTAGTTTGCTTTAACAGTGACTGATCTTCTATTTTTTGACCAAGCTAACGGATTAGAACCTGAATCGACAGGTCTTTCTTTACCATAACTTAAAACAGAAATTCTGTCTGATGAAATCCCATAAGTCATTAAATAATCTTTAGCAGCATTTGCTCTTCTTTCACCAAGTGCTAAGTTATATTCTCTTGTTCCTCTTTCGTCAGCATGCCCCTCTAAAACAATTGTAATTTTAGAATTTTTTCTTAGCCAAGCAGCTTGTTTTCTTAAAGTTTCTCTTGAAGCTGTTGTTAGTACAGATTCATTTGTTGCAAAGAAAACTCTATCTGGAACACCTGATGCTAAATATTCAACTGTGTCTTTACCAGTATAAACATCACCCTGCATTTGACCTGTTTTTTTGGATGTCGCACAAGCGGACAGAACCAAACACGCTACAGTTATTAAAAAAGCGTTTTTTAGAATTTTGTTTAATTTCATTATTGCTCCTTGATCAATATTTCTTATTCTTAACTTTTTCACAACTAATTAGATCTTTCAAGTTAAAAAATCAAGATAATATTGATTAATTGCTCAATAATGATGACCATGATGGGTCTGAGGCGTCAGTAGGTGTTTTAACACGCCTTTCATTATAACCTGTCAAATCGATAGACCATAATTTAGCTGAAAATCCCTCTCCCTTATCATCAGTTTCTGTCTCTCTATAAAAAATTAAGACTCTTCCATTTGGAGACCATGAAGGAGCCTCTTGATAAAAATTTTCAGTCAATAATCTCTCACCACTTCCATCAGTTCTCATTACACCAATATAAAACTTTCCTTTGTGGAGTTTAGTAAAAGCTATTAGGTCTCCTCTAGGAGACCAAACTGGTGTACCATAAAGACCTTTTCCAAATGAAATTCTTTTTACATTTGTACCATCACTTTTCATTACATAAATTTGTTGGTATCCACTTCTATCAGAATTAAAACAAATAAATTTTCCATCAGGTGAATATGAGGGTGAAGTATCTATCGATGGATGGTTCGTAATTTTTTCAACAATTCTATTTTCTAAGTCCATAGTATAAATATCTGAATTACCATCTTTTGCAAAACTCATGATTATCTTTTTTCCATTTGGAGAAAACCTTGGTGCAAACGTCATACCAGGAAAATCTCCAACTACCTCTTGCATGCCAGTTTCAATATCCAACAAATAAACTCTAGGTAAATTCCTAAAATAAGATAGATATGTTACCATTTGACTTGTAGGGTTAAATCTTGGTGTTAAGACGAGTTCATTTCCTAGTGTTAAGAATTTGTTATTAGCTCCGTCCTGGTCCATAATTGCTAGTTTTTTTATCCTTCTGGTTTTTGGACCTTCCTCAGCAACATATATAATTCTTGTATCAAAATATCCCTTCTCACCAGTTAATCTTTCGTATACTTTGTCAGTTATAATATGGCCCACTCTCCTCCAATTATTTGGAACCGTAGTAAAAGCAAGGGCCATCATTTCTTTACCAGCTAAAACATCCCACAATCTGAATTCAACTCTTAATTTATCATTAACAAAATTTACTTTTCCAGTAATTAAGGCTTGTGCTTTTATTAAATTCCAATCTTCAAATCTAGGTTTTAAATTTGCGATATCCGGCGCTTGTAAAAAAGCATCTTTATTTAATGGATTAAATAATCCAGAAATTTTTAAATTATTTTCTACTACAGATGATATTTCAATACCTATATTCTCTTTTTTTAAAATATTTTTAAAATTTTTTTTTGATCTATCATCAATAGATAATGGTGAAACGGCAATCGGGAGGGGATTTAAGTTACCTCTAGTTATATCTACTTCAATTAATGCAAAAACTTTGATTGGTATAATAATTAATAATGTTGTTATTAAAATTCTTTTCACAAAAATATACTACCCTTCTAGCATTTCTCTTGCATCAAAATTTAATTGTAATTCCTTCCATCTTTCATAACCTGTAGTAGGAACTCTTAAAGGTTGACACAATTTGATTGCTCTCAAAGCACTTTCAGCTAAAACTTTATAAAAACCCTGTCCAGGTTTATTCATTCTAGCATGATCTAAAATTTCAGATTCCGAAACAGTGCCATCTGGATTTAATTGAAGCTTAATTCTAACTAACAGATTCTCATTATATGGTAATCCAAGAGGAATACTCCAGCAACCAAATATTTGTGCTTTCAGTGCATCTTCCTCACTTAATGATAGTCCTGAAACATCTACACTTTTTTGTTGATCTTGAGTAACTTTATCTGATTTATTTATTGTCTCAGCAACTTCCTCTTTTGACTTATCAATTAATGCTGCGATATTATTAGGATCAAACAACTCATCTTTTTCAAACTCAGAAACTTGCTTTACTTCATTATCAATTTTATCAGGATTTTGCTTATCCTCTAAAATTTTTTCAATCTTTTTAATATCATCCTCTGGCATCGGTACGGAATCTGGTTTAATCTTTTTTACTTTTTTTGGAGGAGCTTGCTCTGATACAAGTTTTTTTTCTTTCTCTTTAATTTTTTCTATCGTTTTTTTAGCTTTTGGGGCAAAAGGTATGTTTGTCTTATCTGTAATTTGTATAAGTTCAATTGAAACAATTGGAGGTAGGTCGATAGGTTTTTTTGCTAAAAACGGCAGACTTATCGCTGTTATCATAATCAAAATTAAATGTAAAACAGAAGAAATTATTATACTTCTATTCACAAATTTACCTTTCCTTATACGGCTCAGAAATAAGTGCTACTTTTGTAAAACCTGAACCAGATAATAATCCCATTATTTCTAAAACCCTTCCATAATTTATTGTTTTGTCACCTCTAACATAAATTCTTGTATCAGTTCTATTTTTTGAAACAGCTAAAACTTTAGCAATTATTTTTTCATATTCGACTTTAGATTCTTGAATAAAAATTTCTCCTTTAGAATTAATGGATAAAGTTAATGGCTCTGCTTCTTCAGGTAAAGAGTCTGCTGAACTTTCAGGTAGATCGACTTGAACACCAACAGTTAATAATGGAGCAGTGACCATAAATATTATTAAAAGGACCAACATAACATCAACAAAAGGTGTAACGTTTATTTCGCTCATTGGTTCTTTAGACGAACGATTTAATTTAAAAGCCATTTTAGATAATTGTTAAAAATCTTTTTGAAAAATTTTCTAATCTTTGAGAATATTTTATTGAGTCATTATTGAATTTATTATAAGCAATTACAGCAGGGATTGCTGCCAATAAACCTAAAGCAGTTGCAAATAAAGCCTCAGCTATTCCTGGTGCAACAATAGCTAAACTTGTATTTCTGGAAATTGCAATCGATTGAAATGAATTCATTATACCCCAAACAGTTCCAAATAAACCTATAAAAGGTGCTGTTGAGCCAACCGTTGCTAGGAAAGTAAAACCTTTACTAATTTTAGACATTTGTTTTTCAATTCCAGTCTCTAGCATTGTGGTCATTCTATTTGTTAAGTCAGATTTAGATTTTCTTTTTAATAAACCTTGCATTGCATCTTTAAAAACTAAAGCCATAGGATCTTGAGTATTAGCAGGAAGATTATTATAAAATGTTTCGGCTGATTTAGAATTCCAAAATTTTGTTTCAAATTCTTCTGATGACTGATTTATTCTTTTAAACAATCTAAATTTGTCAATTATTACTGCCCAAGAATAAATAGAACTTAAAATTAGAAGAATAATAACAGCCTTTACTACAACATCTGCTCTTATAAACAGATTCATTAAAGAAAAATCAGCATTTGAGGCTAAGCCTACTGCTTGAGTCGATATATCAGCTTCCATGATGACTTCTCACACTTAAATGTGTCATGAATTTGTCTTTATATTTTTGAATTATTACTCATTTTGATAAGTTTCATAGTAAAAACTTGCGATTAAAATAGCATCGGCTTTATTTGAGTCCTTTTTTTTTGATAATTGTGATGAAAAATAAGGAAAAATTTCTATAGCTCTTGTTCTACTGGCATCTTTCTCAGAATTAATAAGATTAAAATACTTTTTCCACTTTGCTGGTCTTACAAGATACATAGGCAACTGCATAGCGGCGCAAATACCCTTTAAAATCCCAAAAGATTGACCAAAATTAAACATACTAGTAACTCCTTGTCCTGGCATTGCAGACACCTGCTCAATAACTACTCTAATTTTATTTTTTTCAAAATTTTTAGTTCTTTTTAAAATTTCATTATAAATTTGCGACCCATTAACTTGCTTTTTATTTTTTTTTCCCTCAGTCATTGTTGGCATCTCTATAACATCTAAAATTTTACCATCCTCCAAAAAACAAATTGAACCTGATATACCAGGATCTATACCAATAATTAACATTTCTTAATCTCCAAATTCAACATTTGAATAAACATTTTGTACATCATCATCATCTTCTAATAATTCGAAAAAACTAATCAAATCCTCATTTTTTTCTTTTGGAATTTTTATACTATTGAGTGGTATCCACTCAATTTCTGTTGAAATAAAATTCGAAATTTCTTTTTCTAATTCTTTTTTGATATTGTAAATTTCGGTAGTTGAACAATGAATTTCATGAAAATTATCTTTTGAAATACACTCTTCAGCTCCTGCCTCGATAGCTAATTCAAATATACTGTCGTAAGAAATAACTTTTTTATCAATTTTAATTACTCCTATTTGACTAAAGTTATGTGAAGCAGAACCCTGCGTTCCAAGATTGCCTCCAGATTTTTGGAAAATTGTTCTAATATTCGAGGCAGTTCTATTTTTATTATCAGTAAGAGCCTCAACAATGACAGCAATATTTTCTGGCCCAAATCCTTCATATCTTAAATTTTCAAAATTTAATTCTGTGTTAAAAGATGACTTATCTATAGCTCTATTAATGTTATCTTTTGGCATATTTGCAGATCTTGCTGCTTGAATTGCAGATCTTAACCTAGGATTAATCGCAGGATCTTTGTCTCCTAATTTTGCAGCTACTGTAATTTCTTTAGATAATTTGGAGAAGATTTTTGATCTTTGTTTATCCGCTTTTCCTTTTTTATGTTTTATTCCTGCCCAATGAGAATGTCCAGCCATATATTAAATCTCTTTACTTAATTGACCTCCAAAAATATAGCTTTCAATTTTATTAGCTAAACCAGTTTCTCTGTTACAATCTACTATAACTCCACTTAATGTTGCTTCACCTTTTGCAGGATAATGTTTGATCGATTCTTTTTTTAAGAATTTGTTTAAAGAATTATCTTTATTCATGCCAATAACTGAGTCGTAGTCTCCGCACATACCTGCATCTGTTTGATACGCAGTTCCCTTGTTTAAAACTCTTGCGTCATTTGTTGGGATATGTGTGTGAGTACCAACAACTAATGTTGCTTTTCCATCAAAATAATATCCAATAGCATTTTTTTCACTTGTAATTTCTCCGTGAAAATCAACTACTAAAAAATCATAATCTTTTTTTAGTTTATATTTTTCATTAAATCTTCTAGCAGTTTCAAATACGTCATTGCTCTTTTTCATAAATACATTTCCAATCAAATTTAAAACTCCAATTTTTAAGTTTTCTCTCACTGTATAGATCCCAAATCCCTTACCAGGTGCTGGCTCAAATAAATTCTCAGGCCTTAATAATCTATTTTCTTTATCGATAAAATTCATAATATTTTTTTGATCCCATACATGATTACCAGTTGTTATTACGTTAACACCACAATTAAAAAAATTTTCACAAATTTCTTTTGTTAAGCCTACGCCTGATACATCTGCATTTTCAGCATTTATTACTACAAAATCAATTTTATTTATTAAAATTTGTTCAGAGAGATTCTCTAATACTTTTGAGGAGCCCGATAGACCAACAACATCTCCTAAAAATAATATTTTCATTTTAATTCTTATTCTTTTCAGTAAATATAAAATCTAATTTTATATCATGATTATCTATGGGTATTTTCTTAACTTTCTGAAAAGAATAAGCTATTCCAATCTTTGTAATTTTTTTAAATTTTTGAATTTTATGGATATATCTATCATAAAAACCACCACCATAACCAATTCTATTAAAATCATTATCAAAGGCTAAAAGCGGAATTAATAAAATATCCGGATGCTTAACCTTATTAGAAATTGGTTCTGGAATACCATATCTATTGACAAGAAGAGGATCTTTTGATGACCATTGAAAAAAATTCATTTCAGAATTTTTTTTTATTTTAG
>CACJOA010000017.1 GCA_902594915.1 uncultured Pelagibacteraceae bacterium | reverse complement strand
GGCTAAAAAAGATCCCAGATTTTGGGCATCTGGAATTTCAGTTGTTATGCATATGAAAAATCCTTTGATACCAGCGATGCATTTTAATACAAGATATATATCGACTACTTATGATTGGTTTGGAGGTGGAATGGATGTAACTCCATCTATTAAAGATGAAAGAGAGAGAAAAGAAATTCACAATATATTAAAAAAAATGTGTAATCGTCATAACAAAAAGTACTATTCAAAATATAAAAAATGGTGCGACGAGTATTTTTACTTACCACATAGAAATGAACCTAGGGGTATTGGAGGAATTTTTTTTGATTATAAAAAAAATAATTTTGAAGATGATTTCAAATTTGTGAGAGATGTTGGGGTCACATTTGAATATATTTTCCAAAAAATAATAAATAAAAAAATAAAAAAAAAATGGACCTCAAAACATAAAGATTTACAATATATTAAAAGAGGCAGATATATAGAATTCAACTTACTATATGATCGAGGAACAAAATTTGGATTACAGACTGGTGGAAACATTGAGGGAATACTGATGTCACTTCCACCTACCGCTAAATGGAAATAAAATGAATAAAGAACCAATAACTCTAAATGGATTACAAAAGCTGAAGGATGAATTAATTTTTTTGAAAGAAAAAAAAAGACCTGAAATCGTTGCAGCAATCGCTGAAGCAAGATCTCATGGTGATTTAAAAGAAAACGCAGAATACCATGCTGCCAAAGAGGAACAATCATATAACGAAAGTAGAATTACAGAAATCAATGATATTATTGGCAGAGCAAATATAATTGATGTTACTAAATTGAATAATGACGGAAAGGTAATTTTTGGTTCTACGGTTTATTTAGAAAATTTGGATACAAAAGAAAAAATAAGTTACAAAATTGTAGGTAAAGATGAGGCGGATCTAAAACAAAAACTTATTTACTTCCAGTCTCCTATAGGCAAAGGTCTTATAGGAAAAAGTAAAAATGAATTAGTAGAAATAACTACTCCTGCTGGAATAAAAAATTTTGAAATAAAAGACGTAAAATATATTTAGTTTTTTACTATATAATCAATTTGCTTATCAGAAATTTGAAAGTTATTTTTTATCCACTCTTCCTCTATAATTTTTAGCGTAGTGCCTAGTTTATGGCCTTCAGAAAGATGGTATTTTTTCATCAAAACCTCGGTTTTTATTGGCAATACGGGAATTGTTTTTTTTTCGTAAAGCTTAACCAATTCAAATAAGTTTTTATCAAACTTTTTTAGTTTTATTATTCTAAATTTTAATACATCAATTATTGCTTGCCTTCCTTCATAATAAAACATTCTATTCATTGAATTTTCTGTGAATGTCTTGGAATTAATTTTATCTTTGTAGAAATTATCTAATATTTTTATTCTTTTTTGATCTTTTTTTGAAATATTAAATTTATAAAAAAAATAGTCAACATTGTCAGAACCATCAATTATCATTAATGATAGCAAAAATATAAAATCCATTTCATTCAATATTTTTTTCTTATAAGTATCTAATTTTGAAAATATTTTAATATTTTTAAGTTCTGGGAAAATCATTAAGATTAAATCTTGACTAATTTTATCTTTAGATAATTTTTCTAAACTATTTAATTTTGCTATTTTTCTAAGTTCATTTAATAACCTATCCTTAGATAATTTTGATATTCCACCAATATTTATTTTTAATTTTTTAATAAGTTCTAAATTGTGAGGCAGTTTTGAGTATTCTAAAAAAAATCTAATATATCGTAATATTCGAAGATAATCTTCCTTAATTCTTTTATCTGCGTCTCCAATAAAATTTACTAAACCTCTCTTTAAGTCGTGTATACCATTAAACGGATCAAATAAATTTCCATCTTTATCAGAATAAATTGAATTAATAGTAAAATCTCGTCTAGAAGCATCTATCTTCCAATCTTTTGAGAATTCAACTTTGGCATGTCTTCCATCTGTTGATATATCTTTTCTCAAGGTTGTTATTTCAAATTTCTGTTGATTTAACAAAGCTGTAATAGTCCCATGCTCAATACCAGTTTCATAAAAATCAATTCTATTTTCTTTTAATACTTTACAAATCTCTTTTGGCTCAAGATTTGTTGCTAGATCAATATCGTTAACAATTTCCTCATTAATTATCTTCCTTATCAAACCTCCAACATATCTAATTTCACTATTCTTAGAATAATTATTAATTACATCGAAAATTTTTTCTGCAGAAGTTTTTTTTGTAAAGTTTTTTATGTTGGAACTAATATTTTCTAAATTATTTGATCTAAAGAGTATTTTATCTAAAAAACTTTTCATAGTTGGCTGGGGCGCTAGGATTCGAACCTAGGATGCAGGTACCAAAAACCCGTGCCTTACCGCTTGGCTACGCCCCAATATTTGTTTTGTATAATATAAAAAATTAGAGTTTATATAGTTTTTGAAGCTATACACCAGTAATTTTTATATTTTTTAATAAACTTTTTCCTTGCTCTTTCACATCTTTTTTTTGATTGAAAATATGCAACTAAAGCAGATCCTGAACCGGTCATCCTCACAAAATCGGGTTTTAACATATCCTCAAGTTCAAATTTGATTTTTTTTAATTTTGGATATTTTGAAAAAGAAATCGGTTCTAAACTATTACTCATTTTTTTTAAGCACTTAAATTTAAACATATTCTTATTTGGTAAATTCAATATAGGTTTGTCAAATCTTTCAACTTTTGAATAGATTTCTTCTGTGGAACATCCAAAGTTAGGTTTTACAATTAAAATATGTATAGTTTTATAATTTGAAAAAGATTTTAATTGATTTTTAGAATTTAAAATAGAATTTTTAGGATTTAGACCCAAAATCACATCTGAACCTATAGAGTTTGAAATCTGGGCAATTCTTTTCTTTGAAATTTTGATTATCTTTTTTTTAATAAAAAAATTCAAAATACTTGATGCATTCATAGATCCTCCTCCTAGACCAGCCTTATTTGGAATTTTTTTATTAACATCGATTTTAAATTTTTTATTTTTAAGTAAATTTTGATCATCAAGTATTTTTAATAATTTAGACACAGTATTTCTTTTAGATATATTTTTTGAAAATTTCCCACTAAAAGAAATATTATGGTTTTTTTTACTTATCTTTTTAATTGCAATGATATCATGCAGATCAATAAACGCGACAATACTCTCAATTTTATGTAAAGAATTTTTTTTACCTACTATGTTTAATGCTAAATTTATTTTAGCATAAGATTTGATCTTATAATTGAACATTTTAAGAATTTTCTAGACCCTCAAATATTTTAATATTTATTTTTTTTATCATTTCGTCGTCGGCATCATCCATTTTAAGAGCACTAGTCCAAAAGTATCTTGCTTGAATTTTTTGACCTAATTTCCATAATACATCTCCATAATGATCATTAACTATTGGATCGTCAGGCATTAGTTCGACTGCCCTTTTCAAAAATTCCTCTGCTTTTGTATAGTCAGCTGTTAAAAAATATGCCCAACCGATCGAGTCTATAATGTAAGGATCATCACTTTCAGCTTCGTAGGCAATTTTTAACATTTCCATCGCATCATTAATTTTAAAATTTCTCTCTAACCACGAATAAGCCAAATAATTTAGAACATAAGCATCATCAGCATTAATTTTGAGTGACGCTAGTAAATCTTTATCAGCTTTTTCAAAATCTCCAATTCTTTCAAAGCAGCTTCCTCTTCTATAAAGAAGGTCGAACTTGATGTCAGAATTTTCATTAATTACATTTAAAATTTTGGTATAAAATTTAATCGCTTTTTTGTATTCTTTTGAATTCCTATAAAAATTTGCAATGTCAAATATGATTTTATTATTAGGATTTTCGATTTTATCAAACTCGTTTTCAACAAAATCTATTGAGTCTTTTTGACTATTTAATTTTGAAATTATTTTTGCCTCTTTTTTAATACGATACCAATAATAAAAAATATTTTCTTTTTTAAAATTTTTTAATGTTTTTTTTACTGCTTGATAATCTTTATTAAAAAATTGATTTTCTGCTACCAATGAAAGGTTAAAAATAAATTTTGGGTTTAAATAATTTGATAGATTTAGATAAAAATTTGACTTTTCAAAATTTTCTTCAGATGAATATAAGTTTGAAATTAGGAATAAAAACTCACTAATTAAATCATTATGATTTTTGCAAGAAAAAAACTCAACAATTTTTTCTTTTTTATCATTCTTTATCCAACTTTTTGCTTGTGATAAAAGCAATGGACTTTTCATAAAGTCAATATCATCTAATATTTCTTTTATTGGAACTAAATTTTTATTTTCGATTAGATAACTTAGGTAAAAGAAAATATATCTCGTGTAGTCCGTTGATGCAGAGCTAAATAAATTTGTAAAATATATGTCTGTACGTTCGTCATCTAAATAGCATCTTTGAAATGTTTCTGTGATAATTGATAATTCACCTAAATTTTTTTCGTTATTTAATATTTTTTTTTCTTTAAATACAAAAATATATTGTTTTAAGCTCTTTAATATAGCCGATTCAAATTTATTATTTGAGAAATTAATTGCTTTTTTGGAAGTTTTAAGCGCTTTATCAAAATTTCCTTTCTTAAGATCATCTAAAATCAGAATTAAGTATGCATCGAAAAATTTAGAATTATTCTTTTTTTTATTGCTTCTTAAAATATTTATCGCATGTGGAATTTTTTTTTCTAAAACTAAAGAAAAAATATATCTTCTTAAGTAAGGATCGTGTATGTCAATTAAAACTTTGGATGATTTAAAAAAATCTAAAGCCTTGCTGTTTTCACTATTTTCTAAAGCTACAATTCCAGAAAAATACTTTGATAAATTTTTTGAATCAAAATTACCAAAACTACTACTTTTAGAATAGGATGGTGTCTGGTAGAGTAATAAAATTACTAAGAAAAATTTTATTTTTTTAATTAACATTATTAAACATTATGACTAAAAAAAATTTAAATCAAAATGACAAATACTATGATAGATTTATAGATGATATAGAGCCACAATTTGTCTTTGGTAAAAAACCTATAGACAGACTTGTATATACAAAAAATATTGAAAAAACCGTTATAAATAAGAGCAAAAAATTACTGGATTTAAGAAAAAGAATAGATTCAATTGAAGATTGTAATTTAAAAATTAATGCAAAAAACCTTGTTTTTGGAAATGGAGATATCAATAGCTCTATAATGTTAATTGGAGAAGCACCAGGAGTAGAGGAAGATAAAACTGGTTTTGTTTTTGAGGGTGAAGTTGGTAGACTTTTAAAAAAAATGCTAAATGCAATTAACATTGATATTAAAAAAATATATTTAACTTATTCTGTTAATTTTCGTATTCCAGATGACAAAAAACCAACCGTACAAGAAATTAAACGTTACTCAAATTTTTTAAGAGATCATATATCAATAATAAACCCAAAAATAATTATTTTAATGGGGGGCACAGCTATGGAATCTGTCACTGGACTTAAAAATAAGGTTTCCGATGAAAGAGGAAAATGGAATGAAATAATTTTGAGGAACACTAGTATTCCAATAATGATAACATATAGTCCCTCTTACCTTATAAGATTTCCTGAATTTAAAAAATATTCCTGGATGGATTTAAAAAAAATTAGAGAAAAAATTATAGATCTTAATATTAAAATTTAATGAAAATTATTGCAGGAGTTGATGAGGTTGGTCGAGGTAGCTTAATAGGGCCAGTTTATGCAGCTGCAGTTATTCTAAATAAATCTATTAATAAAAAATTATTGAAAGACTCAAAAAGTTTGACGAAAAAGAAAAGAGAAAAGTTATCAAAATATATTAAGAAAAACTCTATTTGGGCGATTGGAAAAGCATCTGTGAAAGAAATTGAAAAAATTAATATACTAAATGCAAGTTTATTAGCTATGAAGAGAGCCATAAAAAAACTTAAAAGAAAACCAACAATAACTCTCATTGATGGTAACAAATTACCTGAAATTGAGAATTTTAAACTCAAAGCAATAATTAAAGGAGATCAAAGAATACCGTCAATTTCAGCTGCATCTATAGTTGCAAAAGTTACTCGAGATAAAATGATTTGCAAATTATCTAAAAAATTTAAAGGTTATGGTTGGGACCAAAATTTTGGTTATGGGACTAAACAACATCTTAGAGCAATTCAAAATTTAGGAATAACTCACTACCATAGAAAAAATTTTTCACCGATTTTAAAATTTAGATAAGTTTCACGTAGAAACACCATATGTTGTGATTAGAAAATAAAATTACACAATTGGATCTAAAATAATTCAATCCTAGGTTGACCAAAGAATCTTTTTAAAGTCTAATTTATTATTACAAAATGAAACTAGTCTTAAAAAATAGATTAATTAATGGAAACTGCTTACAGGAACTCAAAAAAATTCCTGATGAAACTTTTGACCTAATTTTTGCTGATCCACCCTACAACTTGCAATTAAAAAAAGAGCTAATCAGACCAGACAGCTCTAAAGTAAATGCTGTAAATGACAAGTGGGATCAATTTGAAAATTTTAAAAAATATGATGATTTTACTAAGTCTTGGTTAAATGAATGTAAAAGAGTGCTAAAAAAAAATGGAGCTATTTGGGTTATTGGTAGCTACCATAATATTTTTAGAGTTGGTACAGCTATTCAAAATTTAGGTTTCTGGATTTTAAATGATGTTATTTGGAATAAAAAAAATCCAATGCCAAACTTTAAAGGCACAAGATTTACCAACGCTCATGAGACATTAATCTGGGCATCAAAATCAGAAAAATCAAAATATACATTTAATTATCAATCCTTAAAGTGTTTGAATGATGATCTTCAAATGAGGTCAAATTGGGAATTACCAATTTGCAGCGGTTCGGAAAGACTTAAGAAAAATGGTAAAAAAGTGCACTCTACTCAAAAACCGGAGGCTCTTCTCCATAGAATTTTGTTAGCAACTTCAAATAAAAATGACTTTATTTTAGACCCTTTTTTAGGTTCAGGAACTACTGCTACAGTTGCTAAAAAATTAAGTAGAAATTATTATGGTATTGAGAAGGAAAAAATTTATTTTAAAGCTGCTAAACAAAGATTAAAAAAAATAAAACCTATTGAGGATGATTTTCTAGATACGTTACAAAACAACAGGTCTAAACCAAGAGTACCTTTTGGTTCATTAGTTGAATTAGGTATAATCAAGCCAGGTACAACTATTTTTGACGATAAACAGAAAATTAATGCAAAAATAATGGCTGATGGTAGTATTAAACATGCTCAGACTGAAGGTTCAATTCATAAAGTAGCAGCAAAAATACTTGGTGCAGAGAGTTGTAATGGGTGGACCTACTGGCACTATAATTTAAATGGAACAGTAGTTCCTATCGATCATCTTAGACGAAGATTAATTTCTAATAACTAATTTTTATATATTTTGCCGAGATAGTTATCTAAAAACTTTTTATTTTTTATTAATTTCTTTAAAAGAATATTTCTTATTGAAACTATCAAAGGATTAGATAAATGAAATAAAAATTGATTAAATTTTGAACGATTATTAACCATCTTTGTTTTATTAACTCTATTTTTAAAATAATTACTTTCTAGATTATTTTCTATACTTTTAAATAGTTCATACGCACTTTCAATCGATTGAGATGCGCCTTGTGCAAATGACGGTGGAAAAGCAAAAAAGGCATCACCAATCAAGTGAATATTATTATTTTTTATTTCAAAAAAATCACCACTAACAAAAACGGGATATATCTTTAAATTTCTTATATTCTTAAAAAATTCTTTATTCTTTGAAGGGATTTTTCCTAAAATTTTTTTTATAAATTTATCATTATTAAATAACGAGAAATTTTTTTGTTTATCATTTGAGAGTTTATATTTTGTTACACCTATAAAATTTAATTCTCCATTAGGAGAAGTTGGATAAATCACATAATGACAATTTGAGCCTAAAAACAATGAAATATTTTTTTTATCAATAATATCTGAGATATTTGGTATTGTTCCTCTTATAGCCAGTGTATTATTATAGCGCGGTTGAATTTTGCTTTTTGATATAAGATTTTTACTTTTTGAAAATACACCATCTGAAATAATTAAATAATCACATTTATAAGTAAAATTATTTTCAAAAGTAATTTTTATAACTTTATTATATTGATCTATTCGTGAAATGCTGTGATTAGTTTTTATAAGTTTCTGCAAATCTTTTTTAAGAAAGTTTATAAGATTTGACCTTTTAAGAGTGGTATATTTACAATTATCGGTATTAAAATCTGAAATCTTTAATTCACAAATTTTATAAGAATTTTTTATTGAGTAGAAGTTAATTTTATTTGGATTAAATTTTTTTTCCTCTTCTAATTTGTCGAATTGTATTTCATTTAATAACTTTATGCTATTCACTGATAATTGAATACCATAACCTTCTTCTAATTTAATCTTACTGTTTTTTTCAAAAATTGTAACTTGATAATTTGAATTTTTTTTGAATAGATTTGCAATAAAAAGTCCAGAAATTCCTGCTCCAATTATTGCGACTTTTTTCATTAATTTTTCTCTAAATATTTTACAACTTTTTTTGTAAATGATGGCAAAACATAATTGTCTAATTTTTTTTGATCAATCCAGAACCCTGGAGAAAATTTTTTATCATTATTAAAATATCGTATTTCTATATTCATATTCATATTTGACATTTTCAAATTAAAATTTTGATTAAAGCTTTTTGGTTTAGTAAGCTCCTCCATTGGAAATATTCTTAAGTTTTTCAAAAAATTAAATCTAGTATTTTTTATTAATAAATATTTAGTATCTTTTTTATAAACTTTAATTAAAAAGTACTTGTTAATATTTTTTTTGGTAACCTTATTTAATTCAAAATCTCTTTTTCTAAAAGATGCACATTTTTTTGAAATTGGACATTTTAAACAAAGGGGATTTTTAGGTTTACAAACTAAAGCACCCAATTCCATCAAAGCCTGTGCATAATCGTTCGATCTTTTTGAAAAACCAAAGATTGTTTTTCTTTTTTGAAGATAATCTTTTTGTATCTCATAATCTTTTTTTAAATAAAGATATCTTTTTAGGACTCTTTCTATATTTCCATCTAATGGAATATATGGTCTATTAAAAACTATTGCTAAAATTGCACTCGCTGTGTAATTACCGATGCCTGGTAATTTTAATAATTCCTCGAAATTATCGGGTAAATTTCCATTATAGCTTTTTGTAATTTTCTGAGCGGTTTTTTTTAAGTTTCTTGCTCTTGAATAATATCCCAGACCTTGCCAAAGTTTTAAAAGTTTTTTATTTTGTAATTTTGTTAGACTTTTAAAACTAGGTACATGCTTTATGAATCTGTTAAAATAGGGAATGACAGTTGCAACTTGTGTCTGTTGCAACATAAATTCGCTAACTAATGTATAATATTGTCTTTTTTGGAAAGAGACTTTTTTTCTCCATGGTAATAACCTTTTATTTAAATCATACCAATTAAGAATTTTTTTTGCTAATAATTGTTCTTCCATATGCAATTTAAAAAATATTTTAAGCAGAGAAATAAAAGCATTCAAGGCCTAAGATCGTTTAAAGACACTTTGCCAAAAAATATTAAAAAGATCATCAATAAAAGAGGTTTAATTTATTCTGAAACACTAAATAATTGGAAAAATATTGTTGGGGATAACTTGTTTAAAATTTGTTACCCAAAATCCCTTAAAAATTCTAATAAATTTGGAGTAAGTACTTTAATTATCATGGTGAAGAAGGGTCATGAGATTGATTTAGAATATTCAAAAAAAGAAATAATAGATAGGATGAATAATTTTTTTGGTGACACTGTAGTAGAAAGACTTAAATTTACTATCTTTAGTGATGAAAATTACAAAATCTTAAAAAAAAAATTTCCCAAAAAAAATATTATAAATAGCAAATATGTAAAAAAAGTTGATAATATTAGGAATGAAAAAATTAAAAAGTCTCTTCTTGAATTAGCTAAGGTTTTTAAAGAATATGAATAAAATTCTCATTACTTTGATAATTTTTTTTGGATTTACTATCAGTGTTAATTCAGAAATTAAAAGAATAACCTCAGGCAATGAAGACGCCAAAATTACAATTATTGCATATGAGTCCTTAACATGTAGTCATTGTGCTGATTTTCACTCTAATATATACCCTAAGCTTAAAAAAGAATTTATAAATAAAGGTTTATTAAAAATTGAATTTAGACACTTCCCCCTAGATATTGCAGCCTTAAATGCATCAAAAATTGCACAATGTAAACCAGATCAAAGTTTGCAAATTTTGGATTCTTTATATTCAAATCAACAGTCTTGGGTAAAAGGAAAATCAGTTGACGAATTAAATATAAATATTAAAAAATTTATTAATGACCAGGGGTTTAAAATAAATTTTGAAAAATGTCTAAATGATAAAGAAATTGAAAATTTTATCTTAAATGATCGAATCGAAGGAACAAAAAAATTTAAAGTAAATTCTACTCCTACGATAATTATAAATAATAAAAAATTTGAAAAAACACTTAATTATAAAAATTTAAAAAAGATTATAGAAAAAATGTTATAAATAAATTTATGGAATTTAAAAAAATTAACCTGAATGGATTTAAATCTTTTGCAGATAAAACAGACTTCTTAATTGAAGACGGTTTAACGGGAATAGTTGGTCCAAACGGATGTGGTAAATCTAATATTGTTGAGTCTTTGAGGTGGGTGATGGGAGAAACATCTGCAAAAAGTATGAGAGGAACTGGAATGGAAGATGTAATATTTTCTGGAACGTCTAATAAAACTTCAAAAAATATTGCAGAAGTTTCTGTAACTATTCTAAATAACAACAATGAGGGTCCAATACAGTTTAGAGAATTTAATGAAATTAATATTAAAAGAAAAATTGAAAAAGATAGAGGTTCAAAATTTTATATAAATGATAAGGAAGTCAGAGCTAGAGATGCTCAAATGTTTTTTGCTGATTTATCGACTGGGGCACATTCTCCTTCTATGATAAGTCAGGGACGTATCGGTGCATTAGTTACAGCAAAACCAACAGATAGAAGAACAATCCTAGAAGAAGCAGCGGGAATATCGGGCCTACACGTGAGAAGACATGAGGCTGAATTAAGATTAAATGCTGCTGAAAACAACTTGAAAAGAGCTGATGAGCTTAGGAAACAACAAGAAAAACAATTGGCAAATTTACAAAAACAGGCAGAAGAGGCTACAAGATATAAAAATATATCTGATGAAATAAAAAAAATTGAAGCAGGCTTATATTATTTAAAACTTATAGAGATCGATAAAGAAATTAGAATTGAAAATGAGATCAATACAGAGGCCGAAGGTGAGGTAAGTGGATTTAATGAAAAAATTTCAGATTTTGAAAAAACAATTAAATTTGAGACTGAAAAAATCACTCCTCTAAGAGAAAAAAATATAGAAAATTTATCAAAAATTCAGAGACTTAATTTAGAGCTGCAAAGCCTTGATGAAGAAAATGAGAGAATTTATATTGAAATAGAGAATATAAGGAAATCTCTTCAGACATTTGACGATGACATTAATAGAGAAAAAGGAATAGTTATTGATGCAAAATCTAACGAAAAGAGACTTAAAGAAGAGAAAAGTGAACTAATTGAAATTGATTCAAAATATTATGAAACAGAAAAAAAATCTAATAAAGATTTAGATGAAGCCAATAACAAACTAAATTTAGAAATTAACAAAATTAAAGAACTTGTCTATTCAAAAAAAAATGAGGATGCAATTAATGTAATTGACAATTTAAAAAAAATTATCGATGAATATGCTGACAATTTTAGTAAAAATCAAAATATTAAAAAAGACTCAACCAAAAGAAGTGAAAGAATAAATATAATAGATAAAGAAATAAAAAGCTGGAAAAATTTACTGTCAAACTCAGAAAAAATGGTAACAGAATTGACTGAAAGAAAAAATAAATTAAGTTTAAAATTAACTAAATTAGATAGTCAGCCAAAATTACAAGCTGAAAAAAAGGGGCAAATTTCAGAAAATTTAAGGATCTCGGAAGAAGAAAAAAAAGAAAATGAAAATATAATAGAAAATACCGATGAAAAAATAGAAAATTTGAGACAACAATTAAATGAAGTCCAAGAACAGTCAATTAAAATCCGTGAAAGAAAAGCAAGCTCAGGTGCAACAATTGAAGGTCTTAAGAAGAGAAAAAGTGATTTGGTCGATAGAATAGTTTCAGATCTAAATTTATCTGAGGAAAATATTTTAGAAAATTCAAATCTTTTTGGAAAAGAAGAATTGCCAGACGCTATTAATCAAGAGGATTTACTTGATAAAAAGAAACAAGAAAGAGAAAAATTAGGATCTGTTAATTTAAAAGCTGATGAAGAAACAAATAAATATGAGTCTGAGATTAAGAAGATGGAACAAGACCGTGCAGATTTAGTAACAGCAATAATAAAACTTAAAGATAGTATAAACGAACTTAATCAGAAAGGTCGAGAGAGACTTGTAGAAGCATTCGAAAAAGTTAATAGAAAGTTTAATGAAGTGTATACAAAATTATTCAATGGAGGAAATGCAAAACTTGAATTAGTTGACTCAGATGATCCACTTGAAGCTGGTTTGGAAATGTTAGTAAGCCCACCGGGCAAAAGACTTCAATCGATAACGCTACTCTCTGGTGGAGAACAGGCTTTAACTGCATTATCTCTAATATTTGCAGTTTTCTTAACTAATCCATCTCCTATATGTGTTCTTGACGAAGTTGATGCTCCTTTAGACGATGCCAATGTAACTAGATTCTGCAATTTACTTGAGGATCTTACAAAAATAACTAATACAAAATTTGTTATTGTAACTCATCACGCTTTAACAATGTCCAAAATGAATAGACTTTACGGAGTAACAATGCCAGAAAAAGGGATAAGTCAGTTGGTTGCTGTTGATTTGCAGAAAGCAGAGAGTATGGTTGCTTAAAAAAAATATAAATGTCTAAAGATCATTTTAAAACTCGCTTAGAGATTGCAAAGAAGAAGGCTCTGAAAAGGGACTTTGCCAAAAAAAACGTTGATCCCTCGCCGATTGGTACAGCTTTTAAGCTTAGTACAGAGCTAGTATCCGCTGTTGCGGTAGGGACAATTATTGGGTTTATTTTAGACAAGACCTTTGGTACTAAACCATGGTTAATTTTAATATTTTTTTTTGTGGGTGTTATTGCGGGTATAATGAACGTAATTAAATCCGCAAAAAATATGCAAAAATAGATTATAAAAATTATGGCAGCAAATCCAATGAACCAATTTGAGGTTTATAGAATTGGTCCTGAAATTAAAATGGGTACAATTGATATTTCATTTACAAATGCAAGTTTGTTTATGGTTATTAGTTCAATAGCAATACTAATCATTTTTAATATTGGATCTAAAAAGAATTCAATGATACCAAATAAAATTCAACTTTTAGCGGAGCTTAGTTACACTTTTGTGTCTAAGATGATAAACGACACCGCAGGATCAAAAGCAAAACCATATTTTTCATTTATTTTTTCACTATTTATGTTTGTACTTTTCTGTAATATGTTTGGAATGATACCTTATACATTTACTGTCACTAGCCATATAATTGTAACATTCGTTCTTGCCGCTTTCATCTTTATTGGAGTAACAATAATCGGATTTGTTAAACATGGATTTGGATATTTAAAACTTTTTGTTCCAAATGGAGTGCCGATTGTTTTGCTTCCATTAATAGTCGTTATTGAAATTATTTCATACTTAAGTCGACCTATAAGTCTATCAGTAAGACTTTTTGCAAACATGATGGCAGGTCATACTATGATGAAAGTTTTCGGAGGCTTTGTAATAAGTCTTGGAATAGTCGGTGGATGGCTTCCACTGAGTTTTTCGGTTGCTTTAACAGGCTTGGAGATCTTAGTTGCTTTTCTTCAAGCATACGTTTTTGCAATCTTAACCTGCATCTATTTAAATGATGCATTAAACTTACACCATTAAAAACAAGGAGGATATAATGGAATTAGAAGCAGCAAAAATGATCGGAGCAGGTTTAGCGGCGATTGCTCTAGCTGGTGCCGGTGTTGGTATAGGAATAATCTTTGGAAATTATTTATCAGGTGCGATGAGAAATCCATCAGCAGCACAAAAACAGTTTCCTAATTTGCTTTTAGGCTTTGCACTTGCAGAGGCTACAGGTTTATTTGGACTAGTAGTAGCGTTAATCATTCTTTTTGCATTTTAAATTTAATGATTAAAAAAATATTTTTTCAGTTAATTTTTTATTTCTTTTTTATACAAGAAGTTTTTTCAGCTGAAAGTGGAGGTATGCCGCAACTAGATCCTGAGTTTTGGATTTCACAAATATTTTGGCTCACTCTTTCATTTGGTATTTTATATATAGTTCTATCAAAACTTATTTTACCGAAAATAAGTGCAAATTTAGAATTAAGAAAATCTCAAATTCAAGAAAATATAGAGTCTGCGGAAAAACAAAGAGAAAGTAGCGAAACTAAAATAAAAGAATACGATGCTTTAATTTTAAAAAGTAAAATAGAAGCCAAAAACATTTTTAAAAACGCTAGAGATGATGCAATTAAAAATATTAATCTAAAAAAAGAAGCATTAGACAAAGAGATCGATGAAGAAATAAAAAAAGCAGAGAAAGAAATTATGATACTAAAAAAAAAGGCGCCTGAGAAAATTAATAAAATTGCAGTTGAAACTTCAACTGAACTTTTAAAAAAACTCATTGGGGCTGAGATTAATAATAGTAGTATTTCAGCCATTGTCGATGATCTATCAAAAAATAACGGAAATAAATATTATGATAATTGATTCAACTTTTTGGGTAGCTATTTCATTTTTTATTTTTTTTGGAATTTTAATATACTTAAAAGTTCCTCAAAAAATTAGTGAAATTTTAAATAAATTAATATTAGATATAAAAAATGAAATTGATGAAAGTGAAAAACTTAGGACAGAAGCAAAAGCATTACTACGAGATGCACAAAACAAGCTAAATACAGCTCAAACAGTCAGTGATAAAATATTAGAGCAAGCCAAAAAAGACAGTGATACAATGATTATTGATCTTAATGATAAATTTCACAAATCTTCAGAAATTAAAAAAAATTTAGCTGAAAACAAAATAAGTCAAATGAAAGAAGCAGCAATTAAAGAAATTAAAGATGCGTCAATTCAAATAGCAATTAATTCTGTAAAAAAAATCATAACAACATCCGTAGACAAAAATAAACTTGATGCACTTTTTCAAAAGAATTTAGATGAAACTAAAGAAGAGCTAAAAAAAATTAACTCATAATACGCTTACAATTTTCTCAAAAAACTATAAATTATTATAATGAAATCTATTATAATAGGATCTGGATTTGGCGGTATAGCCGCAGCTCTCCGCCTAAGAGCTAAAGGTCATCAGGTAATTTTAGTAGAAAAACATCAAGATCTAGGTGGAAGAGCAAGAGTATTTAAAAAAAATGGATTTACATATGATGGTGGACCAACTGTAATCACAGCTCCCTATTTAATTAATGAATTATTTGAATTATTTAAGAAAGATCCTAAAGATTACATAAATTTATCTCCACTAAAAATTTGGTATCAATTTATATTTGAGGATAAAACCAAATTTAATTATTCAGGCGATGAAAATGAAATGATAAAACAAATTCAAAAATTAAATAAAGATGATGTCAAGGGTTATGAAAAATTAGTTAATTTTACAAAAAAAATTTTTAATAAAGGATTTATTGAACTCGCTGATATTTCATTTGATAAACCTTACATAATGATAAAGCAATTACCAGCTCTTTTGAAACTAAAAAGTTATAAGTCAGTATATTCTTTAGTG
The DNA here is from genome assembly GCA_902594915.1 of uncultured Pelagibacteraceae bacterium. Classification (GTDB taxonomy): domain Bacteria; phylum Pseudomonadota; class Alphaproteobacteria; order Pelagibacterales; family Pelagibacteraceae; genus Pelagibacter. The sequence continues at coordinate 1,648 of CACJOA010000017.1, read as the reverse complement.
TCTTCTTATATTAAAAATGAAAAATTAAGAAGAATTTTAAGTATGCACCCATTATTGGTAGGAGGAAATCCTTTCACCACTACTTCAATTTACGGACTTATCTTATATTTAGAAAAAAAATGGGGAATTCACTATTCAATGGGGGGGACTGGAAATATTATAAAAGGATTTGAAAGATTAATGAATGAAGTAGGAGTGAAAATAATTAAAGGTCATGAGGTAAAAAAGATTCTTTCTAATAAAAAAAAAATTACTGGAGTTCAGCTAGATGATCAAACCGTGCTAGAGTCTAATAATATTATTTGTAATGCAGATCCACCTGCCGTTTACGAAAGAATGTTAAATTGGAATACAAATAAATCATTTCTATTTAAATGGAAAAAAAATCGAATGGAATATTCAATGGGATTGTTTGTCTATTATTTTGGAACCAAAAAAAAATATGGAAACGTAGAGCATCATACAATTAAATTTGGTAATAAATATAAAGAACATTTAGATGATATATTTGATAATAAAAAATTAAATGATGATATAAGCTATTATCTTCACAGACCATCATCAACAGATGTATCCATGGCTCCTAAAGGTAATGATTGTTTTTATGTTCTTGTTCCTGTCCCAAATAATCAATCAGATATTAACTGGGCTATAGAGGGAGAAAGAATGAAAAACTTGGTAATTGATAAAATGCAAAATGATTTAATGCCCAATCTAAGAGAAAATATAGTTGAAGATTTTTATTTAACACCTGATTACTTTGAAAAAGAGTTAAATACTAAATACGGGTCGGGTTTTTCAATACAGCCAAAATTCTCACAGTCCGCGTATTTTAGATTTCACAATAAATCTGAAATATATGACGGGCTTTTTTTTGTAGGAGCTGGCACTCATCCAGGAGCAGGTGTGCCAGGTGTTCTTTCTTCAGCTAAGGTACTAGATAAAATTTTATAATGTCTAATAAAAGTTATTTATCTGTTTATGCTAAGTCATTTAATTGGGCAGGTTTTTTTTTGCCTAAGGAAACTCTCAAAAAATGCTCTGCTTTATATGATTTTTGTAGGATTGCAGACAATATTGCAGATGATCATGAAAAACTAGAAATCAAAGAAAGAAAATTTAATCAACTTGAAAATGACTTTAACAAAAAAAACTTTGATAATCCTGTTATTAAAAATATGTGGGAACTTATTGAAGAGTTCGATATTTCTCTAATGATTATTCAAGATTTATTTATTGGTATTAAATCAGATATTAAGGATAAAGTTAAACTAAATTCAAAAAAAGATCTTCTGGTATACTCATATAGAGTGGCGGGAACTGTAGGATTAATGATGGCAAAAATTTTAAAAGTTAATAAAAAAAGTTCACTAAAGTCAGCTATTGATCTTGGAGTTGCAATGCAACTTACAAATATATCAAGAGATGTAATTGAAGACTCAAAAAACAATCGTTTTTATATAAATAAAAATTTCGAGGAGATTTCTTCAACTATTAATCTTGCTGAAACTTTTTACAAAAATTCCTTTTATTCGATCAAAGATATACCAATAAGTTTTCGTTTTTCTATTTTAGTTGCTAGAAGAGTGTATAGAAAAATAGGTTATAAGATTCTCAAAAAAAAAAACTTAGTGAATTACCAAAAATC
>CACJOA010000016.1 GCA_902594915.1 uncultured Pelagibacteraceae bacterium | reverse complement strand
ACCCTTAATTTGTAATTTTATAAATCCACTTATTTCTTTTTTTGCTGCCATTAACTTACTTTCTCTACTTGATTATATTCCAAATCTACTGGAGTTGGTCTACCAAATATTGATACTGATACTTTTAGTCTAGATTTTTCTTCATCAATACCTTCAACCATACCACTAAATGAAGCAAACGGTCCATCAACAACCTGAACTTTCTCACCAACACTATAATCAACTCCTGATTTAGGTTGAGCTACTCCATCTTTAATCTGACCTAAAATTTTTTCTATCTCCTTATCTGAAACAGGGACAGGCATACCTTTTGATCCTAAAAATCCGCTTACTCTCTTTATATTTTTGATCATGTGATAAATATTGTTGTCCATTTCACTTTTGATTAAAACATAACCAGGAAAATACTTTTTTTTTCTTTGAATTCTTTTTCCTCTTTTTACCTCTGTTACATCATGCGTCGGTACAACTATTTCCTCGAATTTATCTGATATTTTTGCCTTATCAGCTTCTTCTTTTATAAGTCCAGCTACTTTATTTTCAAAACTAGAATGAGATTGTACAATATACCAGTTTTTCATTATAAACTTACCTTAAGTAAAATTTCTAAAAAAAATTTTAATACTTGATCTAACAATAAGAAAAATAATGACATTACTACAGCCATTGCAAACACCATCAAAGCACCTTGTAAAGTCTCTTTACCAGTGGGCCAAGTTACTTTAAATGCCTCTTGTTTTACCTCTTGTATAAATTTTATCGGGTTTCTCATAATTTTAAGCTAATTGGCAGGAGCGGAGGGACTCGAACCCTCAGCCTCCGGTTTTGGAGACCGGCGCTCTACCAATTGAGCTACACTCCTATCATATAGAGCTTACTCTATAATTTTTGTCACAACTCCTGCTCCAACAGTTCTACCACCTTCTCTGATTGCAAAATTTAATTTTTCTGACATTGCAATCGGAGTAATTAATTTTACAGTAAACTTAGCATCATCACCTGGCATAACCATTTCAGTACCTGATGGTAATTCTACTTCTCCAGTAACATCTGTTGTCCTAAAGTAAAACTGCGGTCTGTATTTCGTAAAAAATGGCGTATGTCTTCCACCCTCTTCTTTTTTTAATACATATGCTTGAGCTTCAAATTTAGTATGAGGTGTAACTGATCCAGGTTTACAAAGAACTTGACCTCTTTCAATATCAGTTCTTTCAATTCCTCTTAATAATACCCCAACGTTATCACCAGCTTCACCAGAATCTAAAAGTTTTCTAAACATTTCAACACCAGTACAAACTGATTTTTTTGTTTCTCTTATACCAACTATTTCAATTTCATCACCTGTTTTTAATACACCTGACTCTACTCTTCCTGTAGCCACCGTACCTCTTCCAGAAATTGAAAATACATCCTCAACAGGCATCAAGAAATCTTTATCTTTTGGTCTATCAGGTTGTGGAATAAATTCGTCAACATTTTTCATTAATTCCAAAATAGATTTTTTACCAATCTCCTCGTCTCTACCCTCGACTGCTGCAAGCGCTGAACCTTTAGCTATAGGAGTTTTGTCACCAGGAAACTTATAAGAAGTTAATAATTCTCTAATTTCTTCCTCTACAAGGTCAATCATTTCTTTATCATCAACCTGATCGACTTTATTTAAATAAACACAAATTGCAGGCACTCCTACTTGTCTTGCTAAAAGAATATGCTCTCTTGTTTGAGGCATAGGACCATCAGCTGCGTTAACAACTAAAATAGCTCCATCCATCTGAGCTGCTCCAGTAATCATGTTTTTTACATAGTCAGCATGTCCTGGGCAGTCTACATGCGCATAGTGTCTTTTTTCTGTTTCATACTCCACGTGTGCTGTAGAAATTGTTATACCTCTTTCTTTTTCCTCTGGAGCTTTATCAATTTGATCATAAGCTACAGCTTGTGCTCCACCAGTTTCTGATAAAACTTTTGTGATAGCTGCAGTTAAAGTTGTTTTACCATGATCGACATGACCAATTGTACCTATATTACAATGTGGTTTATTCCTTACAAATTTTTCTTTAGACATTACTTATATCCTCACTTTACATATTAATTTTTATTTTCTTGGAGCGGGTAAAGGGAATCGAACCCTTACATCCAGCTTGGAAGGCTAGCGTTCTACCATTGAACTACACCCGCACAACCCCAAGAGTAACACTCCAGTATGTTTGAATTTAGATTGAATGGTGGAGGGGGAAAGATTCGAACTTTCGAAGACCGAAGTCAACGGGTTTACAGCCCGCCCCATTTGACCGCTCTGGAACCCCTCCCTTAGGGGAAGTGTCCCCTTGTTCAATTAAGCTTCAAACAACAAGCGTTTTATATATTTTATTTATGCAATTGCAATATGTGATTTAAAGGGAAAATGTTGAAAAAAACGTGTAAAACTTGGTTAATTTTATGAATAAATCATCTTTTTTTATAATTGGTCAACATGCAGTTATGGAAGCTCTAAAAAATCCAAAAAGAAAGGTATTAAGAGTTTTTTTAACTGAGGAAAGTAAAAAAAATATACATAGAAAGAGCCCAAACAAAAACCTTCTAAATGAGGTAAAGGTTTATTTTAAAACAAAAAAAGAATTAGACAAATATAGTACTAAGGAAAATTTGCAGCATCAAGGATATGTTGCTGAAATAGAGCATCTAGAAAAACCAATCCTAAAAGATTATATAAAAACAAAAGATAATATAACACTTGCATGTTTAGACGGAGTTACAGATCCTAGAAATATTGGATCTATAATCAGAAGTGCTGCATCTTTTAAAATAGATGGAATTATTGTTAAAGAGAGACAATTTTCAAATGATAGCAAACTTATGTACAAAGCTGCTAGTGGAGCAATTGAGTATGTAAATATTTTTGAAGTAGCTAATATCAATTCAACTTTGAAAAATTTAAAAGAAAAAAATTTTTGGGTGTATGGTTTTGATGGAAAAGCAGAAAAAGACTTTACTGAGATAGATTGGAAAGGAAATAATATTCTTTTATTTGGATCTGAAGGATTTGGTATGCATCAACACACATCTAAATATGCAGATTTCTTAGTAAAGATTAAAATTGATAATAAAATAGAGAGCTTAAATATATCAAATAGTGCATCAATTGTATTTCATCATCTGAGTTATTTAAAAAAATAGTTGATTAATTTGGAAATTATTAATAGTTATTACGAATGCCCTTGTAACTCAGCTGGTAGAGCAATTGATTTGTAATCAAAAGACTTCATATCAACATCATTTAATATCAAGTAAACTCTAACATATTTAACATTAAAAAGATTCTTTTTTTTCATACCTATTAAAAACCGATAGATTGTTATTTCTGAATCAAAAAACCTATTGTAAACATTGTAAAAATTTTTGTTAAAACTCACCAGTTAGAGATAAGCTGGCATTATGATTTTGTTGATTTGAAAAATCATTTTCTAAATTAAACTCTAGGTCAAAACCATCTAGCGCTTTAGAAATTTTAAAGTTTGAAGTCATATCTTCACTAAGATCAAGTGCTAACTTTGTTTCTTTTCTATATAAAAAGGCAGTTGATAATGTAAATTTATTAATATAGCCGTGTCCTTTGATTTGCTGTCTTTCGTAATCTGTACTAATTGTTAACCCTTGGTCATGCTTAAAATCTAAACCAAGTCCTGCTGTGTATATATCTCTATTTTTGTTATCAGCTTGATATTCAAAACTTTCGCTATCTGATACATAACTTGTTACCACTTTAGAGTTTGAGGTAAACTCTTTACCATATTCAAGATTAACTCTAGATTTTACATTTGAGTTTTCTAAATTAATATCTCTATCAATTAGTACACCTAAAGAAGCCATTAAAGATTTAATATCTTGATCATTATAGCTAATAGCATTATTGCCACTTTCGGTATAGCTATCAAGCGCTGTATAATTTCCATCAATACTAGCTATTCGACTAATAGTTAAGTCACCGTTTTCATATTCTCTACCAATATCAAATGAACCAAAAACTTGCTTACCTTGACGGTCACCAGTATGAGTGTTAGTGTTTCCTTCGTCTTTCCTTACGATATCACTATCTAAATAACTAACTCCAAAAACATGTTTTAAAAAATTCTTATCTTCTAAACTATTAATCCCATAAACAGATAAACTTAAAGCATTAGTGTCAACTGCAGAACCAAAGGTTCCAACATCAACATCAGTGTTACCCACTCTTAGAGCTACTCCTAATATTTGGTCTTCATCCATTTTTCTATCGGCACCTACAGTTATACCAAATCCATCTATATCTTGTGCAGAGCTTAAGGAAGTCTCACCAATTTTTCCAAAACTAATACTACCTTCAGTCCATGCTTCCCAGTCATTAGGTAAAATTTGATCTAACTTTTGAATTGGATTGAATTTAGCTTGAGTAGAACTTGCAACATTATTCGATACTTTCTTTAATAATTTATTTTGAAATTGCAACTCTATTCTTTGAGCGCTCGTTTGGTATTTATTTGCTCTTAATATATCTAGCCTTTTAAAAGTAGCCACTCTTGTATCTTCAACAAACTTTTTAGCAGTATTAATTTGTGCATCATTTATACCTCTAACATCTTTAATTTTTGGTGGCTCTTCACATTTTCCTGAATTAGCAACTTTAAAAGCACAGCTTAAAGTATATTCATTTATATCATTATCCTTATTACCTACTATAAACATTTTAGTTCCAGTTGTATTAAAAGCTATACCTTGAGGATTGGTCTCTTGATCACTAATATCAAACTCTCCTACATGGGTTAAAGTTGATGTTAAATCAAAACCTACTGATAATGTATACTCATTTATGTCATTACCATTATCACCTACCACAAACATCTTGGTTCCATCATTGTTAAAAGTAAGACCCCTAGGAACATTATCTTGAGCACTAATATCAAAACCTGATCCATCTCCATTTATGTCATTGAAAGTTGCAGTTGATAAATCAAAACCTGTAGATAATGTATATAAAAATATCTCATTATCAGTATTACCTATGTAATACATTATCGTTCCGTCATTGTTGAAAGCAAAACCTCTAGTAGCTTCATCTTGACCACTAACGTCAAAACCTGATCCATCTCCATTAATGTCATTAAAAGTTGCAGTTGATAAATCAAAACCTGTTGATAATGTATATACATTTATATCATCACCACTATTACCTGAGACAAACATCTTGGTTCCATCATTATTAAATTTAATATATTGAGGAGTAGTTTCTTGACCACTAATATCAAAACCTGATCCATCTCCATTTATGTCATTAAAAGTTGCAGTTGATAAATCAAAACCTGTCGATAATGTATATGAATTTATTTCATTACCAGTATCACCTACCACAAACATCTTGGTTCCATCATTGTTAAAAGCAAGACCCCTAGGAGTAGCATCTTGAGCACTAACATCAAAACTATCTACAAAGGTTGCAGAAGCTTGTGCTGAGCTAACAAAAGTTAGATTAAAGATTAGAAATATTGAAAATATTTTCCTTAAATAATTTAACATTTGGCTTTGTATAATAAACAAACTACATAAATGAAATCGATTATTTTCCTTAATTTTAATGGATTATAAAAGTTTTTTTAATATTTACGAGTGGCTTTATGATGTTAACTTATCAAACTCTCGAGCCGATAGCCGAACTGATAGATTAGTCACAAATGGTCTACAGCAAGCTACAAAGTAACAAACAAGAGGATTACTTTTAATAATCAAATCTTTTAAGTGTTGATTTAATTGACTTTTAACATTAAAAACTTCATTGATATGAATGCCCTTGTAGCTCAGCTGGTAGAGCAATTGATTTGTAATCAATAGGTCCGCGGTTCGAATCCGTGCGGGGGCACCATCACTCAATAAATTCAACACTAATTATTTTTGCAAAACTAAAGTTAAGCTAAATTTAATATTCAAATGTGCCAGGATTGGACCAGGATTGTGCCAAGATCAAGTAGTCGTATATAAATTTTTTATCTTCTATTAAGAAAATTTGCGTAAGATTTTGATCTAATACTAAACCTTAAATTATCATTATAACCCATTTTTGCAGCATATGAGGTTGACCAATCATAACAACCTATTATCAAAACTCCCTTATCACTTTTAAACTTTATTTTTATAGATGTAACTTTACTCTTTCCAGATTTATCAGCATTGTGTTTGAATGTTTTTTTTCTATAAAATTTTACATCTTTTGGAGTAAATTGCTTCTCTATAGCAGCTGCTTCGCTCTCTAATACATTTAGACATTCTTTTCCATCCATGTATTGCAAAGCAGAAATTCCTTCAATTATAAATTTTGGATCTTTTAATTTATACATTAATTGAATATCGTCAAAACCATCTTTATTTAATTTAATTTCTGAGGCGCCATATTTTGGTTCATGCCAACCTTCATAATTATCAGCTAATTCCTTTTTTGTGTAAAAATCTAAAGCACTATCACCTATAGAAAATCCTGCTACTTGAAAATCAGATATTTTAGCTGCATAAACTTTAAAGCTTAACAACAAACCAAGAACCACGATCCCTAAAAGTTTTTTCATTAATAACATCTAAATTTTTTAATTGGCTTTTTGGTATATGCATTCCAAAAAGTAATAGTATATCCTTTGGCTACTCCAAAGTTTTGTTGACCACCGTTGCATAACATTGATCCATAGTAATCAAAATCATGACCAGCATTAGGATTTGACATTACTACCCAAAAAGATGAGCTTCCCTGAAACGCAGCATCAGCAACACCTGGAATTGTTTTTGCAGCTTGTTCCATTTCTGATTTACCTGCATAAGCGTTTCCACTCAACAACAAACCCAGAACAGCGATCCCTAAAAGTTTTTTCATTTAATGATTTGTATATGCATCCGGATAGTTGGTTAAATGTTCATCTGAAATTGGTATCATTACAGCACTCTCTAAAACAGCACCTGCTTCTTTTCTTTTATCAGCAAGTTCCTTATCATCTTTAAAAGCTTGAAGTGACTCCATATTTGGAAATTGCATTACTGTATGAAGTTTTGTCGGGTCATCTTTTTGTGTACCTGCAAAAACAAATTTTATTCCATGCTCTCTTAATTTTCCATCCTGTGCATAGACCATCTCTTTCCATGTTTTAAATCCTTTAGTAATTGTAATTTCACCTTTTACTAATATTGCCATATGAATCTCCTTATTTAATTATTAAAACACTACCACTGTGCCCAGAGTGTGACCAGATTAAAAATATTTTAGAATTATTGTTGTAAACAAATGTTTATTTAAACTTTAGCAATTGATTTGTAATCAATAGGTCCGCGGTTCGAATCCGTGCGGGGGCACCATCACTTAGTTCATTGTTACTTCATCAAGCCATTTTTTAAAGTCAGGATGAACAAAACCTACTCTTAAATGATCCCAATATTTCATTTTTTTAGACCAATCATAACAAGTAACTCTTACATAACTACCATCATCAAAAATAAATCTAAATTCATTTTTTGTGCTTTTTCCAGACTTATCTTCCTTGTGTATAATTATACCAACATCTTTTTTTTCAGCGTTAGGAAACATAACTGCAATTTCGTCAATTGCTTTTTGTTTTTCTTTTTCACATTTCGAGATACTATTTTTAAACCACATTACTCCATCTAGTGCATAGATAACTTTTTTGGGAGAATCAGCTTTATAATAAACACCAATTACGTCATAAGTTTTAACATTTTTTTTAATACCAGACACTGGTATAAAATCTTTATTCGAATATCCATAATCTTTTGTCTTATTTTTTATATATTTTTCCGAATAATAATCCAAAAGACTATCACCCAAACTTATGCCCTCTATTTGGAAATCTTTAATATTATCTGCCTTAGCATTTAAGCTTAACAACAAACCAAGAGCCATAATTCCTAAAAGTTTTTTCATATTAACGCATTTGTTTAAATGTAGTCTCTGTTATCTCATCAATTGTAAATGAACTGGTTAATAAACCGGCATCTACACTAATTAAAAAATAACGTTTAGAACCTTTTTCACCTTTACCTGTCACTCTTTCACCTCCCATACCAAAACCACCTATCCCAGTTCCATAAACACTTATACTATAATCACCTTTAACAGCGTATTGAGTAAATTCTTTTGTTCCTAATTTTGCAATCTCATTACCATTGACTTCTAATCCAACTAAAACGCCTCCAGCAACATAACCACCCGTTCTGTAAAAAAATAAAGAAGTGGCATTTTTATTATCAATAGTTGTATTAGGGATTATTTTGCTGCCATCACCTGCGCAGGACGTTAAAAAAATAAGTAAAATAAATGTATAAATTCTTTTCATAGATATTTATTAATATCACTTTTTAATAATTAAATTGACTTTTTTTTGAGAAAAATGATATCCTAACATATGAAAAATCTAATCTCTTTATTTATAATTGGAGTAATAGTTGCATCCTGTGCTGGAAGTGCCCAACACGAAGTTGTTTCAGCTAATAGAGCTGGTGATGCTAGATTAGACTGTAAAGAATTAGATGCAGAAATTGTAAGAGCTCAAGTTATTATTGATGGAGTTAATCAAGACAAACAAGGAATAAGTGGGGCTGATTGGGTTGATGGAATTCTTTGGTTTCCATTTAATTTAATTGCCAAAAATCAAAACTATAAAAACGCAACTCAGGCTGCTGATAGAAGAATTTCAACATTGCAAAATTACAAAGATAAAAAAAACTGTGATAGCAATACAAAACAAATTAAAGCAAAAACGGCTAGCATAGTAGAAGAGTTAAATGAATTAAATGCCATGTACAAAGCAGGCGATATTACAAAATCTGAATTTGAAGCAGCAAAAAGAAATCTTCTAGGAAATTAAACTCACTCACAAAATACAAAAACAGTTGTACTTTCTAGTAATTTTAGTAAACCGTCTCTCGATTTTCCAAAAGATAAATAAGTAGGAGATGTTTTAATTTTATTTGCACTTAGAAAACTTTCAATTGTTGACGATTTAATTGCAAAATTTGTACCTTCAGAAATTGAGGCATCTAATTTCATATTTGCAACTCCAACTAAATTGCCGCTTTCTTCATCAACTATTGGTCCTCCACTATTTCCTGGATTTAAAGCTGCATCAACCTGTATCATAGTAGATGAATCATCTGGACCTTTCAAAGCACTTATAATGCCTGAAGTAAATTTAAGATCATCACTCACATACTTTCCAAATGGATAGCCAACTGCAATTACCCTTTGTAATTTTTCAGGCTCGTTATTTGTAAGTTTTAAAAATTTATTGTTCCTAATTTTTGATGCTTTAAGTAAAGTCATATCCAAATGTCGATCATTAGCAATTACTTCTGCATCAACTGTTTCTCTATTATATTTTATTTTCACATTTGCATCGCAATCTTCAATTACATGATAATTAGTTAAGAGATAGCCACCTTTAGCTATAAAAAAAGCAGTACCTTGAGAGGTAAAATCTTTATCATTTGTTTTTTTTGTTAAAGTTTTTTTGCATTTTGGAGATGAATTACTACCCAAAATTTTTTTTTTTGCTTTAACACACTCAGATCTTGTAAGTAATCCATCGTCATACATTTTATCAATTTTTCTTAAATCTTTTGATTTACTTGCATATGATGAAGATATTGAAATTAAAAAAATAACTGTAATACTCAAAAAAAGTCTCATAAGATAATCTTATTAAATACTAGAGATATTTTCAAATATATTCTTTAAACTCTTCCTTTACTTCTTTGGCCCACTCTGTGATTTTTTTACTTCTTTTTTCCGGAAAAGGATGGGTACTTGTAAACTCAGGCAAATTTTTTTTAATTCTTACAATTAAGTCTGGGTTCGATTTATATTTTTTTACTTTTTCCCTGTATTGATAAAGATTGTCCCAAAATTTTGCTGCTTGATTAGGGTCATAACCTGCTAAAGTCATAAATACTACGCCTAAATAATCAGCTTCCGATTCTTGTTTTCGACTCCACGGTAAAAAAAATCCCAACTCGGCAAAAATTTCTGCAATTCCTAAAGTTAAAATATCCCAAGTTAATCTATGACTAATTCTTTCATGTATATGTTTTGCAATCACATGACCCATTTCATGTCCCATTATTGCAGCAATTTGATCATCATTATCGCAAAACTCTATTATACGTCTGAAAAAAACTATTTTTGCATTTGCCATCGCAAAAGCGTTTAAATTTCTTTTATCATCAACAACATTTATCTCATAATCAAGGTTATATTTTGTAAAATCTAAATTTTTAATTTCAAAGTATCTTTTAATTGCGCCTTGTATTTTTAATCCAATATCAAAAACCCTATTATACATATCCATATCTTGAATAAGTAGATTATCATCCAGATAATCATAATAGTATTTATCGCTCACCCATCTGACCCATTTGTCAGGAACAATATTTAGTTGAGTTCTATTTGTTACAGGCACTTTTGCACATGAATTTATTAAGGGTAAACTAAGAAGGGACGCTATTAATCTAAAAAAAAATCTTCTCTTCACTTATAATGACTAGTTTAAAATTTTCTTTTTTGCCTTTTCAAATTCTTCTTTACTTAACATTCCTGTCTCATAAAGTTCTTTTAACTCTTTTAACTTTGTAACCACATCGTTATTATCTTTACTTGTAGAGGACTCTTTTTTAGTAATTTTTGGTTTCTTTTTATTAGTGTTGTTTGACTTGGAAGTATTTTTTTCTTCACCTGTAATTTTTCTTGAGTTATCCACAAGTCCTGTTTCATAATCAAACGATGGTAATTGTGTTATATCTCCGTCATAAAATCCAAGTTCTTGAATTTTTTTAGCAAGGGCGTATGGATCTTTTAAAAGCTTTCTTGGAATATATCTTTGTCTCGAACTTGATCCATTTTTCCAATTTATTCTTCTAACTGTTGCAAAAACATAGCATGGTGAACCTCTAGATCCTTTTTCACATCTGCTAATTGCTTGACCTATTGCTGTAGAGTCTCTGCCTGCTGAATCCTTACATTGAGTAATTGTATATGGACAAAAAAAATAGTAAGACCATTTTCCATCTTTTGAAATAGTCATTAAATATGGATTATTCTTTTTATTTTTTCCCTGTGAATATTTATCATTTGAACCATAGAGATACTGCATCACATGTATCATAGTTCCCTCAGACAATTTTAATTCACCTTTTCCAATTTTAGCTTCGGCGATATTATAAAAAACAAAACTGAATAAAATTACTATTAAAGACCTAAGCATTGTCATAATCTATCATTCAATGAAACACATTTAAATGTTTATTTAATCTCTCTTCTAAGTTGTTCAATTTTTATTTTCTTCTGTAGACCTCTATTTTTATCATAAAGAAGATGAAATTTTATTTTACGGTTTGTTTTAATTATAATATTTCTTGCATTTCTTACTTCAATGTTATCTGCTACTGCGCTTATTGGTCTTTTGATTGCATTTAAGTTTTTAATATTTATTTTTGTTTTATCACTAACAACTTTACCTTTCCACCTTCGAGGCCTGAATGGACTTATCGGTGAAATAGATAATTTTTTTGAATTAAGACTCAAAATAGGTCCATGTACTGATAGGTTATAGGCAGTACTTCCTGCAGGTGTTGAAACCAGAACTCCATCAGCTACTAATTTTTTAATAAGTTTTTTGGCTCCATAATTAATTGATAATGAAGCAGCTTGTCTACTTTGTCTTAATATTGAAACTTCATTGATAGCTAGATATTTTTTTGATTGTTTTTTTTTACTTTTAACCACCATTTCAAGTGGAGATATTGTAACCATATTAGCTTTATTTAAATTATTGACTATATTTTTTAATGAAAACTTATTCATTAAAAATCCATAATTACCTGAGTTAATTCCATAAAATAATTTTTTAGACTCTTTATTTCTCTTTAGGGTTTGGAGCATAAAGCCATCTCCACCAACCACAATTATCAAATTATTTTTTTTTATTTGATCCTTCTTTAAAACATTTAGTAGTAACTTTTTCATCTTTAATGACTTAGAATTTTTATCAGAAATAATTTGAATTTTTTTCATTTAATGGTGCCCTCGGCCAGACTCGAACTGGCACTCCGCAAGCGGCAAGGATTTTAAGTCCTTTGTGTCTACCAATTTCACCACGAGGGCATTTGTGAATTTCATGAGTATTTATGCTAATATTTATAATTGAACAAGGTTAATAAGTAAATTTTTTTTATTTTATCTCTCTAGGTACTAGTTAAGTACTAGTTGTCCTATAAAATCCTATAAATAATTTCATTAAAAAAAATAAAATATTGGCCATACTAACGCTTGGAAAGTTGGAACTATTTGACCAAAGAATAGCCATGCAATAAAGCCATTCTCTTTTGCAAATAACCAATTAAAGTATGGCGTTGCTATTGCTACAGTAATTAAATATCCAATTCCTAAATACTGTAAAATCTTAATCATCAGGCATCATAACAGTTAAAGATATTACTTTCATGTTTTCTTGTTCACTAAAATTCATAACAATCATGGCTTTTTCAGATTGTATTAGATTAGCGTTGTATATTTCTAAATTTTGTATTCCTTGATTTTGCTTGGTTAATAATTTTAATTTATAGAATTCATTAAGTTTTTTTTTGATTTTTTTGATGCTGTTATATGGCGAAGCTATTGAGCATGAAATAGTATTTTCAGCATCATTTATTCCTACCAAAAATACATTTTCGCCTTCTTTAAATCCGTAAGCTTTATAAGAAGGTCCTTTCACTCCTGGAGCAATTAATGCATCCTGGCCCTCAGGAATATCCATCCATTTTTCTGACAATGCAAATTTGTTTATAGTTTCAATTCTATCTATATTTTGAACACACAAACCATCAAAATTAATTATAAATCTATCGTCTAGTGAATTATTACCAACTAAAACGAAATCGCTTTGGGCTTCGGATTTAGGATAAATTGTTTTAGTTGAAACAGTCTTCCATTTTTTTGTTTCATCAATATATTTAAGTTTAATTAGAGCTACGCTTAAATATGATGAATGTTTCGCATTATCCTCAAATTCAATCAATATTTCCTTATCATTTTGCTCAATAATTTTAAAATAATAGTCCCAATCATTAAATGCATAATGAACAGTTTTGTTTTTAATTTTCTTTTTTCCGTTTCTAAAGTATTTTTGTGGATCAAATGTTTTATCCTTACAAGTTTGACCAAGACTTGAAGCAATTGCACATATGTCGATATTTTCAACTATATTTTTAGGTGAGATTTTTTTTGTACTAATTTTTTTTATTTCTTTTTGTTCCTCATAAAAATTACAATGAGGTTTTGCATAATCTAAATTAGGCGCGCTACCTAAAACTTCACCATCAAAATTATAAATTCTTAAGGGGGCATTTTCATTAATACCACCCATAAAAAAATGTTCTTTATTTCTTGCAAAATAAATATTTTCCTCATCTATACCTTTGCAATTTTTTGCTAATGCTACAAAAGACCAAACTTTATCTATTTTCTCACATTTTTTTGCAGTAGGTTTACATAGATATATCTCGTCAAGAAAACCATTATTTGAAACTGTAAAAATACGATCTTTAATTATATATGTCTTGCCAATAGGTTCGTAATTCATATCAGCATTGGCATTAAGAATTAGAACAAATTTTAAAACAAATATAAATAAGTAAAATTTCATTAATAAAAGCATATAATATTATCTATCCAGGTACTAGTTTAGTACTAGTCTGCACAAATTAATTAACCCTTATTTTCTTATCTTAATTTAAAGCTGAATTAAACTTATAAGATTTTATAGGATGTTTAGACTGGCTTGGACTACTATGGACTGACTAAAAAGTGAATCCCTCGGCTTTTAAGTCCTTTGTGTCTACCAATTTCACCACGAGGGCATTAATGAATTTCATGAGTGTTTATGCCAATATTTATAATTGAACAAGGCTAATAAGTAAATTTTTAAATTTTATACTATATATATAGTAATAGAAGTAATGAAAAAAAAATTTACAGTTGTAATTTTTACTGATTTAGATGGATCTCTATTACATAGGAATACTTTTCAATTCGATAGCATCAAAGATTATATAAAAAGTCTTGTAAACAAAGGAATAATTATTGTTCCAAATTCAAGCAAAACACAAAAAGAAATTGAAAAATTCAATGAAGAGCTTGGGTTAAATCTTCCTTTTATTTCTGAAAATGGATCATCTATTCATGGATTAAATTTAATCACCTCCAATTTTCCAGACAAACTTATTCTCAGCAGAGAAAAAGAGGAACTATTAAAGATTTTTGAAAATAAAGTTCCAGAAGAATTAAAAGCAAAATGTTTTCAAGTTTCAAAAATGAGTAAAAAACAACAAGAAAATATATTGGGGCAAAAAGATAGAAAGCTTAAAGATGCTTTAAATAGAAAGTATACTTTACCTTTTTTATTTAAAGGAGATAAAAATGAGAAAAATAAATTATTAAAAGTTTTAAATTCTAATTCATTAACCCTTCAAGAAGGTGGTCGTGTTTTAAACCTTTGTGATAATATTAATAAAGTTAAATCCATGAATAGAGTTATAAAAATTTTAAAAAATACTGAGGATAAAATTAAGACAATCGCAGTTGGCGACAATTACAATGACCTTGATATGTTAAAAAATTGTGACATCCCTTGTTTAGTATTCAATGATCAATTTACTCAAGATCAAATAAACATTGATAATCTTATATTTTCAAACAAGCCATCACCTGAGGGCTGGGCTGATGTGATCAAAACGGCACTACTTAAATTGGGCTATTAGGATAAAAAATCGCCATGGGTGACTTTTCACAAAATGGAATAATCTCAACTTTACATGACTTTGGGACTAAGTCTACATCAGTCATAGAAAGTGAATTGTCAAAATTTTCCGAACAAAGAAAAATGGAATTAATTTTACCATGTCTTTATTCTGAATTGGAGGGAGAAGCTTTACCAAAAATTGTTGATGAAATAAGTAAAACCAAATATTTAGATCATATAATCATTGGGTTAGATAAAGCTAATGAAACTCAAGCAAAAAAAGCTTGGAAATTTTTTAAAAAATTAAAAACACCCTTTTCCATCCTTTGGAATGATGGTCCAGCATTAAAAAAACTCGATCAAGAATTAAAAAAAAACAATCTTGCTCCCAGTGAACTAGGAAAAGGAAGAAATGTTTGGTATTGCATTGGTATGTGTATTGCTAGAGACAGTGCTCGTTCAGTTGCTTTGCATGATTGTGATATCAAAACTTACGATAGAAGAATGCTTGCAAAACTTTTTTATCCAGTTGTAAATCCTCTTTTTAACTTTGAGTTTTGTAAGGGGTACTATCCAAGGGTGGCCAATAACAAAATGAATGGCAGAGTTGCAAGATTACTTGTTTTTCCGTTATTAACAGCTTTAGAGAAAACGATTGGTAAAAGTGATTACTTAAACTTTATGAAATCTTTTAACTACCCTCTAGCTGGAGAGTTTTCATTTAGAAGAAATGTTTTACCAGAGTTAAGAATTTCGTCCGATTGGGGAATTGAAGTTGGAATTTTGTCTGAAATGCAAAGAAGTTTCTCGCCACAAAATATTTGCCAGGTTGATTTAGCTGATACCTACGATCATAAACATCAAGTTTTATCTTTAGATGATGAAACAAAAGGTTTATCTAGAATGTCAATCGATATAATAAAAACATTTATCAAAAAATTGGCCACTCAAGGTAATACCTTTAGTAGAGAAAAATTTAGATCATTAAAAGCGACATATTATAGATCTGCTCTTGATCTAATTGATATTTATAGAAGTGATGCAGCAATGAATGGTCTAGAATTAGACTCACATGCAGAAGAACAAGCTGTTGAGTTATTTGCAATAAATATAATGAAAGCTGGAGAAGCATTTATTCTAAATCCAATGGATACTCCTTTTATACCAACGTGGAGCAGAGTAAAAAGTGCCATACCAGATTTTCTTGGAAGACTTGAAAAAGTAGTTAATGATGATAATAAAAAACATTCTTAATGCTATTTCAAAAAAACCAAAAAAAAATTAGTTCTATACTAAGGACTATTTACAAAACCTCTTTAAATAAAAAGGATATTGATCATCTAAAAGATCAAATAATACTAATAATCAAAAAATTTAATCAAAATAATTCCAAAAAAAAATTTACTATTTCAGAAAAAACTTCATTAGTAATATGTTATGGAGATAACGTTAATTCAACTCAAAAGAGTTCAATTCAAGTTTTTCAAAATTTTTTTAAAAAAAATTTAAAAAAATACTTTAATGCTATTCATTTTTTACCTTTCTATCCTTCCAGTAGTGATAGTGGTTTTGCTGTTAAAGATCATTACAAAATCGAAAAAAGAATAGGTAATTGGTCTGACATAAAAAAGATTTCAAAATCAAATCATGTGATGGCAGATATTGTTATCAATCACTCATCAGCCAGAGGTTTGTGGTTTAAAAATTTTCTTAAAAAAAAAAGACCTGGCAAGGATTATTTTTTAACTGTTAATTCTAAATTTAACACATCAAAAGTGGTAAGACCAAGAGATCATAAATTACTAAAAAAAATAGATATCTTTAATAAATCTGATTATATATGGCGAACTTTTAGCGATGATCAAATAGACTTGGATTTTAATAACCCATCTGTGCTACTTAGATTTATTAAGATCATGGTTCACCTCGTTAGTAATGGTGTCACAATTTTTAGATTAGATGCTATTGCTTATATTTGGAAAAAAAATGGTACCAGTTGTATAAATTTAAAACAAACTCATGAAATAGTCAAACTACTTAGACTTATCAGTAATCTCTTAAACATCGAAACTATAATTATTACAGAAACAAATTTGCCAGAAAAAGAAAATTTAAGTTACTTTGGTAAAAATGATGAAGCTAACTGGATTTATAATTTTTCTCTTCCACCCTTATTAATCCATGCCTTTTTATTTGAAAATAGTTCTTATCTCAATAAATGGAGTAAAAATCTTCCCAATACTAAATTTCAGAATAGTTATTTAAATTTTATTGCATCACATGATGGTATTGGCATGAGGCCTACCGAAGGAATATTAAACAAAAAATCATTAAATGATTTTCTTAAAAGATTGAAAAAAAATGGATCAAAATTTTCGTATAGGAAAGTTCAAAATAAATCTAGAAAAGTTTATGAAGCAAATATTACAGTTTTTGATGCATTAAAAAAGTCAGATACTGATCCTAATGGAAAATTTTATTTAGAACGATATGTTTCTGCACACTCAATTATGATATCTTTTGAAGGAATACCTGCGTTATATCTTAACTCTTTGTTTGGCAAATCTAATGATGAAGCTAAATATATAATTACTGGTAACAATAGAGATATTAATAGATATAAATGGAATTATAAAGATATTTCAAAAAAACTTGAAAACAAAAATTCAAAACAAAGTGTATTTTACCAGAAAATTTCAAATTTACTTTTTATCAAAAGAAATCAGAAAGCTTTTCACCCAAACGCCTCAAGACACAATATAAATCTTGGTTCAAAAATTTTTTCTTTCAAAAGAATAAGTATTAATAAAAAACAAACTATAATTTGTATTACAAATTTATCATCATCAATTCAAAAAGTTCCTCTAAATAAAGCTTATCATAACTGGTATAATCTTATTGGATCTAAAATTGAAATAAAGAATAAGCTTTTAATATTAAAGCCCTATGAAACAATTTGGTTAAGTAATAAGCGGTGAGGATTTTAAGTCCTTTGTGTCTACCAATTTCACCACGAGGGCATTTGTGAATTTCATGAGTGTTTATGCCATTATTTATAATTGAACAATAGGAATAAGTAAATTTTTTTTTATTTTATCTCTTTATGCTCTGGTCTTGCTCTTGTTTGACGGTGTTTATCTACCTTCAATACTTTCTAGATATCGATACTTCAGCTTCTTGATCCGATTGTATACTTAAAGATTGATTTGCATTAAATCTTAAATTAAATCCATTTACATTTTTAGATATATCAAAACCTGCTATAAGGTCGTTTGTTCCATCTAAACTTATTGCATATTCCGTTTCACGTTCAGGTCTATAATTAAAGCCAAATTTTATTGTATCTGTTTTTTCACTTTCATTTCCTTGAATTCGTTTATAATTTCCACTTAATTCCAAATTATCAGTTTTCTCGTAATTAAATCCTACCTCTGTAGTTAATAAATGTGTAGAATTTATACCTTGAGCATAATTATAGATAGTTGATGTATCTGAAACGTAATTCATTTTTGTATCTGATGAATTACTAAAATCTAATCCATATTCCATAATACCGTAAGGTTTAAAAGAACTATTAGAAAATTCAATGATATCATTAAGCTCAAAACCAATCGATACTAAACCGCTTTTAATTATTTGTTTGCCATAGGACAATGCATCTGTCCCTTTTTCGGTATAAGAGTCTAATTCAGTGTAACCAATATCAATACGCCCTAGAGGAGTTAAGTTAAAATCTTTGTTATTAAAAGTTTTACCATAATTTAAAGAACCAAATATTTGATTTCCATTTCTAGAACCTGTTAAAGTATTAGCTCCATTTTTTCTTTCTAGATCGTTTTCAATTAAACCTATACCTAATAACCCTTCTATAAAATTATCATCATTTAAAGGTTTGGTTCTATAAACTGATAACTTATAATTTTTACTGTCAATACCTGTCCCTTTAGTTCCAACGTCGGTATCACTTTGATTGAATTGTAATGCAAAGCCTAATAAATCGTTATTATTCAATTTTGTATCAATACCAAAAGCTAGACCATGGGTATCTATATCTTTTGATGATGAATTATTATTATCTCCAATTGTTGATATACTAACAGAGCCTTCGCTCCAAACTGACCAATTTTTAGAAATTGCGTCTGGTACAGAAATGTTTGAAACCGGTATTACTCTTATTAATGATGAAATTATAGAATTATCAAAATTAAATTTTATATCATTTTTGCTAAAATCGTCATTAATTCTGTTCAATCTTAAGTATCTTAGTCGATCATTTACAGTACTAGTAAATTCAGTAATAGTATTTTTAGCCAGAGTATTTTGAACATCAATTGTCCCTGTTATATCTTTATCTGACGTAGGATCTGTTAATGAGTCAATGGTAAAACTCAAAGCAGTTGTGGAACTTATTCCAGCATATGAACCACTATCACTATCATCAAAAGCGGACGCATCTATTAAAACGTAATATTCGGTTCCGCTATCAAAGTCTGATGATGGGGTAATTGTTATTTGAGATGTTCCTGAACCTGCAACTTGACCACTAGTTACATCAATAGTCTCAACTGTTGAGTTATCTGATGTTTTTTTAATAGTAATATTACCACTTTCAGCATCTACATTTTCACTAAAATTGAGAA
>CACJOA010000015.1 GCA_902594915.1 uncultured Pelagibacteraceae bacterium | reverse complement strand
TTTTTGTTTCAGGTTTGACAGAGTCTGGCATGAAAATTGAGAAAAAAGATCAAACAGAGCATCATAAAAAGATGTTTGATTTATCGGATACTCTTGTGAAAGAACTTAAAGAAAGTGATATTATTATTATATCAGCTCCAATTTATAATTATGGACCACCCGCTACTTTAAAAGCTTGGTCAGATCTAGCTGCGAGAGTTGGAGAAACATTTAGATTTAAGGCAGATGGGAGAAGAGAAGGATTGTTAAAAAATAAAAAAGCTTATTTAGTGATCACATCTGGGGGTACAAAATTAAATAGTAGTGAAGATTTTTTAACGCCATGGCTAAAATTTATTTTAAACTTTTTTGGAATTAAAAAAATTGATATTATCTGTGCGGACCAAATGGCATTGGATTACGAAAAATCGATTAAAGAGGCAGAGAGACAAATTGAGAATATTTCTAAAGATTAAATTTTCGTTTTAAATGTCTAAATTTACCTTCGGTGCTATCTTAATCAATATAACAACCTTGTAGAAATCTTTTACCCTCATTTGCATTATATGTTGTTCTTCCATGAAGTAGTCTATGATTATCCATCATTAATAGATCACCAGGTAACAGTTTGAACTCAATTTTATAATTATCAGAATTATAAAGTTCAGATATTTTTTTTCTTGCAGCATAATATAGTTCAAGTTTTTCTTTATCCATTAATGGTACAAAATCTAATCGAGGACTAAATCTTACTTGTTTAAATTTTTTATTTTCATCTAATTGAATCATCTCAGCCCAATCCTCTAAAACAACATTTTCATCAATAAATTGAAATCTAACTTTAACTTCACTTAAAATTTTGAAATAATTTGGAAATTCTTCCTTGAGCTTTTCTGTAACTGTATATCCATCGACTAAAGTTGATAAACCACCATTAACTTCATTTTCAATACAATGTAACATTTGTATACAAGGAACGGGATTTCTATAAGGATTATCAGTATGTGGTGATAGAGGTAAAGACGTATATGCTAAGTCATTTGGATTTGGTTTTGATTTGACGTCAAAAAATTCACCAAAATTTGTTCTTCTTATACTACCAATTGAATTAGCAAAATTTACAATATAATTATTTTTGGTTGGGACATTTTTAAAGATCACAAAACCAAATTTATAAAAACATAATAATGCATCATACATTTTTTTGTTTTCAAAGAAATTTTCATTGAATTCAAAATTATTAAAATTTTTAAGAGAGGAGTCCCATTTTTTTTTATTTATTTTAGCAATTGAATTTTCATTAGATAATTCATCTAATATATCTTTAATATTTAACCTAGTATAAGTTCCATCCTTAAAGGTTACCTCCAGGTAATCATTTGATAAATTTAAATTATCAATCTCAATGTTATCTTTAAGTTCAGTAGGATCAAATAATCTTTGTTGAGTAGTTTGGTCTATATATGTTTCACCGTTGACCCTTTCTCTTAACCAGAAAGGATGTATTTCATTTTTGAAGCCCTTATTTTCAAAGAATACTTTATTGTTTTTAAGTTCTAATTTCATCTTAACTTAAATGATTATTTAAAAATTTTACTTTATTCAATAGAAATAAAATAGTATTAGTCCCATGTGCCAATTCTTACATCAAAAGATTATAAAATATATTCAAATTTTTTGGATAATTTAGCAAAAAAACTTAACAAATATTATTTTTCAAAACTGAATAAACCTTTCAAAATCTCAAACAAAATAAAAGGAAGAGGCTATGACCCCGTAACAAGTGCGGATAAATCCTTTGAAAAATTTATTAGAAAAGAAATATTAAAGAAGTTTCCAAATCATCAAGTTAAAGGCGAAGAATTTAGCGAAAAAAAATCAAAAAGTGATTTCACATGGATTATAGATCCAATAGATGGGACTAGATCATTTGTTATTGGTAATCCTACTTGGAGTAATCTAATTTCTATAAATTATAAAGATCGTCCATTTTTGGGTCTTGCGAATTTTCCTATTCTAAAAAAATATTATTTTAATGTGTCTGATAAGGTTGCATATGTTGTTGAGAATAAAAAAAGAAAAAAGATAAAAGTTAATAAAAATGTTTCTATTTCAAATTTAAGACTATCAGCAGCCTTTCATGGTGAATTAACTTTAGATCAACAAAAAAAAATTCCTAAAATTTTGAAATTAATGCAATTTCCTTGCATTGATGCTTTAAGTTACTCTCATTTAGCTGAGGGAAAAATTGATGTAGTAATTCAATGTGGTAACAAAATTTGGGATATTCATCCATTAATACCAATTATAAAAGCTGCAGGTGGGATTGTTAGCACCTGGAATAATGGTAATCCAATAAAGGCTGGAAATATTATTTGTTCATCAAATAAAAAAATTCATAAAAAAATGCTAAAGATTTTAAAACCTGTTTCAAAATAATAAATTATTTTGTAATTTTAGATACAATTTTTTGTATTGGTGGACCAACAAGAAGTGAAGTTATAATTGCAATGGGAAGACTAATACTCCATGCTTTAAAAAATCTTTTGGGATATTCATTATCCATTCCCGTATTGATATAAGTTATGATAAGTGTCATTAGCAGACTCATGCCGAAACCCATTATTAGTATAAATAATAAACTTGAATATTTTTTAGAAATCAATATTCCTCATTTATTCTATTATAATTTTTCCGACCATACCTGTTTGATAGTGACCAGGAATATTACATGCCATTTCTAATTTTATATTTTTAGAAAATTTCCAAATCATCTCACTAGTTTTTTTCGGTTCAACAATTACACTGTTTGAGTGAGAATGACTTAAAGAATGATCTTTTTTAGACATCTTTTTCATTTTTACCATATCTAATTTATCGACTAAAAGTATTCCATGTTCTACTAATTTTTGCATTTCTGGTTGATGCGCTATATGCATCTCTTTTGTAGCGATGTTATACTCATGAACCATTTCACCTAAGTTTTGAACTATAAATTTAATAGTTTCTCCCTTTTTAACTTTTATTGATTCAGGCTCGTAATAATTATCGTACATTTTGATGGTAATGATACGGTCAATTTTATTTGGATCACCTTTTTCACCAATCATGCTTATAGACGCAGAATAAGTTTTAAAAGAGATTAAAAATAAAAATATGCTTAAAAAATAAAGTTTCATTTTAATAGCTTTTTTCGAAGGCTTGTATCAAGAAATGAAAATCATCATGAATGAGTCTCACTATATTTGACATACATCTTCCAAAAAAATTACTCATAAGTTTTTAACTTTTAAAAAGGTCTAAAGCTTTAATTAAAAGCTCCTCAGATTTTTTATGATCACCAGCTTCGTGAGCATTCATACCTTGATCTCTAAGCTCCTGGGCTTTTTTAATTTTATTATCAATATTTTTAGCCATCATTGGACAAGAACCAGCGTACGCGGTACCTGCAAACAAAACTAAACATAATGTTATTATTATTTTTTTCATTATTTTCTCCTTTTTGTTATTATTTCTTTAATTAATATAAAGTTTGAATTACTTTTTTTACCCTCTCAACTCCATTGGGTATTGATTTTTCAATAAATGAATGACACTTTTCAGTTTTTGATTTATCATACTTGGATCCAAAATATTTATCTACAGCTTTATTAACTCCTTCATCCCACTCTTTCTCAGAAATTCCGACTTCTAAAGCATAACTTTTCATGACTTTAACTGACGCCATAGATTTTTCTTTCATACTGTATTCAAAGCTTTCTCCAGATGGTAAGAAATAGTTAGCCATATAAATACCACTACATTCCCAAGCTCTTGATTTATCGCTATCACTCATATTTGCAAATGCAAAACTACTCACTGATAAAAAAATAAGTATTGGTATAATTTTTTTCATTATGTGATATTTAACCCTTTTATCGAAATAGAGATATGCGATATTATAGCCAACTAGGAACGGGTAGTTTTTTTTCTAATAAAAAAGATTTATTAAACATCTTTGAGTTGTATTTATCTGACTTATCACAAAGAATTGTCACGATTGTCTTACCTGGGCCTAGCTCTTTACCTAACCTTATCGCTCCTGCAATATTTATTCCACAGCTTGTTCCTAAACTTAAACCTTCATTTTGTATCAGATCATATAGAATAGGTAATGCCTCATGATCATCAATTGAATATGCATCATCAATTTTCGCATTTTCAAAATTTTTTGTTATTCTGCTTGAACCTATGCCTTCTGTAATCGAACCACCTTCAGACTTCAATTCTCCATTCTTGATATAATTATAGAGCGCTGACCCTTTTGGATCTGAGAGGTAAATCCTTATATTCTTATTTCTCTCTTTGAGCGCATTACTTACACCCGAAATTGTTCCACCAGTTCCTGAAGAACAAACGAACCCATCAATTTTACCATCAGTTTGTTCCCAGATTTCTTTTCCCGTCCCCTCATAATGACCTTTAGCATTAGCCGTATTGTCAAATTGATTAGCCCAAACTACACCATTGTTGTTCGTTGGTCTTAATTCATTAGCTAAACGACTAGCAATTTTTACAAAATTATTTTCATTTTTATAAGGTTTAGCTGGAACCAATCTTAATTCAGCTCCTAGATTTCTAATAGTATCTTTTTTTTCCTGTGTTTGGTTATCATTCATAACTATAATTGTTTTATAACCTAAAGAATTTCCCAAGAGCCCTAATCCAATACCTGTATTACCTGCTGTGCCTTCAACAATAATACCACCTTTTGTAATCAATTTTTTTTCTTGAGCGTCTTTAATTAGAGCAAGAGCCGCTCTATCTTTTACAGAACCACCCGGATTCATAAATTCTGCTTTGCCATAGATATTACAACCTGTTATTTCAGATGCTGCTTTTAATTTTATGAGCGGCGTATCACCAATCGAGTCGATAAAATTATTTCTTATGTGAGTCATTAATCTTCTTTATCTGTAACAGCATAAGCTCTAAATCCTTTAGTTGCATCACCAACTCTTTTCGCAGGATTTCCGATCATTATAGATTTTTCGGGCACATCTTTAGTAATTACTGCGTTAGCTCCTATCAATGAATTTTTTCCAATTATAATAGGACCTAAAATTTGTGCACCTGAACCAACAACAACATTATCATGTAATGTTGGATGTCTTTTTAAATTTCTTTGTTCTTTAGCATTAATACTTGGAGATGTACCTCCAAGAGTAACATTATGATATATTGTAACATTATTACCAATGTCTGATGTTTCTCCAATTACCACGCCCATCCCGTGATCAATAAATAAATTTTTTCCAATTTTAGCTTTTGGGTGTATTTCAATACCAGTTAAGAACCTTGAGAATTGAGAAATAATTTTTGCTATCAGATCAAATTTAGCTATTGCAAAAAAATTTGCAATTTTGTGAAAAAAAATAGCTTTAACACCAGGATAAGTTAGTATTAAACTTAATTTAGATTTTGCCGCAGGATCACGATCTATAATTGAATTTAAATAATCATTCATCATATAAGTATACTTGATATCAAGAATACAGGGATATATAGTTACTTTATATATTTTTTCAAAGGATATAATATGTATAAAAACACTAATTGTTTTCATTTAGCTATACCATGCGGAGATTTAGAGGCTGCAAAAAAGTTTTATAGTGATACCCTTGGATGTAGCTTGGGTAATTCAGAAGATGAATGGGCTGATATAGATTTTTGGGGCAATGAGTTGACTCTGCATGCAAGTGAACACAAGCTTGATAACGAGAGACACGATGTGGATATGGGTAACGTTTCAGTGCCACATTTTGGTGTACATTTGTCTAGAAAAGATTTTGATACTCTTAAAAATAGATTGAAAGAAAAAGGCGCTAAATATTATGATGAACCTTATTTAAGATTTAAAGGTACCAAATATGAGCAAGAAACATTTTTCATTAAAGATCCAAATGAAAATGTATTAGAGATCAAAACTCTTACAGCTAATCCCGAGTAAAAATATTATTCTTATACTGAGAGACATTAGATGGAATATCTAATTTTAGGTTTTTTTACAGGTTTAAGTTTAATATTTGCAATAGGTCCACAGAATATATTTGTAATAGAGCAGGGACTTAAAAAACAAAATATATTTTTAGTTTGTATAATTTGCTCTGTCTCAGATCTTTTTTTAATTTTTTTTGGTATTTTTTTATTTCATTTTTTTAATCAATATTTTAATTTTTACGTAGAATTGGTTTTAAATATTTTAATGATAGTATTTCTAATTTTTTTTATTCACTCTAAAATAAAATCACTTAAAATAAATATTAAATTTGATGTTGATACACAAAAGATTTCTAGGCTAGAAATAATTTTCAAAACTCTAAGTTTTACATATCTAAATGTGCATGTTTACTCTGATACAGTATTTTTTTTGGGAAATTTTTCAAAAAAATTTATATTCTTTGACAAAGTTTATTTTGGAGCTGGAGCATCATTTTCATCTTTTTTATTCTTTTTTGGATTGGGTTATTTATCTTCATATCTATCTAAACACGCAAAAAGTAATAAAATTTGGAGAAATATAAATCTATTTATAGTTTTTTTTATGTCTATATTGACAATCTATATTGTTAAAGAGACGCTATATTTACTCTTAAATAACACCTTTTAAAGACAATTTTGGCGCATAGCATTTTTTATTATTGAAGCTATTTATATATTTAATGGACGATCTAAATAAACATTATAAGCCAAAAAATTTAAGTGACAAAGTAGCTTTGTCATTTACAAAATTTTTAAGGTTTTTAGCTGATACTTTTTTCAGAAAAAGATATGGCCATAGAGCTGTAGTTCTTGAAACAATAGCTGCTGTTCCAGGTATGGTTGCAGGTATGTTGCTACATTTAAAATCTTTAAGAAAAATGGAAGATGATAGAGGTTGGATTAAAACTTTATTAGATGAAGCAGAAAATGAAAGAATGCATTTAATGACTTTCATCCATGTTGCAAAACCAACTTTTATCGAAAGAATTATAATTCTTATTGCACAATTTATCTTTATTATAACTTATGCGATAATCTATTTAATTTCCCAAAGAACGGCACATAGAATTGTTGGATATTTTGAAGAAGAAGCCGTTATAAGTTACACAGAATATCTCCATGAACTGGAAAGTGGTGCAATACCTGACGAACCTGCACCTGAGGTTGCAATAAATTATTGGAATCTCCCATTACACTCAACTTTAAAAGATGTGGTTAGAGTTATAAGAGATGATGAAGCTGGACATCGAGATGTTAATCATAATTTTGCAAATGTTATTGACACTAGAATTAATTCTAAAAAATATAATGAGGAAAAAGAAAGTGCCTCACAAAAAAAGTATGCTTCAGATAAAGACAAAACTTTCTCTAACAAATAAAGATTAATAATTATGGAAAATAAATTGAATATTCTTTGGGCATCAATGTCTGGTACAGCTGAAAATGTAGCCAATACTCTTAATGAAAAAGCAAAATCAATGGGTTTTGATACAAATCAATTGGAGTTAAACCAAGTAACAATGAACGACCTTTCTAGGATGAAAAATGTTGCGATAATTACTTCAACTACCGGTGAAGGCGATTTACCTACGAATGGAGAAGACTTTTGGGATGATCTAAAAAACTCAAATAAAAACTTTAAAGATTTAAAATATAGTGTTTGTGCATTAGGAGATAGTTCTCATGATATATTTTGTGGTGCAGGAAAAAAAGTAGATGAGAAATTAATACAATTAGGTGCTCAAAAGGTGTTAGATAGACAAGACTGTGATGGGTCAGATGAGGGTTCTGATAATTGGGGAAAAAATTTCTTAGATAAAATCAAAATTTTAAATGTTTAATAAACGCAACACACTTAAAGTTTTAAGTGTAACTTTAATTTCATTAATTCTTTATCCTTATAAATATTTATACTCAGCTGCAAAAAAAATCGTAAATCCAAAACTTACAAATGAACAAAAAGATATAATGTTTAAGGAAGGAACAGAAAGGCCTTTTACCAGTTCATTACTCGATGAAAAAAGAGTCGGCTTTTATCACTGTGCAAATTGTGGAGCAAAATTATTTTCATCAAATGCGAAATTTGATAGTGGCACGGGTTGGCCTTCTTTTTCAGAGGCTTTACCAGGAGCATTTAATACTAAAATTGACTATTCATTTGGTATGAAAAGAATTGAGTATCATTGTGCAAATTGTGGTGTGCACCACGGACATGTATTTGATGATGGACCTTCATCCACTGGTAAAAGATTTTGTAATAATGGACTATGCTTGATTTTTAAGCCTGAAAGTTAAGTAAAAAACTTAATAAAAAAATAAACTAATCAAAACAAAAATTATTACATAAGTTAATAACTAACAAACTATATTAATCCAGTTGAGCTCCATCATTATTTAAAATTTTTCTTATCTCTGCTCCATCAATCTTATCAGTATCAATTTTTTCATTTAATGAAAGCACAGAAGCATGTCCTATCGCATGCCCGTAGCTAAAACATTGCGCAGTCACTCTTGCAGAAGCTACTGCTTCGTGCTCAGCAGATAAACATCTTCCAGCAACATATATACCTTTACCTTTTTTGGGTTTAAAACAGTCTAATGGTATTTCGTAAACGTCGTCAATTAACCACTCAACTTTAGGTTTTTGACCTGAGTGTAGTTCAATAGGCCAAGGAGATCTGGCTATACCAGTTTTAAATTTTTTTCCTTTCACAACATCATTATTTTTAAGTTTATATTTACCATCTACTTGTCTAGTTTGCCTTATTCCTACTTGTACACCAGTATCATTAACAAATGAATTTTCACAACCGATTAAATTTTCTTTGAAAAATTTTGCATATTCTCTAATTTGACTCCTTCCTTGAATTTCTGCCATTGTAAAATCTTTCCAATAAAGAGAATTCAACTCTTCACCATTGAGTCCAATTATTCTAGTGCAGTTACAAATCAATTCATTTTCTCTAGTTGTTGGAAACAACCAAATCTTGGCTCTAGGTAGATTATATTTTTTTAGTTTATTCATTTTGATTATTAAATCTGTAACCTCGATTGGCATGATTGTATTCTCTCCATATTTTTCTTTAAATTTCTTTACATTTACATTTAATAATCTGAAAATCATCGTAGGATTTTGAACTTTACCATTATCACCAATAAAATTTGGTAACCCTGACATTGCAATAACATCAGCATCACCAGATGCATCAATAGTTATTTTAGACCTTACTTCAAAAGAACCTTGTTTAGTCCAAATTACTGCCCCCTCAATTTTTTCTTTACCCTCTACAAGAGCATGTGTTGCTATTGCATGAAAGATAATTGTTATGTTTTTATTATTTAAAAAAAAATCAGCAGTCTCCCTCCAGACAAGTGGATCATGGACTCTCGTAAAAGTTTTTCCATATTTAACAGGCTCTGAAAGACCACCTTTTTCTGACATCACTTTCGCAAACTTATCTGTAAAACCAAACACTGATTGTTTTGGTTTATTAGTAAGTTTTTCTGACGCCTCATACATCCCACAAATAGTTCCTGACAACCCAGCTACTGCACCACCTCCACAGAAACCATATTTTTCTACAATAATAACTTTTTTATTTTCACTTGCTAAAGTATGAGCAGCAGCAACACCAGCAGCTCCACCTCCAACAATAAGTACATCGGCAAATAATGTTTCATTTTTTCTTACATCTAATTGTTTGATCATAATTGAATTGAATCTTTTGTAAAATTTTCTATATAGTCCATCAGTTTTTCAGTTCTTTTTTCTGCATTGATTTGATCGCTTTTATAAATTGAATCACATACAGCAGAATGTAATCCTGCGATCATAGTTAAGTCATTAAGATTTTTTAAGTTTCTGTGAAACCAAAATCTTCGTGAAAGACCAGACACTAGTCTCATTGATCTTCTTAAAAATTCATTATCACAAGAGGTTGCAAGTAAATCGTTCATTTCTTTATCTAGCTTTATAAATTTATCGTTATCCTTATTTTTACATTTTTTCATTAATTTTGAAATTTTAAGAAATTTATCTTTTTGGGTTTTAGAAGCATTTTTGGCACTTAGTTTAGCCATTAATTTTTCAAGTTCTCGTCTCACTTGGATTAAGTTTAACTGATCGTTAATATCAATATGTGTTATCAATAAACCTTTTCTAGGTATTACTTTTATAAGTCCTTCTCTTGCTAATTTTTGAATAGCTTCACGAATCGGTGTTCTTCCACATTTTAAATTTTTTTCCAAAAAGTTTTCTGTTAAAAAACTTCCAGGTTTATATTCTAGTTTTACAATTTTTTCTTCAATATCGTAATAAATTTTTTCTGCTAAAGTTATTTTTGCCATCTAAAAATTATATAATCTTATCATATAAATCTCAATTAAGTATGAAATATTCAATTCTTTAATTGACTTAAATTATCTTTAAGTATTATTATTAATCATGTCAGAAAAAAAAAAGAGAACTATACAGGAAATAGTAGACTCTAAAAAAACTGGTGAGAAAATGGTCTATTCGTCTGTTCCAGATTATACATCAGCGAGTTGGGCAGAAAAAGCTGGCGTTGATGTATGTGTAGTTGGTGACTCTTTAGCCATGGTTGCTCATGGACATAAAAGTACAATTCCTGCAAACATGGACATGATGGTAATGCATGCTTCTGCTGTTAGAAGAGGCGCACCGAACACGTTTGTTTTAGGATGTATGCCTTATCAAAGTTATAATACTATTGATAATGCTCTAAAAAATGCAACAAGATTTATGCAAACCGCTGATTGTGATGCAGTCAAACCTCAAGGTGGTAAGTCGCAAGCGCATATTTTAAAATCTTTGGTAGACTCAGGGATTCCAACTGCATCTCATATTGGATTAACACCTCATACAATTGCGATGTTTGGAGGTTTTAAACTTCAAGGAAAAACAGCAGAAGGAGCAATGAAAATTCTTGAAGATGCATTTGCAATTCAGGATGCAGGTTGTTTTATGTTAGAGTTTGAAGCTGTTCCAGCAAAAATAGCTAAAGTAATTTCAGAGCAATTAGAAATTCCAACTATTGGCATTGGAGCTGGTAATGGTACTGATGGTCAAATTTTATTATCTTATGATTTATTGGGAGTTTTTACAGACTTTAAACCGAAGTTTACTAAAAGATATGCAAATCTAACAGATGTTGCTGTTGAAGGATTAAAGAAATATGTAAAAGAGGTTAAGGATAGTAAGTTTCCAGATGATGATCATTCTTATTCAGTAAATGATAAAGAATACGATAAATTTCTAGCATTAGTAGAAAAAAGAAAACAAGTTTAGTATATATTGATATATTACAGATATATCAGTGTTGACTCTAACTGATAATAAAAGTTAGTATTTATAATAAATAAAGGAGGGTTATGAAAACAATAAATAAATTATTAGCAACAATAGTTGCTTCTCTTTTAATTTTCTCTTCATCAGTTATTGCTGCTGACAAACATAAGTTTAAAATGGCTACTAGTTGGGGCGGTGGTCCATTAATGGAAATTGGCGCAAAAGCTTTTGCAGAAAATGTTAAAAGAATGTCTAATGGAAGAATACAAATTGAAGTATTCCCCTCAGGCACATTAGGACCAGGTTTAAAAGTATCAGAGACAGTTAAAAATGGCGTTGCTGATATGGGGCATACTTGGATAGGTTATGACTGGGGCAAAGATAAGACTGCAGTTTTATTTGGTGGTTACGCTGGATCAAGTGATACTGAAAAGATGCTTCACTGGTTATATAGAGCAGGTGGTGCAGAATTACAAAGAGAGTTCAGAGATCAAAAATTCGGCTTGATATCTATGCCGTTATTTGTAAGAACATCTGAAGTTTTCTTGCATTCTAGAAAGCCTGTTAAAACTTTAAAGGATCTGCAAGGATTAAAATTAAGAACAGCAGGTGCATGGTTAGAAATTTCAAAAGGTATGGGTGCATCACCGGTAACAATGCCAGGTGGTGAAGTATATACTGCTCTTGAAAGAGGAACTATTGATGCTACTGAATGGGGAACTTTATATGAAAATAAATCACCAGGTTTTCATAAGGTAACAAAATACGTTATTATTCCAGGCGTTCATCAACCAACAGCACCTTTTGAGTTGTTAATTAACAAAAAAGCATGGGGTAAACTTTCTAAAGAAGACAAAAAACTTGTAGAAGATGCAGCATTCATGACAACCATGAATTCATGGCTTACGATTGGCGATGAAGATGCTAAAGCTTTAGAGTTTTTTAAAAGCAAAGGCAATGAGATCATTGAACTTGCAGCTGAGGTACAATACGAAGGTAGAGAAGCTGGGGTAAAATGGGCTGAAGGAGTTGCAAAAGAAAATGCTTACTTCAAAAAAATACTTGATCACCAACTCGCATACTTTGAGTTGTGGAAGGATTCAGGTAAATATAGAAACGTTAAAGTAAGATAATCTGAGTATTTTTTCCCAAGCAATGTTATAATTGCTTGGGGGAAATAAAATGAAGTTAAATAAAACTATCCATTTTTTAGAAAAAATAAGCTGTACACCTGGTTATTTTGCAGCTGGTTTGATTATTCCGCTTGTTTTAGCAACTTGTTATGAGGTATTTGCCAGGTACGTCTTCGGTAATCCAACTATTTGGGCTTATGAAGTTGGATATTTGCTTATGGGATTTCATTTTCTTTTAGGTGGTGCTTTAACTTTAAAGAGACAAGAACACATTAGAATTGATATTTTCTATAATAAGTTAAAAAATAAGAACAAAGCTAAAATTGATTTATCTTTATATCTTATTTTTATAGTTCCATGTTTATTTTTATTATCCATTCGATTAATAGATCATACTACAAACTCTTTTTTAAATAATGAAACTACGGGAAATTCTGCTTGGAACCCACCAATTTGGCCGCTTCATGCAATTATAACAATTAGTTTTATTATTCTTTTCATTCAAGTGATTACAGAGTGTTTAAAGAGTTACGAGAAAATTAAATCAAAAGATAAAGATAAAGAGGCTTAAGAAATGTATTCTCTTTTAATGTTTCTTGCTCTATTTATTTTGATTTTTTTAGGTTTTCCAGTTGCATTTTCTTTAATAAGTGTAGCTTTTGCTTTTGGATTATTTACTTTTGGAGATGCAGTTATTTTTCAATTTATTTCAAAGATTGAAGGCATATCAACAAATTTTATTTTAGCAGCCGTCCCACTTTTTGTTTTTATGGGCTCAATGTTGGAAAGATCAGGTATTGCTCAACAGTTATTTAGCGCAATCCATATGTGGACCAGAAGATTGCCTGGAGGCCTATCTATTGGGACTGTTATAATGTGCATTATTTTTGCAGCTTCAACTGGAGTGATTGGAGCTACTGAAACAGTCGTGGGTTTATTAGCTATTCCAGCCATGCTAAAACATAATTATTCTCACTCTTTAATTTCAGGAACTATTTGTGCAGGTGGTTCACTAGGAACAATAATACCACCTTCTGTAGTAGTGGTAGTGCTTGGGCCAATCGCAGATGTTTCAATAGGAGATTTAATGGTTGGTATGCTTATACCTGGGCTAATACTGGCGTTATTGTATATCATATATATTTTTTTTCTATGTTTGATAAAACCCGAAAATGGCCCACGAATAAATACAGAAGACGAAATAAGTAGGTTGAGTCTTAATCAAAAATTAATAATAACTGTTAAAGCATTAATACCACCCTTACTTATGATTTTTGCTGTTTTAGGATCAATAATGTTAGGATGGGCAGCACCCACAGAGGCCGCTGCATTAGGTGCAGCAGGATCAATAATTCTAAGTTTATTTTACAAAAAATTAAGCTGGCAAACATTCAAAGAAGCATTGATTAAAACAATAACAGTCACATCTATGATTATGTTTATATTAATGGCTGGAACTATGTTTACAGGGGTATTCGCAGCAAGTGGCGGCATGGCAGTCATGAAAAGTATAGTTGAATCTTTGAATTTAGCTCCTTGGCTCTTACTATTAACTTTTTTATTAGTAATTTTTATTGCTGGTTTTTTCTTAGAATGGATATCGATTCTATTGATATTTATTCCAGTTTTTATTCCAATAGTAACATCACTAGGATACAATCCAGTTTGGTTTTGCGTATTGGTTTTAATTATGATCCAAACAAGCTATCTTACTCCACCAATGGCTCCTGCAATATTTTATTTACGAGGTGTAGCGCCTAAAGAAATTACCTTAATATCAATGTACAGGGGAGTAATACCATTTGTGATAATTCAAATTATAGCACTAGGTATTGTTTCTTATTACCCAGAGACTGTACTGTGGCTCCCTGATAAATTGTTAGGGTTTGAAGGACAATAAAAATGTGTTATATTACGTAATGACTGAAAAAGAAATCTTAAAAACAAAATTAAAAAAGTTAACACAGTCGCAAAGAGTAGAATTTTTTAGGGATGGTGGTTTATGTGTTGAAGGTTTGATCAATGCAGAATGGGTAAAAAAACTAAATGATGCTGTTGCACAATTTAATGAAGAGTCAAAAAAACTAGATAAATCAAATACGACTTACGATTTACAGCCAGGGCATACAAAGAAAAATCCTAAATTAAGAAGAGTTACAAGTCCATGTGATTTTAATGAGGATTTATGGAAGATTTTAACCGAAGGTCCAATAGGAGATGTTGCTGAAGATTTATTAGGTCATACTGTAAGATTTTATCAATCAAAGTTAAATTTTAAAAGTTCAAAAGGTGGAACAGAAGTAAAATGGCATCAAGACAAACCTTTTTTTCCACATACAAATGATTCTGTAATTACATTAGGTGTTTATTTGAATGATTGCGACGATCCTCAAGGACCATTAGAAATTGTAAATGGGTCTCATAAAAAAAATACTTTTAGTCATTATGATAATGAAAATATTTGGAGAGGCAATATTCAAGAAACTGATTTAAAAAAAATTGATTTCGATAATAAAAAAGTCTTAAAAGGTAAAGCAGGCTCTATGGCAATTATTAATTATCGAACAGTTCACGGATCAAAGCCAAATTTTTCAGATAAAGATAGACCATTACTTTTGTATGTTCTGAGTTCTGGAGACTCTGTTCCATACACTCCTCAACCGTTAAAATCAAAATATGAGCAAATTA
Organism: uncultured Pelagibacteraceae bacterium; assembly: GCA_902594915.1. Classification (GTDB taxonomy): domain Bacteria; phylum Pseudomonadota; class Alphaproteobacteria; order Pelagibacterales; family Pelagibacteraceae; genus Pelagibacter. The sequence goes on along the minus strand of CACJOA010000015.1, from coordinate 6,269 downwards.
TCGTAAGAGGGGAATATGATAACAGAATTCATTGCGACTCGGGTGAATTTGTAGTTCCGCCTAACTGGACTAACGGATATTCATCGATTTTTGCCCTTCAACAGAAAGAAAATAGAAGTTGACTAAAGTAAATAATCTGTGATATATCACAGATATATTAGTTAGGGAGATATTATGAGTAAAAATTTAGAATTACAGCAACCTCATTTTGCTGAAGGCCAAAAAGAGTTCAGAGATAAATATAGAGAAAATTTAAAAGGTTTCTATAACGGATACGTGCATGTATTGATTGTTTATGCAATTGGTGCATTGGGGCTATTTTATTTCATATCTCATATAGAAAATGTTCTTTGGTGGGAGTGGGCTATAGTTCCTCTAACACTTATGGGGGCAAATATATTTGAGTGGTGGATACACAAATTCGTAATGCATAAGCCTCATAAGTGGTCTGGAGCAAAAGCAATATATTCAAGACATACTTTACAACACCATCAATTCTTTACTGAGGATGAAATGAGATTTGCAGGCCCACATGATTGGAGAGTAACAGTATTTCCTCCTTATGCGTTAGCTATCTTTATTGCTGCAATGTCTGCTCCGGGTGTAGTGGTTTTGTCATGGCTGATTTCTCCAAATGTTGGTTGGCTTTTTATATGTTCAACAACTTCTTTTTATCTTTTATATGAATTTATGCACTTTTGTTGTCATTTAGAAGATAATGTTATTTTAAGAAACACTCCGTTCATAAATACAATAAGAAGACATCATGCTGCTCACCATAATAAAGGTATCATGATGGGAATTAATATGAACTTAACATTCCCGTTTGCTGATTGGTTATTTAATACTTCTGACCTAGATCGTGGTTTTTGGGGTACAATGTTTAATGGATACAGTACAAAGTATATTAAAAAAGAAGTTTTAGAAGCTAGAAAATAATATAATTTTATCTAAATTATATTGCATGCCAATTAAGATAAAAATATTTTTAACTATTTACGTTATTTTAGTAGCTATAGCTGTAATACTTTTTGAAAATTTCTTTGGTGATAAGAGTTTAATTGTTGTAATCACCGCTCTAGCTCCATTAATGATTTTAGGAATTTGGATTTTTCCAGAAGTTGTTACAAAAAAAACTACAGCTGGTGACAATGATAATCCTAAAGGTAATTCGAATTCTTAAAGAGAGTTTTAATTAGAAAAACCATATTTTCTAAGTCTTACATCACCTGTTCTTGCATGAGCTTCCATACCTTCGTATCTTGATATTCTAGCGCAAGCAGCACCAACTGATTTTGTGGACTCTTTGGTCATTCTTTGAAAACTCAAAGTCTTAATAAATTTACCCACAAATAGTCCTCCAGTGTATCGGCCTGCACCTTTTGTTGGCAAAATATGATTAGTACCAGAACATTTATCTCCATAAGCAACAGTTGTTTCTTCACCAATAAACAAAGAACCATAATTTTTTAGTCTTTTATGGAACCAATCAAGATTTTTTGTTTGAACTTCTAAATGTTCAGGAGCATATTCATCACTTATTGTTGCCATCTCTTCATCTGTGTCACATAAAATTACTTCACCATAATCTCTCCAAGCGGCCTCAGCACTTTTTCTAGGTAATTCTGGTAATTCAGCAATTAATTCTGGAACTCTTTTTATAACTTCATCAGCTACTCTTTTGCTTGTAGTGTATAACCACGCAGGAGAATTATAACCATGTTCTGCTTGTCCTACTAGATCTACTGCTACCATTTCTGCATCAGCCTCATCATCAGCTATTACAGCAATTTCAGTTGGACCTGCAAACAAATCAATACCAACTTTACCAAATAATATTCTTTTTGCTTCGGCTACAAACTGATTTCCAGGTCCTACTAAAATATCTGCAGGTGGATTTTTAAATAGACCATTTGTCATTGCAGCAATTCCAGGAACACCACCTAAATTCAAAATCACATCTGCACCACACAAATTAGCCGTATAAACAATCGCTGGGTGAGCTCCAATACCTTCTTTAGGAGGACTACAAGCAATAATATTTTTGACACCTGCTACTTTTGCAGTTGTAACGCTCATTACAGCTGAGGCTATATGTGCATATCTTCCGCCTGGTATATAACAACCAGCCGTGTTTACAGGAATTAATTTTTGACCAGCGTAAAGACCAGGTGATAATTCAACTTCAAAATCTTGGCCGTAATTTTTTAATTGTGCTTCAGCAAATTTTTTTACTCTCTCATAAGAAAATTGAATATCATCTTTTGTTTTTTGATCTAATTCTTTAATTATTTGTTCAATTCTCTCTTTTGAAACGACTATTTCACCATCATATTTATCAAATTTTTTTGTTAAATTTATACAAGCCTCCTCTTTTGAAACTTCAATCTCTTTTAACAATCCCTTTACGATTTCATTTGTTTTGCTATCATCAGTTGAGGGAGATTTTGGTGATTTTTTTAAGTATGTAATTGCCATAAATTATTTTGTATTTGTTTAAAGCATATTAAATTTTTTTCAATGAAACAATTAGTCTAAAACTACAACAGCAGCCGCAATAGATGCTAACCTTGCTGGAGCATCATCAGATCTACTAGTAATTACTACTGGAACTTTTCCACCAACAACAACACCCGCAGCACATGCTCCACAAAAATAAATCAGCATCTTAACTAATCCATTTCCTGTTTCTATATTAGGTACCAACAAAACATCAGCCATACCAGCTACTTCATTTTTAATACTTTTAATTGAGGCTGATTTTTTAGAGATACTATTGTCAAAAGCTAGTGGGCCAAAAACATCCGCATTAAGATTTTCTTTTTTAGCAAGTTTAGTTATTTCTTGAGCTTCTAAAGAACTTTGTACACTATCCAATACTTCTTCAGTAGCGGACAATATTGCAATCTTTGGTCTTTTTATTCCAATTCTATTAGAAAAATTGACAACATTTTTCAGTATATGCATTTTTGTTTTTACATTAGGCAATACATTTAATGCTCCATCCGTTATAATGAGTGGCTTATCCTCTTTATCTAAAGTCATATGCCAAATGTGACTTAATCTAGTTTTTCCTAGTAAATGATATTCTCTTTTAAGAACTTCTTTCATTAAAACATCAGTATGAATATGACCTTTTACAATAATTCTAATTTTTTTATCACTTGCAAGTTTTGCTGCAACAGCAGCAGTATTATTTTCTATCGGTTCATGAATAATTTCATATTTTGAAATATCCCACTTAAGATCTTGTGCACATTTAATTATTTCATTTTTATCTCCTATAAAAATCGGTTCAATTAAATTTTCATTTACAGCATCTTGAATAGAAAGCATTGGTAAAGGCTTGCCAGCATTGACTATGCCTGCTTTTACACCTTTTTTTTTATGGGCAGCATTTAAAAGATTATTAGGGCAAACAATTTCTTTATTTGAAAGCATATTTAATTCTTTAAATTTTTTAAATCTCTTCTAATCATTTCAGAAATTTTAATCTCTTTTTTTGAATTTAATTTTAATCTTTGATATTTATTCTGACCAGGATACATAATTTCTTTAATTCCTTTTATTTTTGGTAAACTCTTAACATTCTTAATATTATCTTTTATTCTTTTATTAAAATCTTTTACAAATAAATTTGTTTTAAATGTGATAAATAAATGCCCAATATTTTGCGGGCCAGTAAAATCATCAAAAGGATCTTTTACTCTTCCAGCATGATTACCACCTGTTAAAACACCGCTTAATATATCTACCATCCAAGCTAAACCCGAACCCCTAAAACTTGCGATGGGTAATTGAACCCCTTTTAAGGCTTTTTTAGCATTTGTAGTTGGTTTACCAAATTGATCTAAAGCAACCCCCTCAGGTATCTTTTTATTATTTCTTGCAGCAACTCTTATCTTACCCCTATTTATCATTGATATTGAAGTGTCTAAAATAAAAGGGATTTTTGAGCTGGTGGGTGCTCCAAAACAAATCGGGTTAGTTCCAAATAAACTTTTTAATGCCCCATGTGGGGCAATAGCTGGGGGTGCGTTTGTATAAATCATTGTAATCAAATTTTTTTTTACAGCTTGTTCGGCGTAATAACCTGACAAGCCATAATGACCACTATTTTTAACAGCCACTAAACCAATACCAGTCATTTTTGCATTTTGAATTGCTTTTTTAATTGCAACGTCTGCAGCCACAAAACCAATACTATCATTAGCATCAATATATGAGATTGATTGAGATATTTTTTTTATTTTAATCTGAGGTTTAGGATTAATTAATTTTTTTGAAATTCGATCACAATACATTTTCAATCTTGATAATCCATGACCATAAGCACCAACTAATTCTGCATTTATAAGCGCATTAGCAGATATTAAAGAATGTTTATTACTCAAGCCAAATTTTTGAAAAATATTGATTATCTCTTTTTTTAATTTTTCGGTTCTCAATTTAACCCTTCCCACGCCAAGGTATTGTTTTATCAATTATTTTTCTCAAAGTTATATCAAACAACAGACCAAGCAAACCCATTATAAATATCGTGATCCAAATAACTTCATATTGGAAATATTTTTTTGCTACGTTCTCGACAAAACCAATGCCCGTGGTTCCTGCTAAGAATTCTGCAGCAACTAAAGTTCCCCAGCACATACCAACCGCAACTCTTATTCCAGTCAATATTTCTGGAAGAGAGTTAGGAAAAATGACATATCTTAAGATTTGTTTTTTTGAAGCACCTAAAGAGTGAGCTGCATGAATTTTAGATAGTTGTGTCCCCGATGCACCAGCTCTTGCTGAAATAATCATAATAGATAGTGAAACCATAAATAATAGGAAAACTTTACCTGTATTATCAATTCCTAAAACAGAAATAATAAGAGGAGCCCAAGCTAATGGAGGAACTGGTCTGTAAAGTTCAATTAATGGATCAAAAAAACCTTTAGCAAATCTATTCAGCCCCATAAATAAGCCTAAGGGGACACCAATAAGTATTCCAAAAACCAATCCCAAAAATACTCTTAAAAAAGAATCCCAAATATGACCATACGGTACAGGCACTTTAAACAATTCAAAGTCTCCAGTGACAACTTTGAGCACGTAGCCCTTAAAGTTTTGTTTAACTACTCCTTCTTTAGTATGAACCGGGTAATCACCTGGAAGAATATCTGCTATCCAATCTGGTAAAAGAAAACCAATCATCTTACTTACATCAACCATATCTATCCATAAAAGAGGTATATCTTTGTAACCTACGCTTGGTTTCAACATTAGAATGAATTTGTTAAAAGTGTCTGAAGGTTTTGGAAGCCATCTACCAGAGCCTTGTTCAGAACAACTTGGACCACTTGCAACAATCGTACCCGCTGGAAATAAAAAGATATCAATGAATCTTAAACCACCTTGAGCTTCCTTTTGTGCAACATCAAATTTAATAATTGCATTTTGCATTTTATCTAATGCTTTAGGAGGATATATGCTTGCAAATTCTATTCTTCTTGCAATCTTAACAATATTTTTTGCGTAATTTGAGGACAGGTCTTCACTATCTAAATCTTTTCTATACAATTTAATTTTATCTTTAAGTTCCTTGATATTATTTTTGAATTCTGGATTATGGTTTCTTAATTTAAAAAATTCATCACTTATCAAATTTAATTCTTGAGCAGCTGTATGAAATTTTAAACCTCTATTTGTTGCAGGAATTAATGGCACCTCTATTGTATTCTCTATGGATCCAGTTCCTGCGCTTACTTTTACTATACCCCATCCACCTTCCTCACCCACTGCTTTTTGTCTATCACTATATTCTTGTTCTGTTTCAAAAGGATAATCAGGTCTTTTAAAATTCTCAGTTAAAAGATTTATTTTACCCGTGATGTCATCTATTTTTTTTTTGGTATCAATTTCGAGTAAGTCTTCATTAGTAAGCAATGGAATTAATTGAGTAGTTTTATTAACAAAGCCAGCAAGGATTGTTTTTTGCTGACTATTTAGTTCATTAGAAACTTGTATTTCTTCAAGAATTTTTTGAAGATTTTTATTCTCTTTTTTTATTTGTGAGGTGCTTTTAAATTCTCTCTCTTCGATTGGAAATTGATATTTTAAACCTAATAATGAATCATTAACTTTAGCTACCTGGCAAAGCTCATTAGCAGATTTTGGGTAAAATCCTTTTGCGATGTCCCATGAATAATAAAGCCATACTAAAAGAAGAAAACTACTTCCAACTATAACCCAATGCGTACCACCTCTTGCTCTTTCAGGATTTC
>CACJOA010000014.1 GCA_902594915.1 uncultured Pelagibacteraceae bacterium | reverse complement strand
AAATAAAGTCAATTTTTTTTCAAAAAGATTTGCTGCAAAAGAATCTCTAGCTAAAGCAATAGGTAGTGGTTTTAGAAACAATCTTAAATTTACCGATATAGAGATCATAAATGATATTATTGGTAAGCCATATTATTTAAAGTCAAAAAAAATTAACAATATAGTTTACAAAAAATTTAAAGTGAAAAATTATAATTTGTTTCTATCAATCTCTGATGAAAAAGAATATTCAATAGCTTTTACAATACTGCAAAAAAAATGATATTTGATAAAAAATTTTGGTCTGAAAATATAAAAACTCTTTTTTATGCTCTAATAATTGCACTAATTATAAGATCATTAATTATTCAACCTTTTTATATACCCTCTTCGTCTATGGAGCCTAATCTGTTAGTAGGTGATAGACTTTTCGTTACAAAATATACTTATGGTTATAGCAAGCACTCTTTTCCTTTTAGTCCAGCAGTTATTAATAATAGAATTTTTTTTAGTGAACCAAATAGGGGTGATGTAATAGTTTTTAAAACTCCCACAGATAATAGAACTGATTATATAAAAAGATTAATTGGACTACCTGGTGATAAAGTCCAATTTATCGATACTAACTTGTACATAAATAATGTTGAAGTTTTAAGATCTAAAAAATTTAATAATAAAAAAATTTTTTGTGGACAAAGATCAATTAACACTTTTTTATTTGAAGAAATTTTACCCAATGGAAAAAAATATGACTCTGTATATTCAAAAGATTATACATATAAAAATTCTGACCAATTTATCGTACCTAAAGATCATTATTTTTTTTTAGGTGACAATAGAGATTGTTCAAAAGACAGTAGATTTTTATCTAGTGTTGGATATGTCCATAAGAATAATCTTGTCGGTAAAGCTAGATTTATTTTTTTTTCATCAGATAGAAGTGTTGGGAGTATTTTTTCATTTTGGAAATGGCCTAAATCAATTAGGTTTGATAGATTTTTTAAAAAGATAAATTAATGAAAATAAATTATACAAATCTAGAAAAAAAAATTAAAGTCAATTTTAAGAATAAAGATTTATTAGTAAGATCACTTACACACAAAAGTTTTAATAAAGAAATTAATTATGAAAAAATTGAATTTCTTGGGGATCGTGTTTTAGGCCTTGTTATGGCTAAGAAGTTATTAGAAATTTATCCTAATGAGAAAGAAGGTATTTTAGATAAAAAATTTGCATCATTAGTAAATAAAAAAACTTGTTTAGAAATAGCAAAAAAAATTGAACTAGAAAAATTTATTTTAACTTTAGATACAAAAAATAAAAAAAATTCCATTGAGGATAAAGTTCTTGCAGATGGTTGTGAGGCTTTAATTGGATCAATTTATCTTGATAAAGGTTTTCAAATTGTAGAAAAAGTAATTCTTAAATTATGGTCTAAACATATTGAGAACAGTGTAATTACACAAATTGATGCTAAGACAAAATTACAAGAATTTTCCTTAAAAAAATTTAAAAAATTACCAATTTACAAGCTTATTTCAAACACAGGACCAAGACATAAACCACTTTTTAAAGTTGGTGTAAAATTGCTTGACACAAAATTTTATATAGCAATCGGAAATTCTAAAAAAGACGCTGAACAGAATGCTGCAATTATATGTTTACAAAATATTAAAAAAATATGATTTGGGATGATATAGGATTTTTGATCTCAAAAAATAGATTTAATGAAAATTCGTTAATTACAGAATTTTTTACTAAAAATCACGGTAAGATATCTGGTATAATTTTTGGCGGCACTTCAAAAAAAATTAAAAATTATCTTCAAATTGGCAACAAAATTCATGTTAATTTCTATTCTAAATCAGACAATAAAATTGGATACTTTAAAATAGAAATTCAAGAAGCACTCTCTCCTTTGTATTTTGATGATCAAAAAAAATTAGCATGCATTTCTTCAGCAATGAATTTAATTAAAATTTTAACAGCAGAATCTCAAAGGAATTTTCAAATTTTTAAATTATTGGAAGATTTTTATCATATTCTAAAATCAAAAAATTGGATTAAAGATTATATTTTTTGGGAATTAGATTTATTTAAAATTCTTGGCTATGATTTAGACTTTAAAAGTCTCGTAGAAAAAAAAATTGAGGGAAATAAGTTGAAATATACTTCAAAATCAGTAAATGAGAAAAAAATAATTCCTAATTTTTTAATTGATAAAAATGACACCGAAGAGGATCTAGAAACACTCTTAGTTGGATTAAGATTAATAGGAGATTATTTAGAAAAAACTATTTTGAAACCAATAAATCAATCCTTACCATTTAGTAGATTGTATTTTATAAACTCACTCAAATAGAGCTATTTTATAATTTTTGTTAGTCGGTCAGCATAATAGCTTACAATGGCATTAGCACCAGCTCTCTTAAAAGCTATCAAGCTCTCTAATATGATATTTACATCTACAAGTTTATTTTTAATGGCATTTTCCAATAATGAGTATTCACCAGAGACTTGATAAGCCATTACCGGAATTTTAAAATTTTTTTTTACTAAGCTTATAATATCCAAATAAGGTAATCCAGGTTTAACCATAACCATATCAGCACCTTCTTTTATGTCCAAAGCTACCTCTCTTAAAGCCTCATTTTTATTTTTAAAATCCATTTGATAATTTTTTTTATTACTCTTTAATAAATTTTTTGATCCTACGGCATCTCGAAAAGGTCCATAGAAGTTTGAGGCATATTTTACAGCATAAGATAATATTTGTGTCATTTCATATCCATTCTTATCAAGAGATTTTCTTATTTCACCAATTCTTCCATCCATCATATCTGAAGGTGCAAGAACATCACAACCCATTTGAGCTTGCAATAAAGATTGGTTAACAAGTACCTTTACTGTCTCATCATTAATAACATAACCTGATTTAATCAATCCATCATGTCCATGAGATGTGTATGGGTCTAATGCAATATCGCTCATAATCCCGATTTCATTTTTGTATCTCTTTTTAATTAATTGTATTGCCTTACAAACTAAATTATCTTCATTTAAAGCCTCAGTACCTAGATAATTTTTTTTATTTTTCTTTGTGCATGGAAATAAAGCAACCATTGGTATCTTATTCTTAATAGCTTTATCAATTACATGATTGACTTTATCTAACGTATATCGATATACGCCCGGCATAGTATTGATTGCTTGTTTTTTATTTTTACCATCTATAAGAAATATAGGTAATATAAAATCACTTGGAGTTAGGTTATTTTCTTGAATTAATCGTCTAGACCAATCACTCTTACGACTACGTCTAAGTCTTAGATTTGGAAATTTACCAGTAATCATATCTAATTATATTTGTAATATGCGACAAATGTTATATACAAATATATCTTAAAAAAGATAATTAACAATATCAGGAGACAATTAGTTACAAATGAATCTTAATTTTAATGATTTTCAGAAACAGGATGTCAAATTTGACATAAATGAACTTCAAAAAGCTTATAGAGAAATTTTGACCATTAAAGGATATAGCAATGTAGAAGGTGTATCCAACTTTAGCGCTATTTCGCTTACACAAATTCCTGGCGATCCAGATTCAATAAAAGGTCATAAAGCGAGAGGTGTATTTTGGACTAAACCTGACTCATCAGGCAAAGAAGCTATGAGAGATGAAATGATTGATGAGTCGGCATATTCAGAATTTATCGAAGATTATAAGGAAACCTATTTTAAAGAAGTCTTTGACGTATTATCTTCAAAATATAAACTTGGTAGAGTAAGAGTTTTACTAAAAGAGCCAAGATCTACATTAAGCTGGCATAGAGATCCCGAACCAAGACTTCATGTTCCAATTATCACTAATCCTGGATCTATAATGGTTATTGATAATGTTGCAAAGCACATGCCAGCTGATGGGTCGGTCTGGATAACAAACAATACAAAATATCATAATGCATTTAATGGTGGTGAGGAAAATAGGATCCATTTAGTTGCATGTGTTTTAGATTACAATTTTAATTAATTTGAGAAAAATATATATTTCATCTGACCACGCGGGATTTATTCTTAAGGAAGAAATTAAAAGAAAATTTAAAAAAAGGTTTATTTTTCAAGATTTAGGAACAAATAATCGTGATAAATCTGTAAATTATCCTGATTATGCTCACAAACTTTGTAAAAAAGTCAGTGTAAGCAATAAGAATATTGGTATTTTAGTTTGTGGTTCTGGAACTGGTATGTCTATGGCCGCAAATAGACACAAAAAGATAAGAGCAGTAACGGGATATTCAGTGAAAAATACTAAATTATCTAGATTGCATAACAATGCAAATGTTATTACATTAGGTTCTAGATTGACAAAAAAAAATACTGCATTTAAATGTATAGAAATTTTTGTTAAAACTAAATTTGAAGGTGGTAGACACAAAAAAAGAGTTAAAAAAATATAAATAAATAATTATGTCGAGCGAAAAAAAATATATAAATGCTAACTATGAAAACTTTTTTGAGAAAAGTTTATCAAAAGCTGATCCTGAATTATTCAAGGCGATAAATGATGAACTAATTAGACAGCAAAATCATATAGAACTTATTGCATCTGAAAATATTGTTTCTCAAGCAGTCCTAGAAGCACAAGGCTCAGTATTAACAAACAAATATGCAGAAGGGTATCCTGGAAAAAGATATTACAATGGTTGCGAACACGTTGATGTTGCAGAGAAATTAGCTCTTGAGAGAATAAAAAAACTTTTTAATTGTAAATATGCCAATGTTCAACCACATTCTGGAGCTCAAGCTAATGGAGCTGTTTTTTTAGCTTTATTGAAACCTAATGACACATTTTTGGGAATGAGTTTAAATTCTGGTGGTCATATTACACATGGTTTAAAAATTTCAATGTCAGGTAAATGGTTTAATGCTATTAGTTATGATGTTGATAAAAAATCTGAATTAATTGATTACGATGAAGTTGAAAAATTAACTTTAGAACATAAACCTAAGCTAATCATAGCTGGTGGAAGTGCATATTCTAGGGTAATTGATTTTAAAAGATTTAGAGAGATAGCCGATAAAGTTGGAGCATATCTTATGGTAGACATGGCTCATTTTTCAGGTTTAGTTGCTGGAAAAGGTTACCCCAATCCTTGTGATTATGCTCATGTTGTTACATCAACAACACACAAAGTTTTTAGAAGTGCCAGAGGAGGAATAATTTTATCAAATGATGAAGAGTTAGGTAAAAAATTTAATACTGCTGTTTTTCCTGGTTATCAAGGTGGGCCTCTAATGCATATTATTGCAGCTAAAGCAGCAGGCTTTTACGAAGCCTTAAAGCCTGAATTTCAAACTTATATTAAAAATGTTTTATCTAACGCAAAAATACTTGCCGAGACTTTAAAAAATAATGGTTTTAAGATTTATTCTGGGGGAACGGATACTCATTTAATGTTAGTAGATTTAAGACCCTTTAATGTAAAAGGAAATTTAGCAGCTGAAAGTTTATGTAGAGCAAATATAACTTGTAATAAAAATGGTATACCATTCGATAGTGAGAGTCCTATGGTAACATCTGGTATAAGATTAGGATCTCAAGCTGCTACAACTAGAGGATTTGGTTTAAAAGAATTTGAAAAAGTTGGCGAACTTATAACAAAAGTTATAAAGGGTTTGTCACAAAATCCAGAGGATAATTCAAAAATTGAAAATGAGGTTAGGGACGAAGTAGTTAATTTATGTTCATCGTTCCCAATATATAAAAATCTTAATAAATGATTTGTTCAATATGTAAGAAGGGTGAGACTTCAGTTGTCGATTCACGTCCAACCGAAGATGGCACTGCTATAAGACGAAGAAGATTATGTGTTTGTGGTGCTAGATTTACGACATTTGAAAGAGTTCAATATAGAGAAATAATGGTCATAAAAAAAAACGGAAGAAAATCCGCTTTTGATAGAGATAAACTAGCAAAATCAATTTTTATTGCATTAAAAAAAAGACCTATTGATACAGAAACTACAGAAAAATTTATAAGTCGTATATCGAGATCATTAGAGGAACTAGGTCAGAGTGAAATATCTACTAGCACAATAGGAACAATGGTAATGGAAGGTTTAAAAGAACTTGACCCGGTTGCATATGTTAGGTTTGCCTCTGTATACAGAAATTTTAGAGAAGAAAAAGATTTTGTACAATTTGTGGACAAACTAGATGTCTACAAAAAAAGATAAATTTTCAACAGAGGATAAGAATTTTATGCGACTTGCTTTAAATTTAGCAAGAGCTCGTAAAGGGTTAACCGGAGATAACCCTTCTGTTGGTTGCGTAATAGTTAAAAATAATAAATTAATTTCAATAGGTCAAACAGGGCATAATGGCCGGCCTCATGCTGAAACGAATGCCATTACTAATGCTTTTCAAAATCTCCAAGGTTCAAAAATATATATAACTCTTGAACCATGCAACCATTATGGAAGGACACCACCTTGTACAAAAAATATCATTAAGAGTGGTATTAGTGAAGTTATATATTCCATAAATGATATAGATGACAAAGTAAAAGGTAAAAGTTTAAAAATTCTTACTGGTAAAGGGGTTAAAGTTAAAACAGGGCTTTTGAGAAAAGAAATTATTAAACATTATGACTCCTATATAATAAACAGAAAATATAAAATTCCATTTATTACTGCTAAAATAGCTGTTTCAAAAAATAAACTTATTTACAGCAAAGGAACAAAAAGAATTACCAATAAAATATCTGATAAACTAACCCATTATTTAAGATATAAAAATGACGCAATAATGATTTCTAGTAAAACATTAAATATTGATAACCCTAAATTAAACTGTCGATTAGATGGCTATGAACATTTTTCTCCAAAAAGAATTATTCTAGATAGAAAATTGAATATTAGATTGAAAACTAACGTGTATAAGACTGTTAAAAAAAACAATACTGTCATATTTCATAATTCAAAAAATATTTCAAAAATCAAATCTTTAAAAAAAAAAGGCATATCATTGATAAGATTAAGATCAATTAACGATAAATTTGATTTAAAAGATATTTTTAAAAAATTGTATATTATTGGCATAAGAAATTTATTAGTCGAAGGTGGTGATAAGTTAACAAAAGAATTGTTAAAGAAAAAACTAGTAAATCAATTTTATCTTTTTGAAAGTCCAAAAAATTTAGCAAAAGATAAAAATTTCGTAAGTTTTACATCAAGATCAGTGTTAAAGAAAAATTACAAGATTAGATCAAACATGAGTTCTAAGCTAGCTAAAGATAAAATAACCATTTATAAAAGATAGAATGTTTAACGGAATTATATTTAACAAAGGAATAGTTAAAAAAATTTTAAAAAGAGAAAAAGGCATTAATATATTTGTTAAATCCAACATTAAACTATCTAAAAAAAATATCGGAGTGTCAATTTCATGTGATGGTGTTTGTCTGACAATGATTGATATAAATAAGAAACTTATGGAATTTTATCTTTCTAACGAAACAATTGAGAGATCAAGATTTAAGTATTTAAAATTGAATGAACAGATTAATTTAGAACTTCCTTTAAAGTATGGCCAAAAAATTTCTGGTCATATATGTCAAGGACACATAGATACCATAGGGAAAATTTTATCTATTAGCAAAATTGATAAATCTTACTTATTTGACTTTGAAATAAGTTTAAAGGAAAAAAAAAATATAATTGAAAAAGCCTCAATATGTATAAATGGGATCTCATTAACAGTGTCAAAAATAACTAATAAAGGGTTTCAAATTTGGGTGATTCCACATACATTTAAATTAACCAATCTGTCGGAACTTAAAAAAGGTAATTTAGTTAATATTGAAATAGACATACTTTCCAAATACGTTAAAAACTTTTTTAATGAAAAAAAGTAATTATACCTCTATAGAAAAAATAATTAAAATCGCAAAAAAAGGCGGGATGTTTATATTAGTAGATGATGAAAAAAGAGAAAACGAGGGAGATCTTGTTATTTCAACATCTGATACAAATGCTAAAAATATAAATTTTATGGCAAAATATGGAAGAGGTTTAATTTGTCTAGCACTAGACAGTCTACAAGCAAAAAGATTAAATCTCTCTCTCATGTCCCCAATCAATCAATCAAGAAATAAAACAGCTTTTACAGTTTCGATCGAAGCAAAAAAAGGAATAACAACAGGTATATCAGCAAAAGATAGAGCTCGCACAATAAGAATTGCATCAAAAAAAAATGTCAATAAAAAAGATATTGTTTCACCAGGACACGTGTTTCCAATAATTGCAAAAGACGGCGGAGTTCTTGTGAGAGCAGGCCACACAGAAGCATCTGTGGACATATCGAAAATAGCAAAGAAAAACAACTCTGCAGTAATATGTGAAATCATGAATGAGGATGGAACAATGGCTAAAGGTCAAAATTTATTAAATTTTGCAAAAAGACACAATTTAAAGATCGGTAAGATAGAGGATCTTATTTCGTATAGATTAAAAAAGGAAAAGTTAATTAAATTAAAAAAAACATCTGAAATAAGAGTAAATAAACAAAAATTTAAGATTAAAATCTATGAGAATTTACTGGATGGATCTGAACATTTTGCATTAGTAAAAGGTATTATAAAAAAAACAATACCTAGAGTAAGAGTTATTTCATCTAATGTTGTCCAAAATTATCTGATAAATCAAAAATTACCAAATTCTTTTAATAAAACTCTTAATTACTTTAAAAAATATAATAATTGTGTTCTTGTTTTTATAAAAGATACTAATCTGAAGTCTGTTACACAAACATTAAAAGATTATAAAGATAAAGAAAAAAATCAAAAAGCAAACAATAAACAGATAAGAAATTATGGTATTGGAGCTCAAATTATCAAAGATTTAAAAATTAAGAAAATGATACTTATTACAAAATCACCAAAAAAAGTTATTGGTTTAGAAGGTTATGATATAAAAATTACTAAACAGGAGCTTATTTAATGAAAAAAAAAAATATATTAATAATCAATGCTAGATATTATAAAGATATTTCATATGGATTATTAACCTCTGCAAAAAAAATAATACCAGTAAATTGGAATATTAAAATAATAGATGTACCAGGAATTTTTGAAATACCAGTTACGATAACAAAAAATTTAAAAAAATTTGATGCATTCATCGCACTAGGTTGTGTCATTAAAGGTCAAACACCTCATTTCGAATTCATTTCACAAGTTACTACTAATGCTATTATGAGCTTATCTATAAGCTCAAAAAAACCTATTGGAAATGGAATTATAACTTGCCTAAATATGAAACAAGCGAAAGACAGAAGAAAAAAAGGCGCAGAGGCTGCTAATGCCATTGTATCAATTTTATTACAAAAATGAGAACTTCATATAGCCCAAAGAATAATCCAAGAGTTATTATAATACAAAAATTATATGGAAAACTTTATAATGATGAAAGGGAATTAACCCTTCCAAAACATAGATTTAGAAAATTTATTAAAGATATAATTTCTGGAACAATTGAACGTAATGAAATAATAATCGAAGAGATAGATAAAAATTTAGGAAATAAATTTAATTTAAACAATTTGGATAAACTATTTCAAGTAATTTTAAAATCTGCAACTTATGAATTCTTGTATAAACCAAATGTTTCTATCAATATCATAATAAAAGAATATCTTAATGCTTCTAATTTTTTTTTAAACAATTCTCAAACAAAATATCTGAATGCATTGTTAGATAATATTGCAAAAAAAATAAGATATTAATATGCATGAATTTGAGCTTATAAATAATTTTTTCTCAAAATTATCTTCTAATAATAAAAGCTCTTTAAATCTGAATGATGATGTTTTTTATGACAAAACAAAAAAATTAGTAGTATCTGTAGATACATACGTCCAAGGTATCCATTTTATTGATTTCAAAAAACCTGATCTTATAATAAAAAAAGTTTTAAGATCCTCTATCTCTGACCTTATTTGTAAAGGTGTTCAACCAAAATATTATTTTATTTCTGGCTCAGGTAATAAAAAATTTTTTTCAGTTAAAAATATCAAAAAAATTGTAAAATCACTCAAAGAAGAGCAAAAAAAATATTCAATTTATTTGTCAGGCGGAGATACTGTATCATCCAAAAAACTAAGTTTTTCAATAACTACAATAGGATTTTCCAACAAGATAGTTTTTAGAAATAAAGCTAAAATTAATGATGATATTTATGTAACTGGAAATATAGGAGATGCATTTATAGGTCTAAAAATTTTAAAAAAAAAATTATATTTAGATAAGATTATGAGCGAATACTTTAAAGAGAAATATTTTAAACCAGATATATATATTAATATTACAAAAAAACTACTTTCATTTGCTAATACATCTATTGATATTTCTGATGGGTTAATTGTAGATTTAGAAAAATTAATTAATAAACAAAAACTTTCATATAAATTATATTTGAAAGATATTCCTGTTTCAAAAAATCTTAAAAGATTAATAGATGATAAAAGAGTAAAAAAGATATCTTGTATTTCTAATGGAGATGATTACCAAATATTATTCACTGCAAATCAATCAAAATCTAGAATCATAAAAAAAATAAGCAAATCTTTAGGTATAAAAATTTCAAAAATAGGAAAAATTTGTGCGCCTACACAAAAATCATTACTTATGGATGAAAAAGGTCAGAAAACTTACCTTAAAAATCAAGGTTATTTTCACAGATTTTAGAAGTTAATCATTGCCTTTTATTACTTTTTTTGTATTGTCCGGCTTTTAAAACTAAAAACCAATAACTTAATTAAGGTTAATATGAACTCAAATATTGAAACTATACTTTTATATACAATTGCTGCTGGATTTTTGTCTATTATTTACGGATATTTTACTGGAAAAAATATTTTAGGTTCAAGTGCTGGAAATTCAAAAATGCAAGATATTGCGTCTGCTATTCAAATTGGCGCTAAAGCTTATCTAGCTAGACAATACAAAACTATTGCTATTGTTGGTTTTGTAGTTTTAATAATTGTCAGCATAGCTTTCAGTCCTCTAGTTGGATTAGGTTATTTAATTGGTGCAGCATTGTCAGGTATAGCTGGTTATGTAGGTATGTTGGTGTCTGTGGAGGCAAATGTTAGAACTGCAGAGGCCTCTAGAAAAGGATTAGCAAGTGGTCTTTCAGTTGCTTTTAAATCAGGAGCTGTAACAGGAATGTTAGTTGCTGGTCTAGCTCTTCTGTCTATAGCAGTTTATTATTATTTACTATTAAAATTCAATATTGAGGAAAGAGAAATTGTTAATGCATTAGTTGCTTTAGGATTTGGCGCCTCTTTAATTTCAATTTTTGCAAGATTAGGTGGTGGAATTTTTACCAAAGGTGCAGATGTTGGTGCAGATTTAGTTGGAAAAGTTGAAGCTGGTATTCCAGAAGATGACCCAAGAAATCCAGCAGTAATTGCTGACAATGTTGGTGACAACGTTGGTGACTGTGCAGGTATGGCCGCTGATTTATTTGAAACTTACGCAGTTACTATAGTAGCAACTATGGTTTTGTCCTCAATTTTTTTTCCTGGTGACATGTCAATGATGATTTATCCTTTAACCATAGGTGGTGCTTGTATTCTTACATCAATTATTGGAACTTTCTTTGTTAAACTAGGTAAAAATAAAAATGTAATGGGAGCATTATATAAAGGTTTTGTTGTTTCTGCTTTTACATCATTAATAATATTATATCCAGTCACTGATTTTGTTTTAGGTCTGCAAAAGACGTATTCTTTAAATGATAAATCATTCACTGGTATGAGTCTGTACTATTGTGGCATAATTGGATTAATAATTACAGGTTTGTTAATTTGGGTAACAGAATATTATACTGGAACAAATTATAGACCAGTTAGAAGTGTAGCAAGTTCTTCAACAACAGGTCATGGCACAAATGTAATTCAGGGATTAGCCGTCTCACTTGAGGCAACTGCAATACCTGCATTAATTATTGTAGCAGGTATTTTATTAACTAACAATATTGCTGGTTTATATGGAATTGCAATTGCAGTAACTACTATGTTAGCTTTAGCAGGAATGGTTGTTGCTTTAGATGCTTATGGACCAGTTACAGATAATGCTGGAGGAATTGCGGAGATGTCAAAATTACCAAACAGCGTTAGAAAAACTACAGATGCACTTGATGCAGTTGGTAATACAACTAAAGCTGTAACAAAAGGATATGCCATTGGTTCAGCAGGATTAGGTGCTTTAGTTCTTTTTGCAGCTTATACAGAGGATATAAAACATTTTTCAAAAGTTGCTGGTTCAAAATTAGAGGGTATTGTAGTTACATTTGATTTATCAAATCCTTATGTTGTTGTTGGTTTATTAATTGGTGGAATGTTACCATATTTATTTGGATCAATGGGTATGCAAGCAGTTGGAAGAGCAGGTGGTGCTGTTGTTGTCGAAGTAAGAAGACAATTTAAAAAATATCCTGGAATAATGAAGAGAAAACAAAAACCAGACTATGCAAAATTAGTTGACTTATTGACTGTTGCAGCAATTAAAGAAATGATTGTTCCTTCATTGCTGCCGGTATTATCACCAATAGTTTTATATTTTATAATTTTTTCAATAGGTGGACAAGTTGCGGCATTAGCTTCGGTTGGTGCTATGCTTTTAGGAGTAATCATAACAGGTTTATTTGTAGCAGTTTCTATGACCGCTGGTGGTGGTGCCTGGGATAACGCAAAAAAATATATTGAAGATGGTAATTATGGAGGAAAAGGTTCTGAGGCACATAAAGCTGCAGTGACCGGTGACACAGTAGGTGATCCATATAAAGATACCGCGGGACCAGCAGTAAATCCGATGATAAAAATTACAAATATAGTGGCATTACTTCTATTAGCAGTGATTGCAGGTCATTAGAAACTATTTTGCTTTTCTTTGACCAAGAGGGTCATTAATTTTTTGTCTTAAGCTTGTTATAACGTTTTGTATAAAACTATTTTTCTTATCTAAAACTTTTGTTGTGTTTTTTGAGATTTTTACATCGTTCATACTATCCTTATTATAAAAATCTTTTTTAATTAATAAACCGCGATTATCAAATTCCAAAACTAAAACATTATTGACTAGCAACTTTTTTCTACCTAAAGTTCTAACTTGACTTACTGTAGTTTTCCTTTCAATGTATATCCATATATCATTATCAAAAGTATTTTTGGTTGAAGGAAATCCCAATATTTTAGTAGCATCATTTTTGTTTGACTCAAGAATTATCATTTTTTTTTGTTTTTTTTCTAAGTGGTGAATTCCATGATGTCTAACAACTTTATCTAAAGAACAACTTGTAATTAGAAAAAATATAAGGATAATAATAATTTTTTTCATGAGTAATAACTATTTAGATCTTTACAATAATTTTATTAGATTAACCACTAATAAAACCCTTTATACTGGTTTAAAAAGACAAGATACATTCTCAGACAGATTGATTTTTTTTCTTATACATTTTGCTTTTTTTTTGAAAGCTTATAAAAGTCCCGAAAATACAAAAATTCTTCAAAAAATTTATGATTTTATTTTTCGTCAATTAGAATTAAGTATTCGTGAAATCGGTTATGGTGATCAATCTATAAATAAAAAAATGAAAGATTATATAAATTTATTTCATTCAATAATTTCTGAAATTCATTTTTGGGATAATCTAGATAGAAGATTGAAAATAGAAAAGATTTCTATTTTCTTAAATAATTTTGATGAAATTGAATATTTAGTTGATTATTTTGAAGATTTTAGACAAAATCTATTAAAAAAAACTTTTAATTCTTACTTAAAAAGTGTAAGTAAACGATAATTATGGCTGTACCAAAACGAAAACAAACACCGTCGAGAACTGGGATGAGACGCTCTCAAAATATGAGGTTTAGTTCAAAAAACATTGTTGAAGATAAAAAATCGGGTGAATATAGGTTGTCTCATCATTTAGATTTAAAAAGTGGCATGTATAAGGGAAGACAAGTTTTAGACCCTAAAGATTAACTAAAAAAAGCCAAGAAATGCAAGATTTAATAAAAATTGCAGTAGATGCAATGGGCGGAGATGGTTCCCCAAAAAAAATTATTGATGGTATAATTCATAATAATAAAACCAATAAAGAAAATTTTTTTAGGATATTTGGGGATAAAAGCAAAATAATTAATTATTTAAAAAATAATATTGATGAGAATTTTTATGAAATTATTGATACAAAAAAAGTTGTAAAAAGTACTGATAGTCCTTTAGAAGCTGCAAAAAGAGGAAAAGATAGTAGCATGTGGTTGGCTATAGAAAGTGTTAAAAAAAAAGAGTCTGATATAGTAATATCTGCTGGTAATACTGGTGCTCTTTTAGTTATAGCAAAATTAAACCTAAAAATGATTGATACAATAGATAAACCAGCGTTATCTGCCTTGTGGCCAAATAAAAAAGGAATGAGCGTTGTTTTAGATCTTGGCGCAAATATTGAATGCAGTTCAAAAAATTTAGTTGATTTTTCAATAATGGGAGCATCATTATATAAATCTTTATATCCAGATGAAAATCCAAATGTAGCATTACTTAATATTGGATCTGAAGAATTAAAAGGTAATGAAATTATAAAAGAAACATTTCAAATATTGAATGAAAAAAAAAATCAAAATTTTAATTTTGCTGGCTATATAGAGGGTAATCAATTAATGAATGGAGAGGTAAATGTAATAATTTCTGATGGATTCACAGGCAATGTTGCGTTAAAAACTGCAGAGGGCACTGCTAACTTCATAACAGAGGAGCTTAAAAAAGCATTAAGTGGCAGTATATTGGGCAAAATATCTTCTTTAATGAATATGTCCAATTTGAAAAAATTTAAAAAACGTTTAGATCCAAGATTATATAATGGAGCAATTTTTCTAGGTCTTGATACTCCTGTAGTTAAAAGTCATGGAGGAACAGATTTTTTTGGTTTTTCAAACTCCTTGGAAGTCTGTAATAAAATTGTGAAAGGTAATTTAATAGACAAAATAAAAGGAAATATCTCATAAATGAGAATTAATTTAACTAAAAAAAATTTAGTCAATCAAATCTATATGCAAATCGGTTTTTCTAAGCAAATTTCTGAAAATTTAATTGATGATTTCTTTTTAATGATTATTAACAGTTTAAAAAATGAAAAAAAAATTAAAATTTCTAATTTTGGGACATTTTCAATACGATTAAAAAAAGCTCGTACAGGAAGAAATCCAAAAACAAAAGAGCAGAAAAAAATTTCAGAACGTATTGTTGTTTTATTTAAAGCCTCTAAAGAATTTAAAGAATTTATTAATGAATAGAATTAACAAAACTAATGATGCATATAAAACTATCGGTGAAGTTGTAAAGATATTAGGTCTTAAATCAAAAAAAAAAGGTGTTAATTTACCTACACACACTCTTCGTTACTGGGAAAAAGAATTTAAACAAATTAAACCAAAAATATTAAAAGGTAATAGAAGATATTATGATCAAAAAGCTGTTAGATTAATTAAAAAGGTCCACTTTCTTTTAAAAGAACAAGGTATGACAATAAATGGAGTTAAAAAAATATTAAATAATAAACATCCTTTAGAACTTGACGAAATTAAGAAAGATTCTATAAAGACTAAAAATTTAAAAAAAAAGATAGTGAAAATATCTAGTATAATAAAAAGTTTAAAAACTCTTAGGTAAAATGGCAAAAAAAACCCATATAAAAGTTCGTTTAGTTCCAGAGTCAAAACCCGATAGTTCTTTTTTTTATTATGTAAAAAAACCAGCAGGTGGCGAGAAGGCAAAAGTAAAGTTAAAAGCTAAAAAATATAATCCCTCTACCCGAAAACATGAAGTTTTTATTGAAAAGAAGCTTCCACCACATAGTAAATAATTATTTTTTTTTAAAGTTCCTCTTCTCAAAATCTATATAGGACCAGATCATATTTTTCCAGATTCGGTTGGTTATTTTAGGATCAATATTATTTTTTAGTGATTTTTTTCTAATATTACTCAATATTATTTTTATTCTTTTTTTATCGATTATTTGGCTTTTTTTTTCTTTAAGTGCCAAAACTTTTTTAACTAGATTCGTTCTTTGTTTAATTAATTTTATTAGAGAATCATCTAATTTATCTAATTTAAATCTTATTTTACCTAATTTTTTTCTTTTTAAAGGCGACATTTAATAAATTGGATTTCTTAATAATTATTATATTTATCAATATATGTATATAGAAAATAACAATATCAGAAATAAGATATCTATATGGCTTATAATCATGTTCTTTTTGATTGCTTTAATGATTGTTGTGGGCGGTCTAACCAGATTAACAGACTCTGGTTTATCAATCACAAAATGGGAGTTATTTTATGGAACTTTACCTCCGTTTACAGAAAAAAAATGGAACGATTATTTTGAACAATACAAATTAATACCAGAATATCAGATACAAAATTTCTCAATGAATTTGCATGAATTTAAGGTGATTTTTTGGTGGGAATGGGCACATAGATTTTTAGGAAGATTAATAGGTATGGCCTTTTTACTTCCATTAATTTATTTTACATTTAAGCTTAGCATAAAAAAACTTATAAGCTTTTATTTTATTTTTTTCCTTATATGTTTTCAGGGTTTTTTAGGTTGGTATATGGTATCAAGTGGATTAGTCGATAAAGTAGATGTAAGTCATTTTCGATTATCATTGCATTTAATAGTAGCTTTTTTAATTTTATCATTAATTTTATGGAATTACTTAAAATTAAATATAAATATTATTACTCAATCAAAATTAAGTTTATTTTTTCCATTAACATTTTTAATATTAATTTTTCTACAAATAATAATCGGTGCTTTCGTATCAGGAATGGACGCCGGCTTAATTTACAATTCATGGCCAAAAATGGGTGATAGTTATTTTCCCAATGACAACAACTTTGTTAATCTTTTTAATTTGAGTGTTTTTAGCGATGCATCTTTAGTGCAATTTTTGCATCGTAATTTGGCATATGTTATTATAGTTTTTTATTTTTTAATATTATTTAAAGTTTATAAAAATCAAATAAAAAGTTCTTTTTTAATAACTAATATTTTGGGTTTATTTCTATTATCACAAGTTATTTTAGGGATATTAACATTAGTCAATGGAGTTCAAATAATTTTAGCTTCTATGCATCAGTTAAGCTCTATATTTCTTGTCAGTGCCTCTATATATTTCTTGTATTTAAATAAAAAAATCAATTTTTCAAAGCTGGAAAGTTAAAAAGAATAAATTTTTTTAGAACTTTTAGAACCTGATCAGCCTCTTCTAGCAGCATCATATGACCACAATTATCTATTATTTCAACTTTACTCCCATCTATGAGATCTGATAATTTCTTTCCTTCTTTTACAGGACACATTTTATCTCCAGTAGCAAGTATAGACAAAGTTGGGATTTTAATTTTTTTTGCAGCATCAAAACCATTTTTGTAGTTATCACAAGCTCTAAAATCCACTCCTAATGTGCTCTTAATTGTTCTTGATTTAGCTAACATTCCACCTGTATTGATATGATACAAACCTGGAACAGGGTGTCCACCAAAATGACCTGCAGGTCCGTGAGCCCAGTCCATCATTAAATCAACCGCTTTTGGATCATTGTTTTCTGCTAAAGTTAATAATTCTTTGTTCATTGGAATAGCTCCTGCTCCTCCCATCAAACTCAGTGTTTTTATTTTTTTTGGATATCTAAAAGCACATTCTAAACCAACTAAACAACCTTGAGAATGGCCAACTAATGAGGCTTCCCTATATCCAACTGACTCTATAACATTATTAATCCAATCAGCCATTTCCTCTATTGATTTAAGGCTCTCTCCGCTAGAAAGACCATGACCGGGTAAATCTAGGGCTAACACGCTATAACCATGAAAAGCAAAGTATCTTGTCTGAAGTACCCAGGTCATATGTGTTAGACCACTGCCGTGAATAAAAATTATAAGTGGTTTTTTTTTATCAAAAGGACGACCGCCCGTAGAAGCAAAAACCTCTACACCGTTTACTTGAAACTTCATTGATTAGATACAAGTCTCGGTTTTCTTGATGCTCTAAATCCTGCTTCGAAATCATTTTTAATATCTTCAATATCTTCAATACCCACAGATAACCTTATCATATCATGTGATAATCCAGCAAATTTTAAGGTTGCTTCATCCATTTGTGAATGAGTAGATGATGCAGGATGAATTACTAATGTTCTTGTATCTCCAACGTTAGCGAGATGTGATGCAAGTTTTACATTGTTTATAAAAGCTTCTCCGGCTTCTTTTCCACCATTTATACCAAAAGCAATCATAGATCCTTTACCGTTTGGTAAAAGTTTTTTTGCTAACTCATGGTCTGGGTGATCAGGAACACTTGGATGGGATACCCAAGCAACACTCTCATGACCTAAAAGATATTCAACCATTTTTTCAGCATTAGAGCAATGTTTCTGCATTCTTACAGATAAAGTCTCTATACCTTGTAAAACATTCCATGCATTTTGTGGACTTAAGCAAGGTCCAAAATCTCTCATACCTTCAGCTCTTGCTTTCATAGTAAAAGCTGTTGGTCCAAATTCCTCTGCAAAAGAAAGTCCATGATATCCTTCATATGGTGTAGTCAAACTTGGGAATTTTTTATTTTGCATCCAATCAAACTTTCCCCCTTCAACTAAAATACCAGCCATAGAAGAACCATGACCTGCCATCCATTTTGTAAGTGAGTGAACAACAATATCTGCACCATGGTCAATAGGTTTACAAAGATAAGGTGTTTGATAAGTTGCATCTATAATTAAAGGGATTCCCGCATCATGAGCAATTTTTGCAATCTCAGGCATATCCATAAGCTCATTTCCTGGATTTCCAACTAGCTCCCCGAATATACCTTTAGTGTTTTTTTGAATTGCTTTTTTAAAGCCCTCCGTATCTCTAGGTTTAACAAATGTACATTTTATTCCAAATTTTGGTAAAGTTAGTCTAAATAAATTTACTGTTCCTCCATAAAGTTGAGATGAAACAACAAGATGATCTCCAGATTCACATAAAGTCATAATAGTTAAAAAAATTGCACTCATTCCAGATGAAGTTGCAAGTGCGGCTGTACCACCCTCTAAAGAAGCAACTCTTTCTTCTAATACTGCAACTGTCGGGTTTGAAATTCTACTATATATATGTCCACCTCTTTCCAAATTAAAAAGAGCAGCAGCATGATCAACATCATCAAATAAATAGGAAGTTGTTTGATATATTGGTACTTGTCTTGAGCCAGCATTTTTTTGTGGCTGGTACCCAGCATGAAGACTTAGTGTATCAAATTTGTATGTTTTTGGATCAGTACCTTTATTTTTTTTATCTTTCATAAATTTCCCTTATTTTTAAATGATAATTAGTAACTATCAACATTAATATAAATTGACAATATAACAATTATCAGTATTAATCGCGCCAAACATGACTAAATTCATTAACAAAAACGAAATAAATTATAGTTGGTACGAAATAGATGCTAAAAATGCTGTTATTGGCAGGTTAGCTTCTGTAATCTCTAAAATAATAAGAGGAAAAAATAAACCAACTTACACACCACATATGGATGATGGTGATTTTGTTGTAGTCAAAAATATTGAGCAAGCTAAATTCACAGGAAAAAAATTCCAAAATAAAAAATACTATAGACATACCGGGCATCCTGGTGGAATTAAGGAAACTACTCCAGAGAAATTACATCAAAATAAACCAGGGGAGGCGCTTAAACTTGCAGTAAAAAGAATGTTACCAGGCGGAGTTCTTGGAAGAAAACAACTCACAAAATTAAAGATTTATTCTGGAAATGAACATCCACATTCGGCGCAGAATCCTACAGTAATAGAATTAAGCAAGTTAAATAATAAGAACTTACTAAGAAATTAAAATGGAAAGTATTCAAACATCAGTAAAAACATCAAAACTAAAACTTGATTTTAAAGATAGCAAGTATGCAACAGGAAGAAGGAAAACTTCAATTGCTAAAGTTTGGTTAAAAAAAGGCTCTGGTAAAATTTATGTGAATGGGCGATTATTTAATGAATATTTTTCTAACGATAACCATAAGATGCAGATTACGAGGCCATTTGAAATAATAAATCAAGCTACTAATTATGATGTAAGATGTACAGTTAAAGGTGGCGGTCCAACTGGGCAAGCTGGTGCTCTTGTTCATGGTATTTCTAAAGCATTGGTAATGTTTGATCAAAATTTTAAAACTACACTTAAATCTGAAAAATTAACCACTAGAGATTCTAGAGCGGTTGAACGAAAAAAACCTGGTAGAAGAAAAGCTAGAAGAAGTTTCCAATTTTCTAAAAGATAATTTTTTTTTTAATTTTTATTGCTATAATATAAAATGCCAAAGCTAAATATATTAATTGCTGGTTCAACAGGTTATATCGGTGTTCAATTAATTAAGTTATTAATTAATCATAAAGATATAAATATAAAATATTTATGTGGAAATTCCTCTGTAGGAAAAAAAATTTCTTACTATGATAAATCATTAGAAAAAAAAAAATTACCCTCAATAATTAGATTTAATAAAAAATATCTTAAAAGTGTTGATATAATTTTTACAGCATTACCGAATGGAGAAGCTCAAACTATATCCAAATATCTATTAAAGCATAATACTCTAATAGATTTGGCTGCAGACTTTAGATTAAAAAATAAAAGTGATTATTTTAAATGGTATAATCAAAAACACAAAGCATCTAGAAATATAAGAAAAAGTATTTATGCTCTTCCTGAAATTTCAGGAAATAAAGTTAAAAATTATAGCATAATTGGATGTCCAGGTTGTTATCCTACTTCTATACTTTTGCCATTAATACCTCTGGTTAAACAAAATGCAATAGATACAAAAAACATGATAATTGATTCAAAATCAGGATATTCTGGTGCTGGACGGAGTGTTCATAAAAAATATAAACATAAGAATCTATACGATTCATTGAGCGCATATGGAGTTGGTTTCCACAGACATAATTCTGAAATTGAACAAGAGCTTAAAAAATATACAAATTCAAAGATTGAGTTTAATTTTACCCCACATTTAACACCAATGTTTAGAGGTATTTTAAGCACTATATATCTTGATCTTAAAAGAGGTTTTTCGATAGTCAAAATTCAAAAAATTCTAAAAGAATTTTACAAAAAAAAAGATTTTGTTAAAATTTTTGAAAATAACACTTTATTAAGTACAGATAATGTTATCAATAGTAACAATTGTTATATTTCAGTCTGTGAAACAAAATATAAAAATAAAATAATAATACTATCTGTTATAGACAACTTAATTAAGGGTGGGGCAGGTCAAGCAGTGCAAAATATGAATTTAAAATTTGATTTTAAAAAAAAAGAAGGCTTGAAGTGAGAAAATTATACATCTTTTTATTATCGTTTTTAATTTCTTGTAGTTCTTCAGATATTAAAAATGATATAAATTTTTCAGCAATTGACAATTTTACTGAATTTAAAGAAAAATTAGAAAATTATGATAAAATTAATTTGTATCCAGACATAGACGAATAAAATGAAAAATTATGTTAATATTGCAATTGTTGGTTTAGGTCAAATTGGTATTTATTTGTATAACGAATTAAAACTTAAAAAAAAAGCAATAGAAAAAAAAACAGGTAAAAGAATACAAATAGTTGCAATTTCAGCAAAAAATAGAAATAAAAAAAGAAAATTTAAAATTGATAAGAAATTATTTTTTTCTAACCCAAATTTAATTTTTAAAAGTAAAAAAATTGATATTCTATTTGAGTCAATAGGGCATTCAGATGGTATATCAAAAAAAATTGTTGAAACAGCTTTAAAAAAAAAAATTCATGTTATTACTCCTAATAAGGCATTAATATCTAAACATGGTGACTATTTAGCAAAACTAGCAGAAAAAAATAAAGTCAATTTAGAATTTGAAGCATCTGTTGCTGGAGGTATTCCAATATTAAGAACAATTAAAGAAGGTTTAGCTACTAATACTATTAAAAAAGTTTATGGAATTTTGAATGGCACAACTAATTATATTTTGACAGAAATGGAAAATTCAAATGAATCTTTTGATAAAGTTTTAAAAAAAGCTCAACAACATGGCTACGCAGAGCCGATTAATCCCAAATTAGACTTAAACGGGTTTGACGCTTTTGCAAAAGTGAGAATTTTGTCAGCTCTTGCATTTAATAATAGAATTTCGAATCAAAAATGCTTAATGGAAGGTATTGAAAACATCGATTTAAAAGACATTAAAATTGCAAAACAATTGAATCTGAGGATAAAATTACTTGGCATTAGTGAAATAATTAATAATCGTTTATTCGAAACAGTTCACCCGTGTTTAGTAGGTCAAGATACTTACATAGGTAATGTTAGTGGTGTTATGAATGCTGTTATAACAGAAGGTAAGCCAGTAGGGGAAAGTATCCTACAAGGTGAAGGTGCAGGCCCTGGACCAACTTCTTCTTCATTGTTATCAGATTTATTATCAATTTTAAGAGGAAATATTAAATATCCATTTGGCGTTGCTTCAAATAAAAGAAAAGTTGCTAAAGTTTTTAATAATGATGATTATTCTAATTCTTTATATTTAAGATTTGAGGTCAATGATAAACAAGGCGTTCTTTCTACTATAACTAATCGATTAGCTAAATTTAAGATTTCTGTAAAAAGAATAATCCAAACACCAGATAAAAAGAGAAATACAGCTACTATTATAATAATTACTCATAAAACATCAGAGAAAAATGCAAGAAACTGTTTGTCAATATTTAAAAAAAGCAAAAATATTTTAAAGTTTCCAACATTAATCAGACTCTACAATTAATGGAAATTTATATAAAAATTTTTGAAGTTATATTTCCTGTATTTTTTGTCATAGGAGTTGGCTATTTTATAGGAAAAAAAAATCCTAAATTTGATACTAATTTTATAACCAATTTTGCTGCTAACATTGGTACTCCTGCAATGATTTTTTATACAGTAACAACTACAGGTATCACTCTAAGTATTTTTACTCACTATTTTGTATATGCTATTATAATGATTATAGGTTTTTCATTGATCGGAATCTTATTACTTTTTTTTCTAAAAAAAGATTTAAGTATGGAGCTTCCTCCACTTATTTTACCAAACACAGGTAATATGGGTGTACCTATTTGTCTCTTTGCCTATGGCACGCAAGGTTTAGGTGTAGCTTCTGCTATAGCTTCTGTTATTATTCTTTTTCACTTTACGCTAGGTGTCTTTTTAGCTAAGAAGAAATTTTCTTTAGATATCTTAGTAAAAAGTCCACCTGTTTACGCAATACTTATATCGGTTTTTTTTTTATTTTTTGATATTAAAACACCCTTATTTCTAGAAAACACTACATTTCTCTTAACTTATGCAACAATTTTTTTAGTTTTGATGTCGCTCGGGATTGCTTTAACTCGATTTAAATTTTCAATGAAAGACTCAATTATTATTTCACTATGGAGAGTTATATTAGGCCCTCTAGTAGCATTTGCCGTAATCTATAATTTTAATTTATCAGGGTTTGCAGCTGGTGTATTACTTATACAAAGTGCAATGCCAAGTGCAATATTAAATTATTTAGTCGGTACTATTTATTCACCAAAAAAAGTGGTTGATAGTATTGCGAGCACAATCGTAATATCTACATTAATGTCATTTATAACAATTCCTATAGTTGTTTTCTTCGCTTTAAAATATTTTAATTAAACTATATCTTTACACAATGAAAGCTATTATCTTTAATTTATTAGCATGGATTATGCTTCCAATAATGGATGGATTTGCAAAGTATCTAAGCGCTGATCTTCCAGTTCTTCAAATAACTTGGGCGAGATATTTTTTTACTGTTGCTTTAACTTTTCCAATTATGTTTTTCTTTTTTCGCCAAAATCTTATTTGGACAAATAAACCAAAATTACAATTTTTAAGAGGTTTAATATTATTAACAGCTAATATTTGTTTCTTTTATTCAATTTCTGTAATTTCTTTAGCAAAAGCATTAACCTTAGCTTTTGTTGCTCCATTAATAGTAACGGCCTTTTCTCCATTCTTTTTAGGTGAGAGGGTAGGACTCAGGCGATGGTCTGCTGTAATTATTGGATTCATAGGAACTTTAGTTGTTATAAGACCTGGATTTGTAGAAATTAATTTAGCAAGTATAGCAGCTTTAGGAACTGGAATAATGTATGGTTTTTATTTAATTATTACTCGAAAATTGAGCACCTCAGATAACCCTTTATTAACTTTACTATTAACTGGTGTAGTAGGGGCACTAATTGTTTCTATAATGATGCCATTCGTTTGGGTTAAACCATCTTTAAATCAGTGGTCTATGATGGTTGCTATTGGAGTATTTGCTTGTTTAGGTCATTTTTTTTTAATATTATCCTTAAAATACGCTGATGCCTCCAAATTGGCTCCATTTGGTTATTTTGAAA
>CACJOA010000013.1 GCA_902594915.1 uncultured Pelagibacteraceae bacterium | reverse complement strand
ATTGACCAATATTCAATCACAAGTTATACCCCTGCGCATATGGCAAATACTAAATCGGCAATTAAAAGAATTAGAAGAATTTCTAAGCAAACAGCTGTTAATAAAGCAAGAAAAAGCAGATATAAAAATGTATTAAAGAAAATGAATTTGTTAATTGAAGGTAAAAAGAAATCTGAGGCTTTAAAATTCTTACCTAAGTTGAATTCTGAGCTTATGAAAATTGCTAAAACAGGTATCATAAAAAAACAAAATGCCTCTAGAAATGTTTCTAGAATTACAAAAAAAATAACCTCATTATAGTTCTTTATAGTCCAAGTTGATTCAACTCAAAGCATACGCTTCATATATGTTGTCCTAAGTTTATTTAATCAATATTTAGATTTAGTAAATTTAGTAAACATTTATTCAATCAGAAATTTTATTTTTTTTTGATACACAAAATAAATTTTTGTCAAATTTTTTTTAAAAAAAATTATTTTTACACAATCGTAGATTTAATATTTTTTTATCAATTAATAATTATTTGTTGCAATAATTTTATTATGGTTCTAAGTGATCTTTCCTCATACAAATGAACAACATTACAAAAAATAAACATTCAAATGAATTAAAACCCGATGTATTAAGCTGGCAGTCTATTCAATTAGATATGAAAAACAAACTTGGATCAGAAATTTATGAGAGCTGGCTAAAGAAAATAAGTTTTATTGAAGAATTTAATAATTATATATTATTGTCAGTACCAACAAGGTTTATTAGAGACTGGATAACCTCAAGATATTTAGATCAAATATTACAAATAATTAAAATTTATAAAAAAAGTATAATTAGAATTGAATTTAAGATAATTGAAAAAAATTCAAATAACCCTCAAGATGAAAGATCTTTAAAAACTAACTCTAATGAAAATATCTCTTTTATAAAAGAATCATTTCTTCAATATAATAGAATAGATCCTAATAAACGGTTTGATACTTTTATAACTGGAATAAGTAATAAACTTGCTTATGAGGCTTCATTAAAAGTTACAGAAAGTATTTCTTATTACAACCCACTTTATATTTACGGGGGTACAGGGATGGGAAAGACTCATCTTTTAAATTCAATTGGATTAGAGCTAAAAAAAACAAATAAAGTAATGTTTATTTCTGCAGAAAGATTTATGTATCAGTTTGTGAAATCTATCAAAGCTAACGAGATGGTTAAATTCAAAGAATATTTTAGGAATACTGATATTTTGTTAATTGATGACATACAGTTTATGAATGGAAAAGAAGCAATGCAAGAAGAGTTTTTTCATACTTTTAACGCTTTACTTGATAAGGGTTCACAAATTATTATCTCAGCTGACAGGGCACCAAATAAGCTATCAAGAATACAGGAAAGAATCAAATCAAGGTTTTCAGGTGGACTGGTTGTAGATATCCAAAAACCTGATGCTGAGCTTAGAAAAAAAATTATTGAAAAAAAGTCTGATGAATTGGATACTCTTTATACAAATCATTTTAAAATATCGAGAGAAATTCAGGATTTTATCAGCAGCGAAATAACCAACAGCATAAGAGAATTAGTTGGCTCAATTAATAGGATAGTATCGTTTTCAAGAATTTATAAAAAATCACCAAATTTATCAGAGGTAAAAGTCATATTAAAAGATTTGTTAAATTTGGGTGAGAATAAAGTAACCATAGATTTGATACAAACAATTGTCTGTAAATATTTTAAAATAAGTAAAAATGAGATGCTGTCCTCTAGAAGATCAAGATATTTAGTTAGACCAAGACAGACTGCGATTTATTTAACTAAAATATTAACTTCAAAATCATTACCAGAAATTGGCCGTGAATTTTCTAATAGAGATCATACAACAATAATTCATTCTGTTAAAACAATAGAAAAATTAAAGGAAGAAAACCCTGAAATAGTAGAAAATATTAATAAATTGAAAAATCAAATTTTATATAACAAGTGAAATGAAATTTAATGTTAATCAACAAGATCTCCAGCAAGCATTGAATTATTGTCAAGGTGTAATAGAAAAAAGAAGCACACTTCCAATACTATCTAATATTTTGTTAGATGCAAAAAAGGATAATTTAACAATTACAGCTACTGATTTGGATCTAATTTTTATTCATAAAGTCGACAACATTGAAGCTGTAGAGGAAGGCAAGACAACAACTACCTCTTCAACAATGTATGATATAGTAAGAAAAATTCCTGCAGGAAAAAAGATTAGTTTAAAGTTGAATGAGTCAAACAAACTTCACTTGGAGTCAGAAAAATCAGTTTTTAATTTAAATTGTATCAGCGCTTCAGAATTTCCATTAACTGAGGAAAACTTTAATGATAATGAGTTTATTATAAAATCAAAAAATCTTTTAAAACTTTTGAATAAATGTAAATTTTCAATTTCAAATGATGAAACTAGACATTATTTGAGCGGCATCTTTTTTCATCAAACAGAGGTAGATGAAAAAAATTACCTTACAGCGGTGGCTACAGATAGTCATAGAATGTCAATTTCTAAAATTAAACTAGATGAAAAAAAAATTTTTGAACCAATTATTTTACCAAAAAAAACAATCTTTCAGCTCTGTTCATTATTAGATAATTACGATGGAGATGTAAAAATCTCGAATTTAAAATCAAAAATTAAGTTTGAATTAAATAACAGTATTTTAATATCCAAATTAATTGATGGAAAGTTTCCAAATTATATTCAAGTTATTCCAAAAAATAATCAAAAGAAATTAGAAGTGAATTTAAAATTATTTTTAGATTCGGTGGATAGAGTAGCGTCAGTTTCTTTAGATAAAAAAGATGGAGTTAAATTTTTACTTTCTAAAGAAACTTTAAATTTATCTGTAAATAATGCAAATAGTGGAGACGGAAAAGAGACTTTGCTTGTAGATTTCAATCATGACTTAGAAATAAGTTTTAACTCAAGATACTTAATAGATGTAGCTTCCCAAATAGATGGTACTAATATTGAAATTTTTCTCAATGACTCAGGATCACCAGCATTAATAAAAGATCCTGGAGATTTTGATAGTATATACGTTATTATGCCAATGAAAGGTTAATTAATTAAATCTAATTCCGAGTAAATTATATTTTCTAAATTTTCTATAAAATTCTCTTTTATTAACCCAGGAGGTATTGGTTTAAGAATTGAGACTGTAATTTCTTTATTAGAGTTTTTAAGCCCCCTCTTTGGCCAAACAAATCCAGAGTTAATAGCAACGGGTTGACAATATATTTTAAGCTCTTCGTAAATTTTTCCAACTCCTTTTTTAAAGGGTGGTTTCTCTTTAGGAAGAACTCTTGTTGCCTGTGGAAAAATAATCAGTGGTCTATTTGAATTATTAACAGCTTTTTTAATATTCTCAAAAAAACCTAAATTTTTCTTAGAAATTTTATTTCTATCGATTGAAATTGAGCCTATTTTTTTTAAATACCAACCAAATATTGGAATTAATAGCAATTCTCTTTTTAAAATAAAAAAAGGAGAGTTAAATATTGTTTGAAGAAAAAAAGTTTCAAACATTGATTGGTGTGATGCCGCAATAAAAAATTTTTGATTCTTAATAATATTTTCTTTTCCTTTTACGGAAATTTTTACAGATAAAAAAATTTTTAGACATATTTGAGACCAGTATCCCATTAATTTACCACCACAAAAGACAAAATTTTTTGGTAGAATCAAAGATGGAAGAAATATTATTGAAATAATAATTATTCCTAAATAAAAAAAAATAGAAAATAAAATATTTCTTATCATTAATTTTAAACTAATTCTTTTAGATCCTGCCTTTTGCTTATTATTTTAATCTTTGAGTTTTTAATTAATAATTCAATCGGCTTAGGTCTCAAGTTATAGTTTGAGCTTAATGACATCCCGTATGCACCTACATCACAAATTACAATAAGATCTTTTTCTTTAAGTTTTTGGAACTTATTAACTGTTGAAAATTTGTCGGTACTCTCACAAATAGGGCCCACAAATTCATAAATTTTTAAAGATTGTGTTTTATTCTTTTTAGCAGGTATAATTCTATGTTTAGCGTTATACAGAGCTGGCCTCATCAAATCATTCATTGCTGCATCTAATATAATAAAATCTTTTTTATAACCCTCTTTTATATAAATAATTTTTGATATTAAATATCCCGAGTCTCCAACTATAGATCTACCAGGCTCAAATATTATTTTGGAATTATTCCTTTTTTTAAATTTCTCAACGCTTAAAGCGTATTTTTTTAAATTAATTTTTCTTTTTTTATTTTCATAGTCTATTCCCATACCTCCGCCAAGATCAATATATTCAAAATAAAATTGTGTTTTTTTAATTATTTTTTCAATAACTTTAAGCATTTTAATATAAGGTTTGTGATTTAGTATTTGACTTCCAATATGAACACTTAAACACTTTAATTTTAAATATTTCGAATTTTTAAGATATTCAACTAAATCTATAAATATTTCTTCTGAAACACCAAATTTATTCTCTTTCTTACCTGTTGATATTTGACTTAAAGTCCCAGCATCTGTATTGGGATTAAGTCGTAAACCAACATTGACTTTATTATTTGTCTTTTTTGCGATTTTTTCAATTTCTAAAATTTCACTTTTAGATTCAGCATTAATTAACAATATTTTTTTTTTTACCGCAAAAATAATTTCTTCCGAAGTCTTTCCAACACCTGAAAATACAATCTTATTTGGATTTATTCCTGATTTCAAAGCTTTCATTAACTCACCCATTGATACTACATCCGCCCCTAATCCTAATTTATTAATTTCTCTCAATAAATTTGAGTTAGAATTAGATTTTACAGAAAAACAAATTAGAGGATTAATTTTCAAGAAAACTTTTTTAAATTTATTAATGTTATTTTTAATTTTTTCAAAAGAATAACAGTAAATAGGAGTATCGTAATTTTTTGCTAATGTTTTAACTTTAAAGTTTTCTATTGTAAGTTCTTTTAATTTATATTTCATTATAGCATCAACCACGTCGTGCTGATTTTTTTGGCTTCATTTTTTTTATATTCAGGATCACCCTTTTTACCACAAGATACTAAAAGAAAACTTATAATAAGAATAATGTAAATTTTTTTTTTCATGTTTGTTTTTTATATTTGATTATCATTTTTTTAATATTATCAAAAGCAGTTCCTCCGTAAGATTTTTTTGAATTTATAGAGTTTGTAATGTTAAACACTTTTAAAACATCCTCTTTTAGTCTAGGTTCAATTTTTTTTAATTCAGCAAGTTTGAGATCATCTAGCTTTTTTTTATTTTTTTCCGCAAAGTTTACTATCAAGGCTGTTTTTTGGTAGGCAGATCTAAAAGACATAGAGTAGTTTTTTACTAAGTAATCTGCAAGATCTGTTGCTGTTATATAACCTGAATTAGCAAGTTCTAACATCTTTTTTTTATCAGGGCTAAAGTTGTTTAAAATTTCATCGAGTATTTTTAAACAATTGACAAGAGTATCATTTGTTTTAAAAACAATTTCCTTATCATCTTGAAGGTCTTTAAAGTAAGATAACGGTAGTCCCTTTAGTATTGTCAGCATTGAGAATAAATTTCCATAAATTTGTCCAGACTTTCCTCTTAAATATTCTAGTGTATCTGGATTCTTTTTTTGTGGCATCACTGACGATCCTGTAACAACTTTATCTGACAACTTTATTAATCCGTAAGCATCTGAACTCCAAATTATTAGTTCTTCAGCGATTCTTGAAATATGCATAGAACAAACTGAGCAGCTATATAAATAGTCTAAAACAAAATCTCGGTCAGAAACAGTATCAATAGAATTTCCTGTTGGATTTTTAAAACCTAATTTTTTGGATGTATAATTTCTATCGATATTAAATGACGTTCCAGCTAAAGCTGACGCTCCAAGTGGATTTTCATTAAGATTTATCATATTGTTAGAAAATCTTTTTTTATCTCTCAAAAACATTTCAACATAAGCAAGAAGATAATGACTTAAAGATATAGCTTGTGCATTCTTTAAATGGGTAAAACCAGGCATAACTGTATAAATATTTTTTTCTGAAACTTTTAAAATAGTCCTAATAATCTTATTTAAGTTTGAGTCCATATCTTTCGTAGCTGATTTTATCCAAATTTTAAAGTCAGTTACTATTTGATCATTTCTTGATCTTGCAGTGTGTATATAACCAGCATCTTCACCTATTATCTGGAAAAGTCTTTTTTCAATATTTATATGAATATCTTCAAACTCTTTTTTAAATTCAAATTTATTTTTAGAAATTTCATTTTTTATTTTTATGAGCCCATATATAATTTTATTTTTTATTTTAAAAGAAATAATTTTCTGTTTAAATAGCATCTCAACGTGAGCTATCGATCCTGCTATATCTTCTTTATAAAGCCTTTTATCTACATCAATCGAGCTTCCAATCTTTTTAAAGAGTGAGGAAGTATTTTTTTTTATACGAGCACTCCATATTGTTTTGTTGTTTTTATTTTTTGCCATGATATTTAATTATACCTATTTAATATGAGATTTTTAATATTATTTATATTTTTATGCGCTAATTCTTTTGCCCAAGATGTACCTTTTAATAATATTAAATTTAATAAAGACCTGAAAAAATATGATAGTTTAACCTTTTTAGACGAAAAAAACCAAGTAGTAGATTTAAAAAAATTTCGGGGTAATTTGGTTATATTAAATTTTTGGGCTACTTGGTGTGCGCCATGTAAAGAGGAAATGCCATCTTTGGATGTTTTACAAAAAAATCAAAAAATTAAAGATTTAAAGATTATTCCAATAAATATTGGAAAAGAAAGTTTAGAAAAAACAAAACAATTCTATAACGATATTGATATTGTAAATTTAGAATTGTATTTTGATAATTCAGTCACTTTAGCAAAAAAATTGTCTTTAAGGGGTATTCCAACAACAATATTATTTAATAAAAAGGGCGAGGAATTCGCCAGAATAATTGGATCAATTAATTTTGAAGATGAAAAATTTATTGAATGGTTAGCTCTTTATGATTAATTTTTAAAAAAATAAGCAAATCCGATCAAAACTATAATAGCTATAAATTGTAAAAGTACTCTTAATTGCATTAGCTTGTTAGAATACTTTTTACTAGTCTCACCACCTTTAAACAAAGTTCCAATTCCTAGGATTAAAACTATTCCAACAGCTATTAATAACGTTATTGAAAGTATTTTTACTATTATTCCTGAAATCATGGATGTATTGTAGGATGTTTTTAAAATAAAAAAACATAAATTATTAACTATGACATTTTGCCTTGATACTATTGTTGTTAAACCTGAAAAAAATCAAGAAATTAAGAATGCAATTATTTTACTTCATGGATATGGGGGTGATGGAAAAGATATAAGCGCAGTCATTTTGAATTGGAAAAGACATTTGCCAAATACTGTTTTTATTTGTCCAAATGGTCACGAAAAATGTTCAATTAATCCCTCAGGATATCAATGGTTTGATTTAACAAAAGAAGATCCAAGCTATATAATAGGTCAATCTACTTTGGCTGAAAAAAAATTAAATAAATTTATTGGAGAAGTAAAAAATGAATTCAATTTAAAAAATGAAAAAATTTGTTTATCTGGATTTAGCCAAGGTTGTATGATGTCTATAAATTTAGGTTTAATAGCAGAGGAAAAATATAATTGTGTAGTAGGTTTCTCAGGTAAAATTATTGATCAAAATGATCTTAAGTTAAGAAAAAAAGTTCTTACTGAGATTTGCTTGATACATGGTGACGCAGATCAGGTAGTGTCACCTAATTTTATGTTGGAGGCAAAGGATTTTTTTATCAGAAACAATATAACAGTCGAGACATATCTTATCAAAAATTGTGATCATCATATTCCTATTGAAGCTTCAAGTATAGCATTAAATTATATTTTAAAAAGATTTGATAGAGTCTAATTATTGAAAAAATTTTTTATTTAAGTTAAACTTAAGAATGAATAATTTTATTGAGCAGCAAGTTTCACTAGAAAAGTGTCCAGCACTAGTTTTAAACGCTGATTATAGGCCATTAAGTTACTATCCCTTATCTTTGTGGTCTTGGCAAGATACAGTAAAGTCTGTTTTTTTAGATAGAGTTATTATTGTTAACACTTATGACAGAGTTGTAAGAAGTCCATCTTTTGATATGCAATTACCAAGTGTCATTGCATTAAAAGATTATATTGTCCCGCAATCAAAACCTAGTTTTACGAGGTTTAATGTTTTTCTCAGAGACAAATTTTCATGTCAATATTGTGGAAGTGGAGATGAGCTTACTTTCGATCATTTATTACCAAGATCTAAAGGGGGTGAAACTAATTGGGATAACGTTGTAACAGCTTGCTCAAAATGTAATGTAAAAAAAGGCGGTAAGTTATTAAAACTATCTGGAATGAAACTTCATCAATACCCTTATCAGCCTTCTACAGAAGATTTACATCGAAATGGAAAGAATTTTCCACCAAACTATTTACATAAAAGCTGGATGGACTATCTATATTGGGATGTTGAACTAGAGGCTTAAAATTATATTTTTTCGGATATATTTATTGCTATCTTGGAACCAGTTTTAATAATTTTGTCCATGATTGAATACAAACCTTTTTTTGAAGCACCCTCCTCATAGGCTATGTCTTTGTGCTCAAGTTCATCCTCTCTAAATTTAGTGATCTTTTCCTTTAATTCTTTTTCCTCAGGTCCTAGCTGATTTATTTGATTAAGATAGTGTTTATCAATTACCTCTTCAACTGACGCAGTACACAACATTGCAGCCTTCTTACCTAAAAGTGTAGAACCAAAACCTAAACCAACACCTAACAAGTCCCACAAAGGTAAAAATTTTGTTGGTCTTATATTTCTTTTTTTTATTTCATTTTCAAAAAATTGGCAGTGTTCAGTTTCATGAATCTTCATTTCTTCTATTGTTTTTTTTAAATCATCGTTTTTTACTAGAGTATTAAGAGCCAGTAATTGACCTTCATATATTTTAACAGCTCCACGTTCACCCGCATGATCTACTCTTATAAATTCTTCAACTTTTTTATCTGTTTTTTTCATATATTTTATATATTTTTAAAAAGGTTATAATAAATAACAAACTAATAACAATATTAATCGTTGTTAGTGAAAATCCAAAAATCTTAAATGTCACATCTTTACAGCTTACAATTTTCTTATTTAATTGTTGTAATAAATCCTCCTTTGACAAGGTCTCAGTAAAATTTCTTACATTACAAATAGACGATTCTTCAAAAAATCCTTGCTCGATACCAAAGTGATAAATTGAAATTGTAAAAGAGA
The DNA here is from genome assembly GCA_902594915.1 of uncultured Pelagibacteraceae bacterium. Classification (GTDB taxonomy): domain Bacteria; phylum Pseudomonadota; class Alphaproteobacteria; order Pelagibacterales; family Pelagibacteraceae; genus Pelagibacter. Next base: position 15,963 of record CACJOA010000013.1, on the reverse strand, counting down.
ATAAAGAGGTAATGATTAATAAAATGATAAAAAACTTTTCATTCTTTTTTAAGATGAATATAATTGTTATCAAAATTAAACTTATCCCATATGGAATTCTTTCCAATAAACATAAATTACAAGGTTGGTGCTCAAGAACATATTCTATAAAATATGCTGAAATTAACGCTATAAGACTAAGTAAAAAAACTATCTTTAAGTAAAAATAAGCTTTTGAGTTAAACATGAGATTTTAAAATTAGATAGACTATAAGACCGATCAAAACAATTAAAATTCCAATTATTGTAAACCATTTGGAGCCATGATCACTCATAAATTTAGTAAATGAGTCTCCAAATTTATAGGAAAAGTATGCAACAATGTAGAAACGTAGCCCTCTAGAAATTAAGCTTATCAAAATAAAGATAACAAAATTAAATCCTATTAGACCACTAGCAATAGTAAAAACTTTATAAGGAAGAGGAGTAAAGCCTGCTAAAAAAAGTATACTTAACCAAGCGTAAAAACCATCATTATTTGTTAATTCATTTTTAACATTTGATAACTTGTCATCGTAATTATAAAAATTCATAATTTGTGCTCCAAAGTCAAAAAAGAATGCTCCAATGAAGTAACCTAGCATACCACCCATAACAGAAAATATGGTTGTAATTAGAAAGATTTTGATGAAATCCTTTTTCTTAGAGATAACCATTGGAATTATCATAACATCAGGAGGAATAGGAAAGAACGAACTTTCAATAAAAGATACTATTGCTAAATAATATTTAGAACTTTTATGAGCTGCTAAATATAAACATTTTTTATAAAGACTTTTAAACATTTTTTGGTTTTAATATAAATTTAGTTCTTATACTATTTAATTTATTATTAAACAATTTAGGGCGAATGGCGGAACTGGTAGACGCGCACGACTCAAAATCGTGTTTCGCAAGAAGTGAGAGTTCGATTCTCTCTTCGCCCACCAGGTTATGGATTTAAGTAGAATTAATAGTTTAGTTGAACTTTTCTTTAAAAAGTTTGAAGAGATAAGTTCTAATTCTGATAAACCATTTTTAAAATGGTTAAACAACAATAAAGAAAATTCTTTTACATGGAAACAAGTTGAGCTCAAAGTCAGAATTTTGTCCGAATACTTAAAAATAGATTTATCTAAAGGAGAAAGGTGTGTTTTGTTATCTGAAAATCGTCCTGAATGGTTAATTACGGATATTGCGATTATGAATGCTGGTGGAGTAACAGTACCATTGTTTACTACTTATTCTGAAAAAGATTATGAATACATAATAAATGATTGTAAACCTAAAATATGTATTGTTTCAAATAATATTCAATTACAAAAAATACAAAAATTTATTTTAAGTGGAATTAAAATTATATCGATTGAAAAAATTAATAATGGTATTGAGAGCATGAAAGATATTTTTGATAGATACTTAAAAAAAAGATTTACTAGAAAATAAATTTAGTTTTAATCAAGAAATTAAAAGAAAAGATAATGCTTGTATAATTTACACATCTGGGACAACTGGCAATCCTAAGGGAGTGATGTTAAGTCATGGAGGAATTTTATCAAATTGCGAAGGAGCAGAAGAAATTTTAAAATCACTTATCAAAAATCAAATACCAGTTTTTCTAACGTGGCTTCCATTATCACATTCATATGAACATACAGTCCAATACGTACAAATTTCGCTGGGAGCAAAAATATTTTATGCAGAAAGTTTAGAAAAACTTTTACCAAACATGCTAATAGCTAAACCTACAATTATGACAGCTGTTCCAAGATTTTACCAAAATTTATATAACAAGATTTCTTTAAATTTTTCAAAACAAATAGGTTTTAAAAAAAGATTAATTGAAAAAACTATTATACTTGGAACAAAAATCTTAAATAAAGAAAGTCTCAATATAAATCAAAAAATCATTAATTTTTTGTGTGAAATCTTAGTAAGAAGAAAAATCAAAAATCAATTTGGTGGTAAGTTAAAGGCTTTTGTATCAGGAGGTGGTGCCTTGGATCAAAAAATTGGAGAATTCTTAAATTCTATAGGTTTACCGACACTGCAAGGATATGGCTTGACGGAAACTTCACCTGTTGTGAGTTGTAATATTCCTGGAAAAATTAAAATTGAGACAGTGGGCCCACCTTTTAAAACAAATGAGGTGAAAATTGCAGAAGATGGAGAAATTTTAGTAAAAGGAGAAAATGTTATGCTTGGCTATTGGAATATGAAAAAAGAAACAGAAGAGATCATAAAAGATGGTTGGCTTCATACAGGGGATATCGGTGAAATAACTGGTGATGGTAATTTAAAAATAACAGATAGGAAGAAAGAAATTATAGTTAATCTTGGTGGTGATAATATTTCACCATCTAAAATTGAAAATATGTTGTGTCTTAACGAAAAAATCAAACAAAGTTTTGTTTATGGAGACAAAAAAACTTATTTAGTCGCATTAATTGTGAGTGAAAGTAAAAAAAATAAAAAAGAAATTGAATTTTACATAGAAAACTTAAATAACAGTTTATCTTCAATTGAAAAAGTTAAGAAAATTAAATTGATTAATGAAGAATTTACAATTGAAAATGGAATGTTAACACCAACTTTAAAACTAAAAAGAAAAAAAATTTTAGAAAATTATAAAGAAGAGTTAGAAAAACTTTATTAATTTAACTAAAATAAACGTTTAATAAGCGCATAAACATTAACTTTTTTACATGTTTAAATTATAAAAATTTTATTTTAATTTTAATTTAATTTTTAAAATTTTATCTTTAATTAAAGAATTGACATAACGTTCATAAAAAAATAAAAATAACTTAATAGCGAATCAATTTGATTCGTTTAACTAAAAAAGGGAGCTAAAGATGCCTAAGAGAAGAAAAAAAGCAAAGAAGGCTAAGAAAAAAGCTAAGAAAAAAGCTAAGAAAAGAAGAAGAAGATAATAACTTAGTATTCTTTATATAAAACGCTTCTCATAACGATTTACGTGTGAGAGGCGTTTTTTTTTATGCTTCTATGTTTTCCTCAGTTTCTGTGATTGGTTCTTCAACCGGCAATTCTTCGTTGTTAGTTTTAACAGGTTGTGTTTGGGTTTTAATCTGATTATCTAAGTTTCTTTTTAATGCTTTATCAAGTTTTTTTTGTGTATCTTCTAAAGATATATTTAGGATAATTTGGAATTCAGATAAAATTCTTTCATAAGCTTTTTCAAAAAGTTGCCTCTCGCTGTAAGATTGGTCAACCATAAGATCATCTCCCTTGTTTAAATCTCTAACTACTTCTGCAAGCTCATAAATTTTTCCAGACGAAATTTTTGCCTCATATTCTTGTGCTCTTCTACTCCACATTGATCTTTTTATTTTTGGTTTACTTTTAAGTATTGAGATACATTTGTTGACTTGATTTATTGTAGATAATGGTCTTAGGTGTGATTGTTTATTTACAGGTACCATCCCATTTGCCTTATCTTTCTCGAATTTTATAACATAGGTTTCAACATCTATTCCCCCAATACTAATTTTTTTAAACTCAGTAATTTGGCCTACACCATGCTTAGGATAAACAACATAATCTTTAATTTTATACTCTCTTTTTTCAGAACTTTGTTTTTTAACTTTGATTATCTCTGGCTTTACTTCATTATTTTTTGAAATTCTTAGATTATCTTTTTTAATATCATTTTTTGTCTCAATATTTTTAGAGATCTTTTTGGGAGTGGTAGTTTTTATTTTTTTTAATCTTTTTTTTGTTATTTTTTTTGATTTTTTCAACTTACTTTTTCTTTTTTTTACAAGATTGAATTTAGGTGGTTTTTTAACCTTTTTTTTTGGATTTTTTTTAAACGTTTTCTTTAAAATATTTTTCAAACTTATTTTGTTCATTTTTATATTTTTCATGATCCTCAGGAGGATCTTTTTTTTCAGCAATATTTGGCCAGATTTCTGAATATTTTTTATTAATCTCTAGCCACTTATCACTACCTGGTTCCGTATCAGCTTTAATAGCATCTACAGGACATTCCGGTTCACAAACGCCACAATCTATACACTCATCCGGTTTAATTACAAGCATATTTTTTCCTTCATAAAAACAATCTACAGGACAAACATCAACACAATCCATTAATTTACATTTAATGCATTTGTCATTAACTACATAGGTCATTACGAATTATTTTTCCTAATTTTTTCCTTAATATCCCCCATTGTTTTGTTGTCAATGTACAACAATCCAGCAAGTCTTCTCATTAAGTTTGTTTCATAAATGTCTGCCTTTTTATTTGAATAAATAATTTTCCAAAGTGCTTCAATTATCTCAATCTTTTTATTTTCATTCATAATTTTAACTTCTTTTGTGAAATCTAAAATCTGATTGGCATTTTTCTCTATTTTAATAGCCTCCTCTATAATCTTATCTAAGCTTTCTTTATTTACACCAATAATTATAAGAGTTTTTTTAATTATTTCCTCTTCCTCTATTGAATAATTTTCATCAATTTTAGCTGCATGAATTAATAATGCTGCAACTTTAATAAAGTCATTATCTTGATCTTTAATTTTTTTTTTATTATTAAAAAACATAATTATTAATTAAGATTTAGGTTTTTTAATACAATAAAAGGATTTTCTTTTTTTATCTTTTTATTAAATGTCTTTTTATTATTTTTTACAGGGTAATATTTAAAAAAGACTTCATTATCTCTTTCAATTATTTTATAGTTCATATTTATTAATAGTTTCTTAAAATTATCTTTATTACATCCTAACAGATTTAACATATCTGGGATCATCTTAATTTCACTCTCATTTTTTGACCCAGCGTTAATTATTTTCATAAATAATCTCTCTAAAATATCAATTCTTACAAAAAAATTATCAAATTTTTCAAATCCACATAGCAACATAAAGTTTCTATTTTTAAAATTTTTATTATTTATGAAATTTAAACCAAAAGTTGGTGGTTTTAAATCAAAGTATTTTTGATGATGATTTTTCCAGAGTAATGTTCTTAAAGAGACTGCGTCAGGTTTAATTAAACGATATAGAAAAATATGATATCTCCCAAATCTTACCCCAAGTTCTCTCAAGATTTTTCTCTCACCTTGACCTAATGACTTAATATACTCTAATACCTGCTCTCTTTTTAGAACGCCATTACTTTCATATAGCTGATACGCAAGTGCTTTGATTGAAGAATTTTTCTCTTTAAGATTTTTTAAATCAATCAAACTTTTCAGTACTGTGTTAATTTTATTTTTTAACCATCTATCTAAATAGAGGATGAGTTTTTTTTTCTGATCTATCTCTAAAATATCATCAACTATTAAATCGAAATTTGGGCTAAGGTAATCTTTACCTGGTGTTAATCTAGCAATTGGAGAATCTTTCCAATAAATTTTAAAGTTGTTATGTAGCTCAATTAAACCTGTGTCGATGATTAATTGTATCCGCTTTTCAAGTTCAGGCCCAACGCTTTGTCTTGCAGCTTTTTTTAAAGATTTTATATCTGTTTCAAGAGCTCCTTTTTTTAAGTCTAACTCTAGTTTAAGACCGTTTATTTTTCCAATAAACTGATCATCAATCATGACCTCATTGTTATCTAAAATTTTAGTATCAAATTCCATATCTTGTTTCAATCCTCTTGCAAGAACGCTAGCTCTTTTATCAATAAAAGTTTTTGTAAGTTCCTCATGAAGTCTCTCTGAAAGTTTATCTTCTAATAATTTTGTTTTTTCAATCCAATAGTCTTGGTTTTCTACCCAATTATTTTTATTAGAAACATAAGACCAAGTTCTTACATTTGCAATTCTATTTGATAAAGAATCAACATTTCCATCTAATTTGTCCAGTTTCAAAAGCTGAATTTGCATATAATCATCACTAATTTTACCTTTTTTACTATTAAGGTATTTGAAAACATTTCTAATAACTTCGTAATGATTACCATAAGTTTTTTTTACAAAATCGGGTATCTGACAACATTCCCATAATAAAGTTAAGTTATTTTTAGTAAAATATTTATTTTCAAGATCTTTATCACGAATAAAATATTTTAAAGCTTTTTCATCTTCACACTCATGAATTTTTCTTAACCATTTTTTACTTGGCTTTTCATCTAATGATTTAATTAGAGCTGATGGATTATCGAAATTTAAGTTAGAATTTCTCCAAAATAAAGTTTGAAGTTTCTCAAATGAATGGTTTTCAAGTAAGTCAACTTCTTCAGCATTTATATCTTTACAATCACCTGTAATACCAAAACTACCATCATTAAGGTATCTTCCTGCTCTTCCAGCAATCTGCCCTATTTCTGAGAGGTTTAATCTTCTTAATTTCTTTCCATCAAATTTTTTTAAATTAGAGAAGTAAACATGATTTAAATCCATATTTATTCCCATACCTATGGCGTCTGTGGCAACTAAAAAATCTACATCGCCAGATTGATATAATTCAACTTGAGCATTTCTTGTTTTGGGGCTTAATGAACCCATTACTATTGCTGCACCACCTTTTTGTCTCCTTATTAATTCCGCTATGGCGTAGACCTCTTCTGCAGAAAATGCAATAATTGCAGTTTTTCTATTAATTCTTGAAATTTTTTTATGACCCGAATACGTAAGCTTAGAGAGTCTATTTCTATTTATAAATTCAATGTCATCATCTAATTTTGATATAATATCTCTAATTGTATTCGAACCCATAAACATAGTTAATTTATTTCCTCTTATATGTAATAATCTATCTGTAAAAATATGTCCTCGTTCATGATCGGCACACATTTGGATTTCATCTACAGCAACGAAATCTAAATTTTTATCGATAGGCATAGATTCAACTGTACATAAAAAATATTTTGCATTTGATGGGATTATTTTCTCTTCTCCAGTAATTAGTGCAACTTTATCTAATGAAGTTTTTTTTACTAGTTTGTCATAAACCTCACGCGCCAATAATCTCAATGGAAAACCAATCATTCCACTATCAAATGACAACATAGTTTCTATAGCTAAGTGTGTCTTCCCTGTATTTGTGGGACCTAGAACTGCATTAACTTTATTTTTAATCATATCTATCTTTAGTATACTTTCTTTTGTACCTACCAGATATAGTTGTTGTTAAAGAACAAAAATGGACTAAAACATGACCGAATCGAAGGGTAAAAAGTTCTCATTTATAAATAATTTTTATTTTAGCATAAGATTAAAAAACTCTTAAACTTTATTTGAAATATTTACTTTAATAATGTTACCTTTGTTTTTTAATTTAACAAAACAAGAGGAGAAGAAATGTTTAAAAAATTATTTAAAACTTTTGCAATTGTTTTAATTTTATCGGCTAGTTTTGTCGGTAAGGTAATTTCATCAGAACTTACTTTTTTTACCATAGGTACTGGTGGAACTGCATATACATATTATCCAGTGGGAGGTATGATTGCGAATGCAATTTCAAAACCTCCAGGATCGAGGGAATGTGGAAAAGGTGGTAGTTGTGGAGTAGACGGACTCATAGCTTCAGCTGTATCTTCAAGAGGCTCAGTTGATAATGTTAATGCAATTTTGTCTGGATTAAGAAATTCTGGTTTTGCTCAATCTGACGTGGCATATTGGGCTTATACTGGAACTGGAACAATGGAAGGTAAAAAACCAGCCAAAGATTTAAGAACTATAGCTGCATTGTTTGAAGAACATATCCACTTAGTGACTCTCAAAAATAGTAAAATAAATTCTGTTAAGGATTTAAAGGGTAAAAGAGTATCTTTAGACGAACCTGGATCAGGAACATATGTTGATGCTTTATTAATTTTAGAAGCCAATGGTTTATCAGAAAAAGATGTAAAGGCAGAAGCTCTAAAAGGTAATGCAGCAACTGATGCTCTTAGAAATAAAAAAGTTGATGCAATTTTTGTTGTTGCTGGATACCCTACCGGAGCTATTGTTGAATTAGCTTCATCAGTTCCGATTAAACTAGTTCCAATCGATGGTAACGGAGCGAAAAAGTTAACTGATAAGTATGGCTTTTTCTCTCAAAGTGATATTCCATCGGGAACTTATGAAAATGTAAAAACTACTAGCACAGTAGCAGTTGGTGCACAATGGTTTACATCTGCAAAAGAAGATGAGGAATTAATCTATAATATTACAAAAGCTCTTTGGAATAAGGAGTCACGTAAATTAATGGATGTTGGTCATGCTAAGGGAAAAACTATCACACCGGATACCGCTCTATCAGGAGTTGGTGTTCCTTTACATCCCGGTGCTGAGAAATTTTATAAAGAAGCAGGTCTAATCAAGTAAAAAAGATTTATAAATTAAACCCTGGATTTTGATCCAGGGTTTTTTATGGAAAATTTAAAAAAAATTAATTTCGAGGATATAGAAAAAAAATATGATCCTCAATTATCGTTTAGAAAAATAGGTCCTAAACTAGACTTTATAGTAATATTATTACTAGTTTCTATGTCTGTGTACCATTTTTGGGCTTCAGGTTTTGGATTAGTCCGTGAAGTTTTACACAGAGGTATTCACATTTCATATGTCATTGGTTTAGTTTTTATACTTTTTGGATGGAAAAGAACTAATGCACAAATTGATAAAAACAGGTTTAATTTTCTTCATTTTCAAAATATTAGTTTGCTAGACTATATATTTGCATTTTTAGCAGTATCCTCTGCTTTATACTTACCTTTATTACCACCTGAGATTTTAGCTCAGAGAGTAGGTGACCCTAAGACAATTGATGTTTTTATGGGTTCGATACTTATTATTTTAACACTTGAAGCAGCACGAAGGTCAGTAGGGCCCACGCTTCCTCTAATAAGTATAATTTTTATCCTATTTGCAATATTTGGTCCTTATGCACCTGGTGCGCTTAAACACGGAGGGACGTCTTGGTTAGGTTTTGTGAATCATATTTATATAACAAATCAAGGTGTTTATGGAGTTGCAGTTGGAGTAATGGCACAATACGTTTTTTTATTTATACTTTTTGGAGTATTAGCTACCAGAGTTGGTTTAGGAAAATTATTTATAGATTTATCAATGTTGATTGCTGGTAAATTTTCAGGAGGTCCTGCAAAAGTTGCTATTTTTTCATCGGCGTTCATGGGAACTATATCTGGATCATCTATCGCAAATACTGTCACAACAGGGTCGTTAACTATACCAGCAATGAAAAAGGTTGGATATCCGTCTCATTTTTCTGGAGCAGTTGAGGCTGCATCCTCCACTGGTGGTCAGATTACTCCACCAATTTTAGGTGCAGCTGCCTTTATAATGGTTGAATATTTAGAGATTCCTTTAAAAGATATTTTAGCAGCTGCTTTGATACCGGCATTGCTTCATTATTTTGGAATTTTTATTATGGTTCATTTAGAAGCAAAAAAACTTGGTCTAAGAGGTTTGTCACAAGAAGAAATGCCTAATTTTTTAAGAGTGGTAAATGATAATTGGCTATCTCTTTTACCTTTATTTGTTTTAGTTTACTTTATATTAAGTGGAAGAACACCTGACTTTGCCGCAATTTATGGAATAATTTCATGTATTGTAATTGGTTTTATCAAACCAAATAATCGACTTAATGTAAAAGATCTATGGAGCTGCTTAGCTTCAGGAGCTAAGAATACCTTGGCAGTTGGAGCTGCTGCAGTTTGTGTGGGTATAATAGTTGGAGTAGTTACTCTGACTGGTGTAGGTTTTAGACTCGGCTTTGTAGTTATTCAGACTGCAGGAGATATAAGTAATTTTTTTTCAAATATTTGGCCGATTTCCTTTTTTTCTTTTGAGGAATTAAGACTATTTTTTTCATTAGTTTTAATAGCTATTTCTTGCATAATAATGGGCGCCGGGATTCCAACAACCGCTACTTATATCATTCTTGTTGCAGTTGCAGCGCCCGCTTTAGCCCAACTTGGCATTGAGCCATTAGTGGCACATTTTTTTGTTTTTTATTATGGCGTTTTGGCTGATATTACTCCCCCGGTAGCTTTAGCTGCATATGCAGCCTCTGGTATAGCAAAATCAAATCCGTTTAAAACAGGGAACACCGCATTTAGACTGGGTATTGCTAAAGCATTAGTACCTTTTGTTTTTGTTTATTCACCTTCACTATTATTAATAACTGGAGAATTTCAAACTAATCAATTAATAATAACTTTAATTGGAACCTTAATTGGAATAGCTTTGATAGGAATTGCATTTTCAGGATACTGGTTTAGAAAATTAAAAAGTTATGAAAAAATTATTATAGGTGTTGGGTCATTATTTTTTGTTGCGCCAGGAGTAGGCTCTATGATTATTGGGTTTATAATAATTTTGCCAATATTAATTTTTCAATTTCAAAGAAAAAATTGATATTTAAGATTTTATTTTTAAAATTTTCCAAATACCAGAAGCTGATGTTATAATTTTGTTATTAGATTTAAGCTCACAAAATAAAAAAACTAAAGTTTTTGTTTTTTTAAGAATTTTTACGTTCCCGATTATTTCATCCCCAATTTTAGATGATCCTATAAATTTAAGATCTAATGAAATAGTTACACATGGAGCATTTTCAGCTGATCGATGCGCTGCAGTCCCTGCTCCAGCATCTATCAAAGCTGATAAGTATCCACCATGAGTAATTCCAGCAGCATTTAAGTGGTTTGTTTTAATAGTTGATTTAAATTCATATTGGGTTTCAGAAATGTTTCTAAATAAAACACCACCATTATGTTTCATAAAACCTGGTTTTAAGCTTATTTGTTCAAATTTATTTTCCATATTTTTTTATAATACAAAAGTTAGGATTATTAAAATAATAAATATTATTAGAAAAAAATATATTACCGACATCTGAAGAGAACATTTTAAAAGCCAATCTAACATAACAAAATATTTTTGGCGCGCCTGCTAGGAGTCGAACCCAGAACCTCCTGGTCCGTAGCCAAGCGCTCTATCCAGTTGAGCTACAGGCGCATTTATAAATTTATTTAATTATAGTATAAGGAATTTTTAGTGTATTTTAAGTATAAGACAAATTTAAATTTATGAATAATAAATTAAAAGAAGTAGTAATAATTGGTGCAGTAAGAACACCAATTGGAGCATATAATGGGTCATTAAAGGATATAAAAGCTCATCAACTTGGTGCATTAGTTATTAATGAAATTTTAAAAAAATATAAAACCAATCATAGTGAAGTCGATGAGGTGGTTATGGGGCAAGTTTTGACCGCTGGTGCAGGTCAAAACCCTGCCAGACAAGCTGCAATAGAGGCCGGAATACCGATTTCAAAACCTGCTCACATTGTAAATCAAGTTTGTGGTTCAGGATTACGAGCTGTTATTTCTGGATATCAATCAATAAGATTAGGTGAAGTAAATAAAGTAATTGCTGGTGGTCAAGAAAATATGTCTATAGCACCACACTCAATTTTTTACAGGAATAAAAAAAAAATATCAGAGGATAATTTATTAGATACAATGATAAATGATGGCTTAATAGATGCATTTAACAATTATCATATGGGTGTTACAGCAGAAAATGTTGCAGAGAAATACAACATATCGAGAGATGAACAAGATAGTTTTGCAATTAATTCTCAAAAAAAAACTCAAATAGCAATTGCTAATAATAAGTTTGACGAGGAAATAATCGTTATTAAAAAAAATGGTGTTATTCTTAAAAAAGATGAGCATCCAAGAAAGAATTTAAGATTAAATGAATTAAAAAAGTTAAAAACTGTTTTTAAAAAAGATGGCACTGTTACACCCGGAAACTCATCAGGCATCAATGATGGAGCTGCAGCTTTACTATTAACAACATTAGACGAGGCAAAAAAAAAATCAGTTGAACCACTTGGTAAAATCATTTCATGGGCCGCTGTAGGAGTAGATCCATCTTTGATGGGGCTTGGACCTATTCAAGCTGTGAAAGATGCTGTAAAAAAAGCTTACTGGAAATTAAATGAGGTAGAACTTTTTGAAATAAACGAAGCTTTTGCAGCACAAAGCATTGCTGTAATCCGTGAACTAGGAATTGATCAAAACAAAGTTAATGTAAACGGTGGTGCTATAGCGCTAGGTCATCCAATTGGAGCATCTGGAGCAAGAATATTAGTGACCCTTTTACATGAAATGAAAAGGCAAAATAAAAAAAGAGGCTGCGCCGCCCTTTGTATAGGTGGTGGAATGGGTATTGCATTATGTGTTGAGAGAAATTAGGAATTAATTTTTCCGTATTTCTCTTCTAATAAAATTTTTTGTATCCAAGTTTTAGCATCTATATAATTACTAACTTTTGGTTGAAAGAGTATATTTAATATCTTTTTTATCATTAATTGACGTTACATTTAAAGAATGTCAAAATATTGAACAGAATGTGTTAAAATTTGCAATTTACTAAATTTTTATGATGTATAATAAGTAAAAAATAAGATGACTGAAAAATTATTAGTACCTGACATAGGAGATTTTGAAAATGTTGAGGTGATTGAGCTCTTAGTTAAAGAGGGACAAGATATTAAAAAAAATGATCCTGTAGTAACAATTGAAAGTGATAAATCTAGTGTTGAAATACCATCCTCAATTGAGGGAAAGATAGAAAAAATTGAGGTTAAAGTTGGAGACAAAGTTTCAAAAGATGATTTATTACTAACTATTTCAAATAGTAAAAATTTTTCTGATACCCAAGAAGTCCCAAAAAATACTGAAAAATTAATATTGGAAGCTGAGACATCTTTAGAAAAAATTGAGTCACCAATTGTTAAAACTGATTCAATAAAAGTAAATGAAAAAAAAGAGTCTACAATTAAAAAAATCAAAGAAATAAAATCAAAAAAAATTATATTGACTAATAAAGGAGATATTGATCCTGTGGAAACAAGTGAATGGTTAGAATCTTTATCATCAGTAATTGAAACTGATGGAAACCAACGAGCACATTACTTAATTAAAGAATTGATTAATAAAGCATATATGGAGGGTGCAAATATTCCATATACACAAAATACTCCATACATAAATACAATACCTGCAAGTGAAGAGAAAAAATCAAATGGAGATCAAAATATAGAAAGAAGAATAAGATCTCTTATTAGATGGAATGCTGCAGCGATGGTAGTTAGAGCTAATAAAAAATTTCCTGAGTTGGGTGGACATATAGGAACATTTGCTTCTGCTGCAACTCTTTATGATGTTGGGATGAATCATTTTTGGAGAGCAAAGAATAATAAATTTGGTGGTGATTTGATTTATTTTCAAGGACACAGTGCTCCTGGCATGTATGCTAGAGCGTTTCTCGAAGGGAGATTGAATGAGAAACAGTTAGATAGGTTTAGACAAGAGGTAAATCCTGGAGGTTTGTCATCTTATCCACATCCTTGGCTAATGCCAAAATTTTGGCAATTCCCTACAGTGTCAATGGGATTAGGACCAATGCTTGCAATTTATCAAGCAAGATACATGAAATATTTAATAAATAGGGGTTTAATAAAAGATGAGGGAAGAAAAGTATGGGCATTTTTAGGTGACGGTGAAATGGACGAACCTGAATCATTAGGTGCAATTGGTTTAGCAGCAAGAGAGAAATTAGATAATTTAATTTTTGTAGTCAATTGCAACCTTCAAAGACTAGATGGTCCAGTAAGAGGAAATGGTAAAATAATTCAAGAGTTAGAGGGGATTTTTAGAGGAGCTGGCTGGAATGTGATCAAAGTTATATGGGGATCTTATTGGGATTCTCTTTTAGCTAATGATAAAACAGGACACTTAGTAAAAACCATGAATGAAACTGTTGATGGTGAATATCAAGCAATGAAAGCACGAGATGGTGCTTATGTAAGGGAAAAATTTTTTGGAAAATATCTTGAAACTAAAGAATTAGTCTCAAGTTTATCTGATAAAGATATTTGGAGATTAAATAGGGGTGGTCATGACCCTCATAAAGTTTTTGCTGCTTATGAGAAAGCATCAAAAAATATAGGTAGTCCTACAGTCGTTATTGCTAAAACTATTAAGGGTTATGGAATGGGTAAGAGTGGAGAGAGCGTAAACACGACTCATCAAACTAAAAAGTTAGATATAGATGATTTAATGTATTATAGAGATAGGTTTGATGTTCCACTAACAGATAAACAAGTACAGAATATTGAATATTATAAACCAGATCAAAATTCAGCAGAAATAAAATACATAAAAGAAAGAAGACTTCAGCTCGGTGGCTTTATTCCTGAGAGAACCACATTTGCGAAACCTATTAAAGCTCCACCAAAAAATATCTTTGATAATATGAAAGAACCTACTGGAAAAAAAGAAATGTCTACGACAATGGCTTTAGTCAGAATGCTTACTAGTCTATTAAGAGATAAAAATGTGGCGCCTAGATTAGTTCCTATTATTCCTGATGAAGCAAGGACTTTTGGAATGGAGGGTTTTTTTCAAAAAGTTGGAATTTACGCTCACGAAGGTCAAAAATATGAACCAGAAGATGCAGCACAATTAAGTTCTTACAGAGAAGAGAAAAGTGGCCAAGTTCTTGAAGAAGGAATAACAGAGGCGGGAGCAATGTCATCATGGATCGCAGCTGGTACTTCTTACACTAATCATGATATAGAAATGATTCCAATTTATCTTTTCTATTCAATGTTTGGTTTTCAAAGAGTCGGGGATTTTGCATGGGCTGGAGCTGATAGTCAGTCTCGAGGTTTTTTAATCGGTGCTACTTCTGGGAGAACTACTTTAGCAGGTGAGGGTTTACAACATCAAGACGGTCATAGTCATTTGTTAGCATCAACTATACCAAACTGTATTTCATACGATCCTACATTTCATTACGAACTAGCAGTAATTTTTAGAGAAGGCCTGAGAAGAATGCACGAAAAAAATGAAAATATATTTTATTACATTACGACTATGAATGAAAACTATCCTCATCCAGGAATACCTAAAGAAAAAAAATGTGAAGAGGGAATACTTAAGGGCATGTATAAAGTAAAAGACTTCAATAAATATAAAAAGACCAAAATACAGTTTCTTGGATCAGGAACTATTTTAAGAGAAATGATAGCTGGAGCTGAAATTTTACAAAAAGAGTATAAAATAGACAGTGAAGTTTGGAGCGTCACTAGCTTTAATGAATTAAGGAGAGATGGTCTAGAGATTGAAAGATATAACTTACTTAATCCAGATAAAGAGCAAAAAAAATCCTATGTAGAAGAATGTTTAGGGCATACAGAAGGACCGATATTAGCTGCATCGGATTATATGAGAATGAATTCAGATCAAATAAGACCATATGTTAAAAAAAGTTTTTATTCGCTCGGAACGGATGGATTTGGCAGAAGTGATACTAGGGTCAATCTAAGAAAGTTTTTTGAAGTTGATAAAGAACATATTGTTGCTTATGGATTAAGTGTTTTAGCAAAAGAACAGCTCTTATCATCTAAACACGCAACTGATGCCATCAAAAAATATAAAATCAACTCTGAAAAACCTATGCCAACAAAATTATAAATGACTTCAAATGATATTCAAAGAATAGTTTTAGCGTCACCAAAAGTTAGAAAATTTGCTAGAGAACTAGGAGTTGATATTAGTGATGTGATTGGGAGTGAGAGACAAGGTAGAGTTACAGAGCAAGATATCAAATTATTTGTATCAAAAAAAAAACCTCAAAAACAAATAACTGATGTTAAGAAAATTGATAAAATTTCTTTCGAATATGCACATTCAGAATTTGGAGATGTTGAGGTTAAAGACATACCAAGAGTAAAAAAAATATCATCTAAGTATTTAACTAATTCCTGGAATAATATTCCACACGTGACTAATCATGACGAAGCTGACATTACGGAAATGGAAGAATTTAGAACATCTTTAACAGATATTTATACAGGTGAAAAAAAAAAAATAACACCATTAGCTTTTATAGTAAAAGCTTTAACAGCTACTTTAAGAAAGTTTCCTAATTTCAATACTTCT
>CACJOA010000012.1 GCA_902594915.1 uncultured Pelagibacteraceae bacterium | reverse complement strand
GTCAGAAGATCAAATTGTTATTAAAGAATTGTGTAAAGTTTATGATAATGGCTTTACAGCACTTAAAAATATAAATCTAAATATCAAAAAAGGAGAAATATTTGCCATGCTAGGACCTAACGGTGCTGGAAAAACTACTTTGATAAGTATTATTTGTGGAATAGTTAAACCAACATCAGGTCAAGTTACAGTTGAAAATTTTGATATTATTGACGACTATAGAGAAACAAGATCAAGAATAGGATTAGTCCCCCAAGAACTTACACTAGAGCAATTTGAAACCGTATTTAACAATGTATCATATTCAAGAGGTCTTTATGGAAAAAAATCAAATCCATCTCATATTGAAAAAGTTTTAAAACAATTGTCCCTTTGGGATAAAAAAAATTTAATTTTACGTCAGTTATCTGGAGGAATGAAAAGACGAGTTTTAATTGCAAAAGCTTTGTCTCATGAACCTAAAATTTTATTTTTAGATGAACCTACTGCTGGAGTAGACGTTGAATTGAGACAAGAAATGTGGAAAGTAGTTCAATCATTAAGAGAAACAGGTGTTACTATAATATTAACAACACACTATATTGAAGAAGCTGAGGCTATTGCTGACAGAGTCGGAGTTATAAATCAGGGAGAATTAATAATTGTTGAAAAAAAAAATGAATTGTTAAAAAAGATGGGAAATAAAACTTTAATAATTGAACTTCAGAATGAAATAAATGAAATTTCAAATAAATTAAAAAAATATAATTTATCTATTGGAAATAATAAATCTTCATTGAAATATACTTATAGTTTAAAAGAAAAACAAACCGGAATAACAAATTTGCTTCAAGATTTAAAAGACACAGGTTTAAAACTTAGAGATTTGAAAACTGAACAAAGTAATTTAGAGAAAATATTCGTTTCTTTAGTTAAGGAGAATAATGAAATTTAATTTCTACGGTTTTAAAGCTATTTATTTTCATGAAATAAATCGTTTTGGGCGAACTCTAGCTCAATCACTGTTATCTCCAGTAATTTCAACTTCTCTGTATTTCATAGTATTTGGATCTGTAATAGGGAGCTACGTAGAAAATATTGACGGCATTAGCTATGGTTCATACATAGTTCCAGGTTTATTAATGCTTACTTTACTCACTCAGTCAATAAGTAATACATCTTTTGGTATTTTTTTTCCTAAATTTAATGGAACCATATATGAAATTTTAGCAGCCCCTATTTCTACATTTGAAACCGTGCTTGCTTTCGTAGGAGCCGGAGCTACTAAAACTCTAATTGTTGGAACTGTAATTTTCTGTACTTCATTATTTTTTGTTGATGTGAAAGTTCAATATCCACTACTTATGGTATTTTTATTAATATTGGTATCTTTTACTTTTGCGTTATTTGGTTTTTTAATTGGATTAATGAGTAAAGATTTTGAGCAAATGTCAATTATACCGTCTTTAGTTATTACACCTATGGTTTTTTTAGGTGGAAGTTTATATTCATTAGATATGTTGCCAAAATTCTGGCAAACAATAACTTATTTTAATCCAGTAGTTTATTTAATTAATGGATTAAGATTTTCATTTTATGGAGTGTCAGATTTTAATATTTGGATAAGTATTGGAATAATGATTATTTTTTTAATAATTTGTGTCATCTCAGTTATGATATTACTAAAAAAAGGCTACAACATAAAAGCGTAATTTGCTTAAAGAGTAATAATCCAGCATATCAATTATAAACAATGGCTCAGATTTAAAACTGTTCTGACTCAGTTGAGCCAGCCATTGCAGTGGTAGAACTTTTTCCAGAACTAATTGTGTTCGATACAGCATCAAAGTAAGATGTGCCTACTTCTCTTTGATGTTTAACACTTGTGTAACCATCTTTTTCTCGAGCAAATTCTTGTTGTTGTATTTTTGAGTAAGCAGTCATACCTTCATGTTTATATTTCTGGGCTAATTCAAAAATTGCTATATTTTGTGTATGAAATCCAGCAAGAGTAATAAATTGGAATTTATATCCCATTTCACTTATTTCTTGTTGAAATGAGGCTATTTCAGAATCTGATAAATGTTTTTTCCAATTGAAAGATGGAGAACAATTATATGCTAAAAGTTTTCCTGGATATTTCTTGTGAATTGCTTCAGCAAATTTTCGAGCTTCCTTAAGATTTGGAGTAGCAGTTTCGCACCAAATCAAGTCTGAATAAGGAGCATAGGCCAATCCTCTTGAGATTGCTTGATCAATTCCAGCTTCCACATAATAAAATCCCTCTGGAGATCTTTTACCGGTCAAAAAAGGTTTGTCATTTTCATCATGATCATTTGTAATCAATTTTGCAGCATTTGCATCTGTTCTTGCCAATATAATTAATGGTACATCAGAAATATCTGCAGCAAGTCTTGCTGCTTTTAAATTTTTAATCATAGTTCCAGTTGGCACAAGAACTTTACCCCCCATATGACCACACTTTTTTTCACTTGCTAATTGATCTTCAAAATGAACACCAGCTGCACCAGCTTTAATAAATTTTTTAGCTAATTCAAAAACATTTAATGGACCACCAAAACCTGCTTCACCATCAGCAATAATTGGCAACATGTAATCAACTCTCTTTTCTTTCTTCATTTCGCCATCTATGAGTTCCATATGTTGTATTTGATCTGCTCTGATTAGAGCATTATTCATTGATTCTACTAACTTTGGCGCACTGTCATAAGGGTATAAAGATTGATCAGGGTACATTTCTCCTGCACTATTTGCATCAGCTGCTACTTGCCAACCACTAAGATAAATAGCTTTTAAACCAGCTTTTGCATGTTGAACAGCATGATTTCCCGATAAAGACCCTAAGGTATTAACGTAATTTTCAGTATTAAGGAGTTTCCATAGTTTAATCGATTGTTGTTTGCAAAGCGAATATTCAATCTTGATTGATCCTCTAAGTCTTTCTATTTCATCTGGTGTGTAATCTCTTTTTATTCCTGCAAATCTTTTTAAGTCGTAGGAGATTTTTTCAGCACTCATTATGTTCCTTTTTTTTATGTTACTTACGAGGATTTTAAAAGCTTAACGAATTTACTTAGTTTGAGTCGTTTAGGGTCTCAACTAGATCTTTCATTCCGCTCGAACCCCAATCACAATGGTCGTCCCTCATGTAGATTCCTCTTCTGTTATGTCTTGCAAGGTCTTCATGATTTATGATTTGAGCCTCATTTTCACTATTATTTAGTTTTTTGTCCATAAGAGCTTTATAATTTACAAGATTTACAAAATCTACAAAAAATAGCTATTTTGCTTGTAAATTGAGTTAATTTTTTGTAAATTAAAATTTACAAAATTTACAAAAATATGAAAATTCATAACAATATTGGCTTAAAACTTAGAAGTTTTAGAAAGAAACTTGGTTTACAAGCAAAAAAATTAGCAGAGCAACTTAACATTTCCCCAAGTTATCTAAATTTAATTGAAAACGGTAAAAGAGGCGTTGATGGAGAATTACTTTTAAAAATTTGCCAAGAATTAAGAATTGAATTGACGGATCTAAAAAACGAGGATGATATTAGTTTAAATAACTCAAAATTAGCAATTTCAAAATTTTCTCAAATAAAAAATTTGAAAAAATTAGATTTAAAGATTGGTCCGAAAATTAAGGCTTTCAGGCGTCAATTAGGTTTGCAAGCAAATAAGTTTGCAGAACAAATAGATATTTCACCTAGTTATTTAAATTTAATAGAGTCTGGAAAAAGAAAAATTGATGGTGAATTATTAATTAAAATTAGTAAAGAACTAAGAGTTGATTTATCGGATCTTACAAGCAAAAGTGATATCAATTTAGAAAATGATATATCGGAGTTATTAGATGATCGTTTATTCGATGATTTAGACATATTAGGACCTGAGGTAAAAGATTTAGTAAATAGTAACCCTAAAATAGCTAAAGCATTAATTAAATTAGGAGATAATTTTAAACAAAAAGATCATGAGATAATAAGTAAAGTTGAAAATATATCTGGAAAAATAATTGACAGTAGAAAAACTTCATTTCCTGGAGAAGTTATTTCTGATTTTTTACAAGAAAATAAAAATTACTTTCCAAAATTAGAAGACTTTGCAAATACAATTTTTGACAAAGTGCAAAAAAACAACAGAACTAGATATATAGCTTTGTGCGATTTTTTAAAAAAGGAATATTCAATTACCGTAAAAGATATAATCCCTGAGGAAACAAAACCATTTTCAAAAGTTTTTATAAAAAAATCTAAGGAGCTTTTACTAAGTGATTATAATTCACTTGAAACTAAAAAATTATATGCTGCTGCTCAAATAGTTCAAGAAGGAGCTATTGATATTATTAATTATTATCTAGATAAATTTAAGTTCCCTACCGAGGAGTCAAAAAGATTAACTCAAATTGCCTTATTAAACTATTGTGGTGCAGCTATTTTAATGCCTTATAGACTTTTTCATTCGGAATGCAAAAAACTCAAATATGATTTACAATTATTACAAAATACTTTTGCAACTTCATTCGAACAAGTAGCTCATAGAGTAACATGTTTACAAGATCCGAATTTGCCTGGAATACCATTCCATTTCCTTAGAGTTGATATGGCAGGTAATATATCTAAGAGGTTTTCACTTTCTGGAATTGAAATACCAAGGTATGGTGGTGCGTGTCCAAGATGGAATGTGTATTCTGCTTTTACTAGACCAGGGGTGATACAAGCAGCTGTTAGTAAAATGACAAATGGAGAAAAGTATGTTTGTATTGCAAAAACAGTTGAAAAAGGTGTTGGCAGATATGGTCAGTCAAAAAGTATTCTTTCTATTGGACTTGGTTGCGAAGCCAAATATGCAAAAGAGTTTGTATATACTGAAAATATTGATATTTCTGACAAAAAAACTGAAATACCGATTGGTGTTTCATGCAGAACATGTGACAGATTAGATTGTTCTCAAAGAGCATTTCCGCCTTTACATAAAAAATTTGATGTTGATATAAATACAAGAGGAGTTTCTGTTTATGTTAACGATAACACTTCAGGTTAAAAGCGATGATAAAATTTATTTTACCAGCAATAATTTTCTTCATTATTTTTATATATTGGGATGATATAAATAATAAACTTTATAAAAAATTTAATGTTAGAATTAACTATATCCTCTTAACATTGACTATTTTAATTTTAATGGTTATTTATGCTTTATTGTATTTTTAAATTAATTTTAAGTTCAAATATTTGTAAAATTCTTATTCCAAAACTTGTTTTCAAGAAATAATAAAAGTAGTATAAACCAACAACTATTTTATTGGCGGGGTAGCTCAGTTGGTTAGAGCGCAGGACTCATAAGCCTGAGGTCAGTGGTTCGATCCCACTTCCCGCTACCAAATTTAATTTTTTAATCCTATTCTTTTTATTATGTCTTTTCTGTTTAAAGACTTATAATATTTAAGATTAGTTAAATACCACTCAAAAGTTTGTTTAAGACCATTTTCAAAGTTTGTTCTCGTTCTCCATTTAAGTTCTCTCTTAATTTTACTACTATCAAGAGCATACCTAAAGTCATGGCCAGGACGATCCTTCACGTATTCTATTTTTACATTTTTACCTAACTTTATTTTTGATTTAGCAATTTTAATTAGTTTTTTACAAATTTCTAAATTAATTAAATTTTTGTTAGAACCAATATTATAAAAATTTCCAATTTTTCCTTTTTCAAAAACTTTGATAAGGGCTTCGCAATGATCCTTGACATAAATCCATTCTCTAGAATTCAACCCTTTCCCATATATTGGAAGTTTTTTGTTGGTAATAATATTATAGATTAATTTAGGTATAAGTTTTTCTGGGTGTTGTTTTGGTCCGTAGTTATTTGAGCAATTAGTTATTATTGCAGGAATATTATAAGTTCTTACATAAGATGAAACTAAATGATCCGAAGAAGCTTTGGATGCAGCGTATGGTGAACTTGGATTGTAAGGATAGTTCTCTTTAGATCTTCCATTTAAAATGTCTCCATAGACCTCGTCTGTGGAAATATGTATTAATTTAGATTTTTTGTTATTTTTTGAAAATTTCCTAAAAATTTCAAGAATATTAAAAACACCGACGATGTTACTTTTTATAAAATTTTCAGGACTATCTATTGATCTATCAACATGAGTTTCAGCAGCAATATTAAATATACCAATTGGTTTGTATCTATTAAAAATTTTAGATAATCTTTTGCTCGAAATATCACACCTTATAAAAGAATAATTTCTATTTTTTTGAAATTCCCTTACGTTATAAAAATTTGAAGAATATGTAGCCTTATCTACATTGATTACTTTATATTTTTTTTTTAAAAGAAGCTCAATTAAGTTACTTCCAATAAATCCCAATCCACCAGTGACAATAATTTTTTTCATTTTATGGTTTTTACATTTTTTGAAATTAAAGTATATAGGGAATAGGAAGTATGTATAATTTAAATAATCTAAGTATTGTTATAGTCACATTCCTGACAGATAAAAAAACGCTTTTAAATTGTCTTCAATCCATAAATAAGAATGTAAAAATAATAATTGTTGAGAATTCGAAGAAATTTAAATATTTAAATTTTTTTTCTAAAAAATTTAAAAATTTAGAAATCTATTGTACTGGAAAAAATTTAGGTTATGGCGGTGGGAACAATTTTGGTCTTAAAAAAGTAAGCACAGATTTTGCGCTTATACTTAATCCAGATGCTACTCTTGATCGATCATTTTTAAGAAATGTAAATTTATTATTATATAATAAAAGCTTTTCTTTAATTGGCTGTGAACTTTTGAAAAATAGAGGATTTGCAACAGGAGGTTTTTTTGACTCAAAAAAAAACAACCTTTTTAAAAAAAATTTTTTTTCTATTAAAAGAGAAAAATTAACAAAAGTTGATTGGGTGACAGGAAGTTCAATGCTTTTAAATTTAAAAAAATTAAAGAACAAAAATATATTTGATGAGAAATTTTTTCTTTATTTTGAAGAATTTGATTTTTGTAAATTTTTGAAGGATACAAAACAAAATGTTTATCTATCAAAATTACTAAAAGTAAATCATTTAGGTTTTAAAAGTTCAAGTTTAGATATTTCAAATTTTAAAGTTGAGGCTGAAAAACTCAGAAATTGGCATTGGATGTGGTCTTTTTTTTATTTTTATAAAAAAAATTATAATTTTTTCTATGCTATTTTTAAAACAATTAACAAATTATTTACATCCATTATCAAACTTATCTTTTATTTAATTTTATTTGATAAAGTAAATTTTAATAAATATCTTTATCGTTTTCTTGGGTTAGGATCATCGATGATAGGTCTCAAGTCATTTTACAGAGGAAAATATTTTAATTAGTGGCCAGGAAAATCTATTAAATTTTCTACTTTATATCCATTCTGAACAAGTTTATCCGAGCCCTTGAGGTCGAAAAGATTTATAACAAAAATAAAACAACCTACATTTCCTCCTGAAATTTCTACTAACTTTGCAGCTGCCTCAGCAGTTCCACCTGTAGCTATTAAGTCATCAATAATTAAGATTGATTCATCTTTTTGGATAGAATCTTTATGTACTTCAATTGTAGCTGTGCCGTACTCTAACTCGAAATCAATTGAGTGCACTTCTGCAGGTAGTTTATTTTTCTTTCTTAACATTATAAAAGGTTTTTTTAAAACATAAGAAACAGCTGAGGCGAAGACAAAACCTCTTGACTCTATTGCAGCAATTTTATCAAATTTATATTTTTTGGATCTATCTACAATAAGGTCAATACATTTAGTAAAAGCCTTCTCTTCTTTAATAAGGGTTGTAATATCTCTAAATAAAATACCTTTTTTAGGATAATCAGGAATTGACCTAATAAAATCTTTCAAATTCATAATAGTTATTTTAAAACTATAAATAAATTATTTTTTTAACATGACAATAAATAAATTAGCAATTGTTGGTGGAAGTGGACTTTATGACGTAGAGGATTTTAAAAATCGAGAATTACTTGATTTAAACACTCCTTGGGGAAAACCTTCCGATCAAATTTTAAAAACTAATTATCAAAATAAAGAAGTGTATTTCTTGCCAAGACATGGAAGGGGGCATTTTATTTCTCCAACAAAAATTAATTTTAGAGCAAATATTGATGCTCTAAAACAGTTAGGTGTAACTGATATTGTGTCTATATCTGCTGTTGGATCTTTAAAAGAAGACCTATGGCCAGGAAAATTTGTAATTGTGGATCAATTTATTGATAGGACTTTTGCAAGAGAAAAAACATTTTTTGATGAGGAGATTGTAGCACATGTTTCAATGGCACATCCAACATCTAATGGTTTGATGAATGCATGTGAAGAAGCAATTAAAAAAGAGAAAATAGAATATCAAAGAAATGGAACTTATATTGTAATGGAAGGACCACAGTTTTCAACATTAGCAGAGTCAAATTTATATAGATCATGGAAAGCTGATGTAATTGGTATGACTAACATGCCTGAAGCAAAATTAGCTAGAGAAGCAGAAATAAGATACGCATCGGTTTCAATGGTGACAGATTATGATTGTTGGCATCCAGATCATGAAAATGTTGATGTGCAGCAAGTAATAAAGGTTTTATTAGGAAATGCTGCTAAAGCGAAGAATATGATTAAAAATTTAATAGATAATTTTGAAAATCATATTGATCCTAAAGATCCCACTAACAATTGTTTAGATGTTGCAATTATAACAGCACCTGAGAAAAGAACAAAAAAAACTATTGATAAACTTAAAACTATTGCAGGTAGAGTCTTAATAAATGAGTAAAATTTTAGTGGTAATATTGTTAAGTATTCTTTTGTTTAGTTGTACTAGAACTTGGGATGAGGCAACACATGCCACAATGCATCGAGATGCAAGATCAAATTTGTTTAGTGGTGATAGTAACATGATATATATAGGAGTTGGTACTGACAAAGATGAAGCATACCTAAAAAAAGTTTTTGAAACTAGTATTTTTTATAAAGGAGCACAACATGTTGCTCCCAAAGAACAAATTGCTCAACAACAGTGCATTAAAACATTTGGTTTTAGTAAACCAAATTTTATAGAAATGATCTCTTTTGATAAAGAAAAAAAAAAGAATTTAGATTATTTTATGCAAAATATGCAAAATATTATTGTGAGCCAAAGTAAAAGATGAAAATTGAGGGAAAAGAATATCGTACTATTTGGTTTGAAAATAATATTGTTAAGATAATTGATCAAACAAAACTTCCACATCAATTTATAATTAAGGATCTTAAAACAGTAAATGATGCGATAAATGCAATAAAAGTAATGGAAGTGAGAGGTGCACCTTTGATAGGAGCTACTGCTGCTTATGGATTAGTTTTAGCAATCCTTGAAAATAATGATCAATCTTTTTTAAAGAAATCAGCAGAAAACTTAATTAGTTCAAGACCAACAGCAATAAATTTAAAGTGGGCTGTTGATAGAATGATGAATAAATTATCAGGAGTTAATAGTGATAAAATTTTAGAAATTGCTCTTAGTGAAGCTCAAGAAATTTGTGAAGAAGATGTAAAATTTTGTGAGAATATAGGCTTGAATGGACTTAAAATTATAGAGGAAATCTATAATAAAAAAAAAGATACTGTAAATATTTTAACTCATTGCAATGCTGGTTGGCTTGCAACAATAAATTGGGGAACTGCAACTTCTCCAATTTATCATGCACATAAGAAAGGAATTCCAGTTCATGTTTGGGCTGATGAAACGAGACCAAGAAATCAAGGAGCTAATTTAACCTCTTACGAGTTAAATGAAGAAGGAATTAAAAATACAATCATTGCAGATAATACTGGTGGTATTTTAATGCAAAGAGGCGAAGTTGATATGTGCATAGTTGGAACAGATAGAACTTTAGCTAATGGAGATGTTTGTAATAAAATTGGAACTTACTTAAAAGCACTTGCTGCATATGATAATAAAATACCTTTTTATGTTGCATTACCAAGTTCAACAATTGATTGGAATTTAAAAGATCATAAAGATATTCCAATTGAAGAGAGAAATTCAAAAGAATTATCATATATGGAAGGTGTTGATGAAAAAGGAAATATAAAAAAGATACAAATATATCCAATAAAAAGTAAGGCCATGAATTTAGCTTTTGATGTGACACCCGCAAAATATGTAACAGCTTTAATTACTGAAAAAGGTGTATGTGAAGCATCAGAAAAAGGACTGAAAGATTTATTTAAATGAAAAATTTAGATCAAAGAAATCAAATTATTAAGTATTCTTTAAAGTTGAACTCTACAAATCTTTCACCATTAAGATCAGGCAATATATCTTTAAGAGCTAAAGAAAATGATAAAGATGGATATTTAATTACACCTTCAGGAAAAAAATACGAAACTTTGAAACCAGAAGATATTGTTTTTATGGGTTTAAATGAAGACTCCGTAAATAATGACTCAAATAATAAACCTTCTTCTGAATGGAGATTTCACAGGGATATTTACGTTAATAAAAATGAAGCTCAAGCTATTGTTCATGCTCATTCTCCACACGCAACAGCTGTATCTTCACATGGAAAATCTATTCCACCGTTTCATTATATGATTGCACTTGCTGGAGGTGAGGACATTAAATGTGCTGATTATGCTACTTTTGGAACAGAAGAGCTTTCGAACAATGTAATTAAAGCTTTAGAAAATAGATCTGCTTGTTTAATGTCAAATCACGGTCAGGTTGCTTTTGGAAAAAATTTAGACCAAGCATTTGAACTTGCACAAGAGATAGAAAATATTTGTCATCAGTACACTATTGCTCTAAAGTTAGGTAAGCCAAAGATTCTTTCATTTGAAGAAATGAAAAAAGTTTTAGAAAAGGCTAAAAATTATAAAAAAGGGTAAAATGATTAAAGTAGGGGAGCATATTACTTTAGATATAATTGGTACCTCAAAAGAGTACGATCCTTCTGTTTACGAGAAAATTATTAACAAAATAGCTAAAGCAGCGAATGTAACAATTTTGAAAATTTCAAAATACAAATTCAAACCGCAAGGTTTTACAATTTTAGCATTGTTAGCTGAGAGCCACATAAGTTTTCATACATTTCCAGAAAAAGGAATAATAAGTTTTGATTTTTTTACATGTGGAAAAATTACTCCTTCAGTAGCAATTGATATAGTTAAAGCAGAATTTAAACATAAGAGAATTGTTAAAAAGGAATTTAACAGAGATACCAGATCTCTTTATCATGACATTTATAGTTCTCCGGGTTTACAAAAATCATATGTTGTAAATGATATTTTAGAGGATTTTAGATCTAAAGTTGGACAGCATATTGAAATTTTAGAATTAGAACAATTTGGAAAGTCGCTATTTATTGATGGTGAGATACAAGTTGCTGCTTCTGATGAACATTTATACAGCTCAACATTTGTAGGAGCAGGTCTAAGATTAAATAAAAATAATGAGAGAGCAGCAATAATAGGAGGAGGTGATGGAGGGGTTGCCAGAGAATGTTTGTCGAAAAAATTTAATTTTATAGATTGGTTTGAGTTAGATCCAGAGGTAGTTGAAGTTTGTAATAAGCATCTTGGTAATATTGGTAAGAAAGCTACTGAAAAAAATTCTGTTAAATGTGTTTGGGGTGACGCCTTTGAAAGCATAAAATCTGTGAGCGACGATACTTACGATCACATATTTGTCGACTTAAATGATGATCAATTTTGCATTGATTTAGCTGCAAAAAATATGGAGTCACTTGTTAGAATTTTAAAACCAAAAGGTGTAATAACCGGTCAAGTTGGCAGCCAAGATAAAAAGCCTCGTCAAGTTGAAAATTGGTTAAATGTTTTTAATCATTATTTTGGAAATACAAAATTATCTAGAATTTACATACCAAGTTTTGATTGTTCTTGGAATTTTTCTTCATCAATTAATCACTAATTTTTCTTTTTAAAGTATAACTAGATCCAGCTTTTGCTTACCTAATCTTTCATTACCTTTATCAGTAACCAAGTATGTTTCACCTAAATTCATTGCTAACCCGTTATCTGAATCCATTAAAATCATGTGCATAAAGAAAACATTTCCTGGTTCAATAATGTATGGATTTCCCGTGTATAACATAGGCCAATCCATCCAATTTGGAGAAAAAGTAGTACCTAAGGAATAACCACACGCATTCATTCTAGCTTTATTAAATCCAAGATCATCAAAGGTTTTTGCATGAGCATCAAAAACTTCTCCAATTTCATTTCCTGATTTTAGTTTGTTTTCACAATTCTTTAATGCTTCAACACAAGCTTCATGCATTTTGTGATGTTTAGTTTCCGCTTTACCTATTGGAATAGTTCTAAACATTGCTGAATGATAATGTCTATAAGTTCCAGCCCATTCTATAGTTAATTGATCTTGACTTTTTAAAATTTGTTTTTCTGCTTGATAACGGCAAAGAAGAGCATTTTTTCCTGAACCAATAATAAATTCATTAGCAGGATAATCTCCACCACCCTCAAAGATAACTCTATTCATTTCAGCTAATATCTTAGACTCACTTACACCAGCTTTTGCATGTTTCCAAACTTCATACAAAGCTTTATCTGCAAGATTTGCAGCTTTTTTAACATAAATAATTTCTTCTTGAGATTTTACCACTCTTAACTTTGTAATAAGTTCTGATTTGTCTTCAACAGAACAATAGTTTTCTAAAGACTTGTTAAGTTGAATAGCATTACGTCCAGTTAATCCGTAGGCTTCATATTCAACTCCTAATTTTTTTCCTTTAAGTTTTAATTCATCTAAAATGATTCTAAGATCATCAGTTGGATTTGATCCATCTTTATCAATCCAAATTCTAATATCATCTATATTAGATGTATTTTGAGCTTGCCTCAAATCTGGAGCCCTAGTTAAAAGTATTACATTCCCATTTTTATCTAAAACTAATGTTTGAAAGAACACATATCCAAAAGTGTCGTATCCTGTTAACCAATACATTGATTCCTGTCTAAACATTAACAGGGCATCAAGATTTTCCTCTTTCATTGACTTTAAAACTTTTGTCTTTCTATTTAAAAACTCTTTTTTTGAAAAATGAAGTCCCATTAAAAAATTTAATAACTAGTGTATTCTTTTATTTCTTTAATTACAGAACCAGTATGATTATTGATCTCTAATTTAACTTTTGCTCGATCGTCATTTAGAAAATGTACATCTCTTGAGAGTTTAATAAATTTTTCTCCAAAATCTTTATCTTTCTCACATTGTCTCTTATTGTCTTCAATAATCCACAATTTAGAATTTATTTTTTTTAAAGAATTAAAAAGTTTATCAAGTTTGTTATCTATTTTTACATTATTATCTAATTGATTTTTAAGTATAGAATGTTCATTTTTGATAAATTCCAATTTTTCAGCATCTTTAATTTTTTCTTTTTTGATTTCTAAAATTGAAATTTTGTCTAAAAGCTCACCTATTGATACTTCTACTATAATTTTATTCATAAAATTGAATACTGTGTTATCTTGTTTTAAATATGTCTAATATTTTAATTATTAAACATGGTTCATTAGGAGATATAGCTCAAGCAAGTGGTGCAATTCAAGATATATCTGAAAACTATAAAAACGATAAAATTTATATTTTAACAACAAGACCTTATTTTGAATTATTTAAGAAAAATCCACATATCTACGATGTTATTTTAGATAAAAGACTTCCAAAATATAATTTGATTTATTTATATTTTTTAATGCGAGATATTAAAAAATTTAAATTTTCAAAGGTTTTTGATTTACAAAATTCTTCTAGAACAACTTTTTATAAGAATATTTTATTTCCAAAAGCAGGTAATGAAATTTGGTCCAGCTCACTTACAACTCTGCCACAAGGTCAAGACAAAGATCAATTTGATAAGTTTTCAGTACTTGAACGATTTGATTATCAGCTTAGAAATTCTGGTTTAAAGACACGTAATACGATGCATCCAAATTTTACATGGGCATCTTCTGATATTTCTCAAATTAAAAATCATTACAACTTAAAAAAATATATTTTGCTATTTCCATTTTGCTCACCACACTTAAAAATAAAGAAGTGGCCGTATTATAACGATTTAATTAAACTAATTTCAGAAAAATATGGTAAAGAATATACTATTGCCACTGCACCTGGTCCGAATGAAATAAGAGAGTCAAAAGAAATTAATGCACTTGCTTTATTAGATAACGGCAAAGCTTTGGATATTTCTCAACTTACGTCAATTATAAAAAATAGTTCTGCGATTGTTGCTAATGATACAGGTCCAGCTCATATAGCTGCTCATGTAGGTTCAAGAGGATTAACTTTATTTGGAAGACACACAACAGCATATAAAGTTAGTATTGAAAGGGAAAACTTTAAAGCGATACAGGTAAGTAATCTTAATAATCTTAGCGCGGAGAAAGTTTTTGAGAAATTAATTATTTACTTAATTTAA
The DNA here is from genome assembly GCA_902594915.1 of uncultured Pelagibacteraceae bacterium. Taxonomy (GTDB): domain Bacteria; phylum Pseudomonadota; class Alphaproteobacteria; order Pelagibacterales; family Pelagibacteraceae; genus Pelagibacter. The sequence continues at coordinate 18,724 of CACJOA010000012.1, read as the reverse complement.
TTAAACAATTCGCTATATTTTTTAAAAATGTTTTCCCATGAAAATTTAGAAATGTATTCCTTAGCATTTTTTCCAAGTTCTAAATATCTATTATTTTCAATCATCTTATTTAAAGATGAGTATATATCATCTAAGTCATTGCCATCACATATCAATCCAGTTCTGTTATGATCAATAGCATCAGACGCGCCACCATCTTTTCCTCCAAGTGATGGAATTCCATACTGTGCTGCCTCAACATAAGCAATCCCAAAACCCTCAACTGAACTTTTATAGATTACAGATGGCATAACAAAAATATTTGATTTAGCAATTAAGGCATTTTTTAAATCATCAGTAATTTCTTTAAAAAACATTACTTGTGAATTTAATTTAAGTTCACTCACTAATCTTTTTATATTTTCTTCCTCATTTCCGTAGCCTATACATATATAAATTATATTTGGATATTTCTGTTTTAAATTCCTTAAGGCCATTATTATTTTTTCATGGTTTTTTCTTTTATCAAATCTAGAAACAGTTATTAAGCGTGGTTTTTTTAATTTCAGCAAGCTTTCAACTTTATCTAAAGACTTTTTATTTAATTTTTTTGCAGGATTAATGCCAGGATTGATAACAATAATTTTATCTTTATTAACACCCACATTAATTGCTAAATTTTTTGTATATTCAGAGTTTGCCACTACTCTTTCAACATCATTTAAGACTTTTAATATTCTTTTATTTATTGGACTTCCTTTAGGGTGATTTATTTCTTTACCATGGATAAGACAATATTTTTTATTTTTAGTTTCAATTAATTCTAAACTTTTCCAGTGATCAGCTATTAAACCTTTAACTTTATTTTCTCTAAGATACTCATTTATAAGTTGAGATTTTCTAATTTTTCTTATCAATTTAAATCCTCTAATTCTTTCAATTGAAAAATTTACTTTATTATCAAATTCTTTGTGATCTTTATGATAATCTGCAAAAACTTTTATTAAGAAATTTTCAGATAATTTTTTTGCTAAACCCCAAACCAAACTCTGCATGCCACCTAATTCTGGTGGAAAAGATCTGGTAATCACTAAATACATTAGTTAATTTTCCATTTAATACCGCAACCTGCGCTAGGTATTTGATTTTTAGGTCCGTTACCGGTCTTAACAATTTGTCTCATTGCCATTAAAAGGTCGCTATCTCCATCCCTGACTGGAATTAAGTTTTTGAGCTCTCTAAGTCTTCCTCGATATTGAAGTTCTAAATTTTTATTATAACCAAAGAAATCTGGGGTACATACAGCATCATATATTTTTGCAATTTCTTGGGTTTCATCATTTAAATATGGAAAATGAAATTGATTTTTTTTGGCAAATAAAATCATATTGTCAAAAGAATCCTCAGGATAATTTTCTGAATCATTTGAACAAATAGCAACTGCATTTATTCCAATACTTTTTAATTTATCGCAGTCTTCAACTATATCTTTAGTTACTGCTTTTACATAAGGACAGTGGTTACAAATAAACATTATTAGTGTACCATTTTCACCTTTTATATCATTTAAAGATAATATCTCATTGTTAGTAGATTTTAGTTTAAAGTCATGTGCCTTTTGACCAAAATCACATATTGGAGTTTGTATTGGCATAATGTATTAATATATAAATTATGTTTTACGATTTAAAAGATAAAAAACTAAAAAACTCTGGTGAAAATTGGGTAGCTCCAAATGCAGTAGTGATCGGTGATGTTACTTTAGAAAAAAACACAAGTATTTGGTTTAATGCAACACTGAGAGGAGATATTGAGAATATTCACATAGGTGAGGGGTCAAATGTTCAGGATGGATGTGTCTTACACACAGATCCAGGTTGTCCTTTACTAATCGGTAAAGATGTAACTATTGGACATTTAGTTATGCTTCATGGATGCACAATAGGTGATAATAGTTTAATTGGAATTGGTGCCGTAATTCTCAATAATGCTAAGATTGGAAAAAATTGTATCATAGGTGCAAAGGCTTTAATTACAGAAAATAAAGAGATACCTGATAATTCTTTAGTCATCGGTTCTCCGGGAAAAGTAGTTAGGGAGGTGACTGAGGATGAAAAAAAAGCAGTTTGGGAAAATACAAAACACTATCAAGATAATTGGAAAAAATATTCTAAATCAGTATTTTAAAATTATGAAAAAAATATTATTTTTGGTTTTATTTTTTATTTTACCAAATATAACTATAGCTAACGAGAGATTTATTCCATTAGAATTATTTACAGGTGGAAAAATTAGAAGCGACACAGAAATAAAATTTACACCCGCAGATCTGATTTTTGGAGAGAAAAAAAGAAAAAAAATCATTGGCCCTCAAGATTGGAAAAATCCTTTTACAAAAGAAATCATTAAAGTTTACAAAAGAACTCAAAAAAATAGACAGGGTAGAACTAGAAAAACGCAATTATTTACGGTTACTAATGATGGCCAGTGTATAGGAAGAGTATACGACCAAAGAAGATCAGGAACTAAGTATATTAAAAATGGATGTAAATTTCCTTTGGGTTTTTGGAAAAAAGGAGAAATGAGATCATTTTCTGTAACAGATAGTGGAAGATCTAGAACAGTAGAATTAAAGATACTGAGTTTGGGTAAAAAACCAAAAAGTTGTGTTAAATATAATTGGAAAATGTTTGATGCCACTAATGGTAAAAAATTAGCTGATAATGATTATAAGTTTTGTAATAAAAAAGCTATGACAAGTTTGTTAATAAGAAAAATTAAAGATTAAGAAACTAACTATGTCAGCTGGATATGTAATTGCACAATTAAAAGTGACTAATCCTGAAAATTACAAAGAGTACGTATCAAAAGTTACAGAAGTAGTTAAAAAATTTGGTGGAGAATACATTGTGAGAAATGGTGAGTATCAAGTAGTCGAAGGAGAGGATAATTTTCCCAGGATAGTTATTATCAAATTTCCTTCTTACGAAAAAGCTTTAGAATGGTATCGTTCAGATGAATATAAACCTATTAAAGATATTCGTTTAAAAAATTCAGAAGGTAGCAATATCATTATTAAAGGAATTTAAGGCACAAGCCATTCTTCTTTTTTATTATCTAAATCAAATTTGGCTCTTCGATGTCCTTTAGCTGCAAGATACAACCATTCAATAGAATTAATTTTACATTTAATGACTGTAAAATTTTTATAACCTTCCTCACTTTGTTCCATTGTATAATCAAAATCTTCTAATTTAGATATCATTCCAGAAGTTGGATTTTCTGATGAAGTACCTGGAGGACTGTCAGTTAAATAACAACGTCTGCTTATATGCTGAGTTTTTTTCCATGACTCTTCAGTTGTGGAATTTTGATTATTTAATTCACATTCTACTTTTACTCTTAATTGTATCTTTTCTTCTTTGTCGTAGAAAACAAGAGATGCATTCTTATTCTTTTTAAGAATATCAACCTTTGGAGATCTTAAATCAGTATGAAATTGTAATAGATTGTTTGCTCTATCTGATTTACGTAAAACAACAATTCTACCATCTACTTCATCTTGATGAGCACAGATAAAGACAGGAATTCTAAATGGTGAACTTCTATTGGTCACAGCATCATCTAACATAGACCAATATTTATTTTGAATTTCGTCTAAATTTTCATAGTATGCTGGTTGCATACATTACTTTCTAAATCTTTTTATTAAACTTGAAGTATCCCAACGATTTCCACCTAACTCTTGAACTTCTCCATAAAATTTATCAACGAGTTCTGTAATAGGTAATAATGAACCATTATTTTTAGCTTCATCCATTGCAATCTTTAAATCTTTTCTCATCCAATCAACTGCAAAACCAAAATCAAATTTATTATCAATCATTGTTTTGTATCTATTTTCCATTTGCCAAGATTGAGCAGCACCTTTTGAAATAACTTCGATAACATCTTCCATGTTCAAGCCAGCTTTCATTCCAAAGTTTATTCCCTCAGATAATCCCTGAACTAATCCTGCAATACAAATTTGGTTAACCATCTTTGCTAATTGTCCACAACCTGCTTTACCAAGAAGTTTCATTTTTTTGCTGTAGCAATCAATTTTATCTTTTGCTTTATCAAAGTCAGTTAGATCACCACCGATCATTACTGTTAATGCACCATTTTCTGCACCAGCTTGTCCACCAGATACAGGAGCATCTAATGCACCAAATCCATTTTTCTTTGCATGTTCATAAATCTCTCTAGCAATAGTTGCTGATGCTGTAGTGTTATCAATATAGATTGCATCTTTTTTTATTGATTTAAATGCACCATTGTCACCAAAGGTCACTTCTCTTAAATCATTATCATTCCCAACACACGTAAAGACATACTCCGCATCTTTTGCAGCTTCGGAAGGAGTTTCTGCCATTTTACCTTTGTATTCTTTTATCCATTTTTCTGCTTTTGATTTTGTTCTATTAAAAACAGTTACATTGTGACCACCTTTTGATATATAACCTGCCATTGGATAACCCATGACGCCAAGACCTATGAAAGCAACATTACAACTCATAATTTTTTATGTTTAATAGTTTAAGTTTAAAAGTAATTATATTTGGATTTATCTTTACATTTTTTTCTAGCTTTGGACAGAGTTTTTTTTTAGGCTTGTTTAATTCAAGTATAAGGGAAACACTCTCTATTACTCATGGACAATTTGGCTCAATTTATGCTTTTGCAACACTACTAAGTAGTTTTTTAATTATTTGGGTTGGAAAAAAAATTGATGATATTAATATTTTTAAATTTGCTTTTTATGTAACTTTACTTCTATCTGTTTCTTGTTTTTTCTTTTCAAAGATTTCATCAATAGCTTTTTTATTTATTGCTGTTTTTTTAATGAGATTTTCCGGGCAAGGACTAATGTCACATACTGCAACTACAACTATTACAAGGTATTTTACGAAATCAAGAGGAAAAGCTCTTAGCATTGGATGGTTCGGTCTTTCATTAGCAGAATTTATTTTGCCAGTTCTAATCGTTTATCTTCTCACAATTACAGCATGGCAAAATATTTGGATATCTATTTCAGTTTTAACACTGATTTTTTTACCACTAGTTTCTTTTTTTTTAATTAAAAAATTAGATTTTGATACAAGAGAACAAGTTGATTCTGATAACCTTGATAAAAAAGAGATCAAACAATGGCAAAGAATTGAAGTAATTAAAGATTATAGATTTTATATTGTATGTTTGAATATGCTGGCAATGCCTTGGATTGCAACTGGAGTATTTGTTTATCAATCTTTTATTTCAGAGGCAAAAGAATGGGGAACCTTTGTTATTGCTCAATCTTTTATGGTTTATTCAATATTATCAGTCATTACTTTACTTGGATCAGGCTTTTTAATAGATAAGTTTACTAGCAGAAAACTATTAATTTTTATGAATTTACCCTTGTTAATAGCGACATTAGTTTTATTTTATTTTGATACTCCTATAACTTCATTTATTTTTCTTGGATTGATAGGTGTTTCAAACGGATTAGCGAATGTTTTAGGTTCATCAACATGGGCTGAAATTTATGGTGTAAAATATATTGGATCTATAAAAGCATTGACTACGGCTTTAATGGTATTTTCCACAGCATTTGGAACAGCTTTATTCGGTTTATTTATAGATAAAGGGTTCTCTATTGAACAAATTGCATTAGTTTCATTCTCATATATTTTGTTATCTTTAATACTTCTTTTTTTAGTTAGAAATAATCTAAATCCAAAATATACTCAAAAATCTCTTGATTTTTAATTGCCCCTTGTATAAATACTCCGCATGGCAAGAGTTACCGTTGAAGATTGTATAGATAAAGTAGATAGTCCATATGAGCTTGTTTTGGTTGCAAAAGAAAGAGCAACTCAATTAAATTCTGGTACTGAACCAACTTTAGATAGAGATAATGATAAGAATACAGTCATTGCTTTAAGAGAAATAGCTGAGGAGAATATTAAAGTTAAAGATTTAACTGAGAGCGCTGTTTATAAGTTAAGGAAGCATGTTGAGCAAGTAGATGATGGATCAGAAGATGATGACGAAGTCGGTGACGATTTTGAAAGTTTATACAAAGGAGAAATTTCAAAAAGCGGAACACCTATTTTGCCATCTAAAAGAGCGAGAAAAGCTCCTGAAAAAATTCAAGTGTCTAAGGACGATTTAGCAGAATTGTCAGAGACTGCTAAACCAGAAATTTCAGAAACACCTACATCTGACTCGTTATCTGATCAGGGAGATATTTCATTAGAGGAAGTCTCTGAGAACGAGGATCTAGTAAAAGACGATACTGATTCCTCAAATTCTTAAAAATAATTATTTATTAAATTCCTCAATAATTTTTTGTCTATGTTCATCTAAATCAGGTATATCACCTCTTGTATTTTCATCTTTATAAGATGACATTTTAATTGGGTTTCCTGCTAACTTAAAATTTCCAACAACTTTATGAAATGCTTTTACGATCATATTTCTTGATTTTACTTGAGGATTTTCAACTGCCTCTTTAATATTAAATATTGGGCCACATGGAATTTTATCTTTTTCCATTTTATTAACCCATTCATTTGTTTTTTTTGTAGATAATTTATCTTCTAAAATTTTTTTAAGCTCATCCATATTTTTTGCTCGAGAGGAGTTGTTTGAAAATTTTGTATCTTTAATTAGTTCAGGTATTTTTAAAAGATTACAAAGTTTCTCAAATAATTTATCATTTCCAGCTGCAATAATTATGTAACTATCTTGAGTTTTGAATGCTTCAAATGGTGCAATTGATGGATGCCTCGATCCCATGGGTTTTGGAATTTCATTGTTTGACAGATATCGAGCTATAGCGTTTTCTAAAATAGCAATTTGACAATCCAGCATAGAAACATCTATGTACATTCCTTCACCAGTTTTTTCCCTGTCATATAAAGCAGCATTTATACCTATGGCAGTAAAAAGTCCGGCAGTGATATCTCCAATAGAAGTTCCAACTCTAGTAGGTTCAGAATTTGGTTGTCCAGTCACACTCATTAAACCTCCCATACCTTGAACTACCATGTCGTAGGCTGGAAGTTCCTTTAGCGGACCTGTTTGACCAAATCCTGATGCAGAAGCATAAATTAGTTTTGGATATTTTTTATTAATTTCTTTCCAGCCATATCCCCATTTCTCTAAAGTGCCGGGTTTAAAATTTTCTACCAAAATATCTGCTTTTGATAAAATCTTTTCAAAAATTTTTTTATCTTCGCTATTTTTTAAATTAAGTGCAATGCTTTCTTTTCCTCTATTTAAAGACATAAAATAAGCTGAGTAATCTTTAATAAAGGGTCCAAATTTTCTTGAGTCGTCTCCAATTTCTGGAGCCTCAATTTTAATTACTCTTGCTCCTAAATCTGATAATATCATAGTACAATAAGGACCTACTAATACCCTTGTTAAATCAACTACTAGTAGGTTTTTTAAAGGTCCATCCATATTATTTCATCTAACATGAGTTTTTGTCGACTTGACTCTTATTAATAACTTCACTTTAATTGAATTATTAAAAATAACAATAGAGGGAAAAAATAATGTTAAAAAAGATATCTTTATATTTAACTTCATTAGTTTTTGTTTTTACCACTGTTGGTTCTGCTTTTGCAGTTACTCTAAAAGCAAGTCACCAATGGCCAGGAACTCCAAGAGCTGATGGATCATTTGATCCGCGTCATGAAATGGTGCAAATCATTGCTGACGAGGTAAAAAAAGCAAATGTTGGAATAGACATTAGAATCTATCCAGCAAAATCTTTGTACAAACCAAAAGAACAGTGGAAACCAATGACAACAGGTCAATTAGATATTTCCGCTTTTCCATTAGCTTATGCATCTAAATTTCATCCTGAATTTGATGCTACGTTAATGCCAGGTACTGTAAAAAATCATAAACATGCATTGAGATTTAATAAAGGTCCTATGATGACTGAAATTAAAAAAATAATTAATAACGCGGGCGTGGTTGTTTTATCTGATGCTTGGTTAGGGGGTGGTTTTGCTTCAAAAACAAAATGTATTAAAAATCCTAGCGATGCGAAAGGACAAGTTATGAGAGCTGCTGGTAAAGCATTTAACCAAATGTTAGAGGCTGCAGGAGCTGGTATTCAAAGTATGCCATCATCAGAAATTTATACTGGTTTACAAACAGGAGTTTTAACAGGAGCAAATACAAGTTCAGGAAGTTTTGTAAGTTACAAAATATACGAGCAAGTTTCGTGTGCAACTCCGCCAGGAAAATTTGGTTTATGGTTTATGTATGAGCCAATCTTGATGTCTAAAAAGTCTTTTGATGCTTTAAGTTCGAAGCAACAAAAAGCTTTGATGAAAGCAGGAAAAGTAGCTGAAAAATATATGACAGCACAAGTTGAGAACTTAGATAAGAAGTTTGAAGATGCTTATAAAGCAGCTGGTGTTAAGTTAGTATATATGGATGCAAAAGATCATGCTGCTTGGGTAGAAATTGCTAAGAAATCTTCACACAAAGCATTTGCAGAAAAAGTGCCAGGTGGTGATAAGCTTATGGAAATGGCTTTAGCAGTTAAATAAAATAATATATAAAGAACCCCTATTTATTCTTACTAAGTAGGGGTTTTTTTATGAAAAAAAAGTATCTTCAATTTTGTGACTTAATTGCTAAAGCATGTGGTGCTTTTGCTGTATTGGCACTACTCTTATCAATTTTGGTAATCGTAGAGCTTGTTTTTGAAAGGTATTTTTTTCAAAGAGCAATTACGTGGCAAACAGAACTTGTCACTATGTTATTGGTTTCCTCAACTTTTATTGGGAGTGTTTATGTTCTAAGTGAAAAAGCACATGTCAGTATGGAATGGATTTATGATTTTTTATCAAAAAAAAATATAATTAGACTAAAAATTTTTACATCTTCTATAAGTTTAATATTCTTCTTAATTTTGTTTTACTATGGATTCATTATGGTTGAGGAAGCATTCACTAAAAATTATTCGACAGGTACAGTATGGGATCCACCATTGTGGATACCATATTCATCGATGATGATAGGAGCCTTATTGATGATATTACAGTATATAGCAGAAATTATTAAATTAACTGAAGATAAGGATTACAATTAAATGGATCCATTAATTATAGCTTTAATTGTTGCAATTTTTACTTTGTTAGTACTTTTTTCAGGAATCCCAATAGCTTTTGGATTGAGTTTTGTATCTATAGCTCTATTGGTATCATTTGAGGGTTTTCAGATGCTAGATGTTTTTGCTGAAACATTTTTTGCTGGATTAAACTCGTTTGTTTTACTTTCTATACCAATGTTCATATTAATGGGAATGGCTGTTGCCAACTCACCTGCGGGAAAAGATTTATATACGGGTTTAGACAGGTGGCTTTGGAGGGTTCCAGGAGGACTAGTAATTTCGAATATAGGAGCTTGTTCAATTTTTGCAGCTTTAAGTGGATCTAGTCCAGCAACTTGTGCAGCGATTGGAACAATGGGAATACCAGAAATGAGAAAAAGAGGATATTCCGATCAAATTGCAACAGGGACTATTGCAGCCGGTGGAACTTTAGGGGTTTTAATTCCTCCAAGTATTGTTTTAATTGTTTATGGAATTGCAACAGGTACTTCAATAGGTAGATTATTTTTATGTGGTCTCATACCTGGTTTCATGTTGGCAGGAATGTTTGCGATATGGGCATTAATACATAGTTATTTTATAGATAAAGATGCCGCTAAAGCTTTACGAAATAGAGTAAAACCAACCTTGAAAGAGAAACTTGAGGTATTACCAAGAATTCTTCCATTTTTAGCTATTATAGCTGGCGTTTTATATGTCCTTTATGGAGGAGTAGCAACACCATCTGAAGCCTCAGGAGTTGGTGCATTTCTAGTCTTTGTATTGATTGCTGTTGTTTATAAAATTTATCAACCAAAAAAGATCTGGAATATTGTTAAAGTTTCAATGAAAGAAAGTGTAATGATAATGTTCATTATTGCTGCATCTTACCTTTTTGCATTCACTCTTTCGCAACTTTATGTAACCCAATCTCTAGCACAAAGTATGGTAGAGCTTAGTTCAAATAAATGGGTTGTATTCATTTTAATAAATATATTTCTTTTAATAGCTGGTTTCTTTTTACCTCCAGTTGCTGTAATTGTGATGACCTCAGCAATATTATTACCAGTGATAACAACATTAGGATTTGATCCATATTGGTTTGCAATAGTATTTACTATCAATATGGAAATAGGATTAATAACACCACCAGTTGGACTTAATCTTTACATTATAAAAGGAATTACACCAGATGTCAGTCTTTCAGAAATTTTAAAAGGATCAATACCATTTATGATTATTATGGCTTTAGCAATATTAATTTTATGTATTTTTCCTGAAATTGTTACCTGGTTACCTGACAAAGTAATGGGCAAAGCTCTTGGATATTAAAAAAAAAATTAATAGGAAGATTTCAGTTGCACCTATGATGGATTGTACTGATAGACATGATCGTTTTTTTTTGAGGTTGATGAGCAAAAATGTAATGCTTTATACAGAGATGGTTGCTACAAAATCAGCGATACATGGAGATAGAAAAAAGATTTTATCATATAGCCCGGAAGAGAAACCTTTGGCTTTACAAGTTGGTGGATCTGATAAAAGTGAATTAGCAGAGGTTGCTAAAATTGCTGAAGATATGGGATATGATGAAATTAATATAAATCTTGGATGCCCTAGTAAAAAAGTTCAAAAAAACAAGTTTGGAGCGTGCTTAATGAAAGAGCCAAATTTAGTAGCCGAGTGTATTAATTCTATGGTTAATGCATGCAAGTTACCTGTGACTGCAAAAACTCGTATCGGTTTTGATGATATTGAAAAATTTGATTACTTAAATGATTTTATTCATAAGATGAGAGATGCCGGTTCAAAAACATTTATTTTACATGCTAGAAAAGCAATTCTATCTGGTTTATCCCCTAAACAAAATTTAAATATTCCTAAATTAAATTACAATATGGTTTATGATATAAAAAAAGAAAATCCCCAATTAGAAATTATTATAAACGGCGGTATTACAAAAGTAAGTGAAATAAACAATCATTTAAAATTTTGTGATGGAGTGATGATTGGCAGATCAATTTATCAAAATCCATATTCATTAATAGAAATCGAAAAAGAAATATTTAATACAAAAAATAATCCTTCAAGAGAGCAGATAGTAGAACAGCTTTTAGAATATTTAGATAAAGAGGTTAAGTTAGGGACTAAAGTAAATCATATAATGAGGCATACAGTTGGTTTATATCATGGTCAAGTTGGATCTAAACAGTGGAAAAGATATTTAAGTGATAATATGATGGCAAGGGACTCTGATTTTCAAAAAGCCAAACATATCATGACAATCGTTCAAAATAATGAGAAAGCAAATCAAATAGATTCATAATGGAAATAATAAATACTGATGAAATAATAAATCTATTATTTGTTTTAGGCGCCGCAGCTGCAGTCGCAGGTTTTATGGCAGGTTTATTGGGAGTTGGAGGTGGAATTATAATGGTTCCAGCATTATATTATGCCTTTACTGTTTTAGACTTTGATATCGTTACTAGAATGCATTTGGCAGTTGGTACTTCTTTAGCAATAATTATACCTACATCAATAATTTCGACCAAAACACACATGGAACATGATGCAGTAGATTTCAATATGGTCAAATCATTTGGTATTTTTATTCTTTTGGGAGTTATTGCAGGAACTTTTTTAGCAGTAAGTTTAAAAACACCTGCGCTAGTTCTGTTTTTTTCGATATTTGCTTTTATTGTTGGTTTATTCTTTATTTTTATTAGAGAGAAGCTAATGGATAATCCAAAAAAAATTTCAAATCTTATTAAAAATGTTTCTGGAATAATAATTGGTTTTATCTCTGTGCCCTTAGGAATTGGAGGAGGTTCATTAATGGTACCTTTTATGCGTACTTTTGGTTATGATATAAGAAAATCTATTGGCACTGCTGCTGCAGTAGGTTTTTTAATAGCTGTCAGTGGCACAATTACAATGATTACTGGGGGCAAGATTATTGATAATGTTAGTACCCCTTTTAGTATGGGTTATATAAATTTACTTGGCTTTATAGTTTTCGTTCCTGTGACCATGATAATGGCTAGAATAGGTGCAAAAGCAGTATATAAGATAGATAAAAAATTATTGAGTAAAATATTTGGGACATTCTTAATAATTGTTTCAATAAGATCTTTTGTTGAGTATTTATCTATAAATTAATAATTTTAGTTTTTTTATTATGTTATGTTTAATTTAAAAGAAATCATTTCTTCAATAGCTGATGTAGGTCAGAAATTATTTAAAAAAAGAGAAGTTAAAAAAAATGACTTGGAGTCAATTGTTTCTTTATGTGACGACTTAATTTCAAACAAAGGAGCAGCTTTCGGAATCACTGTGGCAAGAGATATTACAGATTTATATCTTACTCTAACTCCTGAAAATAAATTACTTTTTTTTAAAAAGATAAATGAAAAATATAAACCTAACCATTCAAAAGTTAATGAAGCAATAAATGATTATAAAAAAAAACAGGATGATAAAAATCTTTTTAATTTATTTATAATATCTGAAGGTAGAAGAAGAGAACTATTTAGAAGAATGAATATGTCGCCAAATGGAATTTCAACAATTGTTTCTTTAAGAGAAGATTTATTAAAAGTTTTGAAGAATAATCAAGAATTAAAGCCTCTTGATAATGATTTAAAAGAACTATTTAAGTCTTGGTTTAATCCAGGATTTTTAAAACTACACAAAATTACTTGGGATACTAAAGCAGCTGTCTTAGAAAAAATTATGAAATACGAAAGGGTCCATGAAATCAAAAATATGGATGAATTAAAAAGAAGGCTCGGAGAAGATCGAAGATTTTTTTCTTATTTTCACCCTGCTCTTGAAGATGAGCCAATTATATTTGTTCAAGTAGCTTTAACAAATGGATTGGGTAAGTCTATACAAGAAATTATGAAACCAAGAACTGGTGGTGACAAAAAATATGACACAGCAACTTTTTATTCAATAAGTAATTGTCAAGAGGGTCTTGAGAGAGTAACTCTTGGTAATTTTTTAATAAAGAGAGTGGTCTATGAGTTACAAGAAGAGTTACCAAATATTAAAAAATTTGGAACATTGTCCCCTATACCTGGTTTTAGAGATTGGTTTTCTTATCAGGATGATAGAAAGATACAGACAATAATTGGAAAAGAGCCAATTGAGAATATTTCTTTTTTGAAATCCTCAGATTTTAAAATTGGAGATACGCGAGTTTTATCAAATAAAAGTTCACTAATTAAAATAGTTGCACATTATTTAATGAATGAAAAAAATAAAAAAAATTTACCGGTAAATGATGTTTGTAGATTTCATTTAGGGAATGGAGCAATTATTGAAGACATTATTATTAATGCAAATGTGTCAGAGACAGGTTTTAAAAGATCATTTGGGGTTATGGTAAATTATCTTTACGAATTAAAAAATATAGAAAAAAATCATGAAGATTATATAAATAATAAAAGGGTAATAGTTTCTGACAAAATTAAAAAAATTTTATAATATTATTTCTGATCAGTTCCCCATTTAATTTTATTCCAAATTCTCTCATGAAAATAATAAAAAAATAAAGGTATAATCGAACCAACACCTAGAATACCAGCTACCTTAAAAGAGCCAGTAAAGATATAACCAAAAATCATCCAATATATAAATATTAACGATCTCCAAGAAAATGTCTTTGCGATTGATCTAATTTTTTTGTCAGCCATTAAAAAAAATTAATTTTAAAGAGTGGTAGGGGTGGTTTCAGTCTCCCTCTACCACCCTTAACTTAAGATTATTTGATTCTGGTTAAATTTCATAACTCTTATTGATTGAAAATTAAATTAAGGCAAAGGTTCTGGTTCATATACTTCTACAATATTTATTTTTTCAATAGGTAGAGTTTCTGTAATTTGAGGAATTCTATTTGAAGTTGATAAAAAATTATCTGCTGTAAAAGAATTTTTTAATTCTTCATTCTTATTTTTTTTTCGAAGATCATTTAAAATTTTATTTGAACCATAAGATATTGATGTTTGATAAACACTTCCAGTTTTAGCTCCAGTAAAAATGGGACCAAGTAGTGCAGTCGGAGCAGAACTGCAATTTGATATAAAAAATAAAAAGATAAGAATTAAAAATTTTTTAAAATAAAAAAACATAAATATTGTCAGTACACGATTGTCTTCTTTAAAGTTTCATTTTTTAACAAAATTTATATTTTAAAGAGTGGTAGGGGTGGTTTCAGTCTCCCTCTACCACCCTTGAAATTTTTTTATGCGATTCTTTTAAAATTTAGAAACTCGTTATAATTGAATTATGAGTTTTTTCAGTTTTCAAATGACAAATAATGTTGGTTGGGATTCTCGTTTAAATTGAAATAAAACTGATTTATTTTATTAAATACTTATAAAAGTGTTTTTTTTAACTCAAATTAACCACAAGAAGATCTTTTAGAAACATAATAAAATTGTTAACTTTTATTTAAAAACTGATTTGTAATTTCAAAAAAAAAAAATGAAAATATCAAAGTAGATAATTCAAGTTTTATGAAAGCTATATGGACAATTTTGCTAGCAGATTTTACAATGAGTTTAGATAATGTGCTTGGTGTAGCTGGTGCAGCCGGAGACCACTATTCACTATTGGTTTTTGGTCTAGTTTTATCAATAATATTGATGGCCACAGCTGCAACATTAATCTCAAACTGGATAAAAAAATACAAATGGATTGCCTGGGCTGGTTTATTTGCAATACTTATTGTTGCTATTGAGTTGATTTACACAGATTTTAAAATATTATTTTTGTAATGTATTTAAAAAATTATAACCTTAAAAATAAAGTTGCTTTAGTTACAGGAGCTGGAAAAGGTTTGGGTAGAGCTTGTGCTATTGCTTTAGCAGAAGCTGGTGCAAATATAATTATAATAAGTAGAACTAAAAAAGACTTAGACGAGGTGTCAAAAAAAATTAAAAGATTAAATTCAAAATGTAAATCATACCTTTGTGACGTAACAAATTATGATGAAATTAAAAAAATTGTAAACAATATTAACAAGATAGACATTTTAGTTAATAATGCTGGTAATAATATTCCTGAACATTTTACAAAAGTCAAAACTAAAAACATGGAATATTTGGTTAAAATTAATACCATAGCTACATTTAACCTCGCTCAACTTTGTGCTTTAAAAATGATTAAAACTAAAAATCGTAAAAAAATTGGTGGTGCCATTATAAATATGTCCTCTCAAATGGGACATGTTGGTGGACCAATTAGAAGTGTCTATAATATGAATAAATGGGGTTTAGAGGGCTTAACAAAAGGAATGTCACTAGATTTAGCTAAATACAACATTAGAGTTAATACGGTATGCCCCACTTTTGTGGTAACCCCGATGACAAAGAAATTTTTAAAAAATAAAAAATTTATGAGAGAAACTCTTAATAATATTCCACTAGGAAGATTTGCAGAATTATCTGAAATTGCTTCATCGGTAGTTTTTTTAGCATCAGATGCTGCATCGATGATTACTGGAACTTCATTATTGGTTGATGGTGGATGGACTGCAAAATAGTAAATAAAATTATTTTTTTTATCATCATTTTTACGACCACAGAGCTTTATGCTGTTGAATTTGAGGGTAAATTTATGCAAGGTCATTATATTATTGGATTAACTGATCCTAAAGCAGAAATTATGATTGATAAAAAAAAAGTAAAAGTTTCAAAGGATGGTTATTTTGTTTTTGGTATTGATAGAGATAGAAAATTGGATATTACAATTACGAAGGTAAAAAATGAAAAAAAGCAAAAAATAGTAAAAAAAGTTTTAAAACGAAAATATAATATTCAGAGGATAGATGGTTTAGAGGAAAGTAAAGTTACTCCACCAGAGTCTGTTTATAAAAGAATCAGAGAAGAAAATAAAAAAATTGGAAAAGCTAGAGCAATAAATTCTGATTTACCATTTTTCAAAGGTCAATTTATTATGCCAATAGAGGGTATTATTAGTGGTGTTTACGGGAGTCAAAGAATTCTTAATGGTAAACCAAAGTGGCCACATTACGGAATAGATATTGCAGCAAAAAAAGGAACTATGATTAAATCCTCAGGTTCAGGAATGGTCACTCTTGCAGAGAATGATCTTTATTATACAGGTGGAACAATCATAATGGATCATGGACATGGTATCTCTACAATATATTCTCATCTCGAAAAGGTTATGGTTTCTGTTGGGGATAATATTAATCAAGGGGATATTATTGGTACAGTAGGTTCTACAGGTAGATCTACAGGTCCTCACCTAGACTTCAGGGTAAACTGGTTTCAAACAAGACTAGATCCTATGACTTTAATAAATTAATTAAATGTCAATTATAACAAAATTAAAAAATTATTTGGCAAAAAATAAATTAGGCAGATATTTTCTATTAGGTGGTTTTGCTTTTTTCTTAATCAAGGGATTAATTTGGTTAGTAATTTTTTTTGTAGCTGGTTTTAGTTTGATAAATTTTGAATGATAAAATATAATCAACTCATGGAAAATGAGAATCAAAATAATTTAGAATTTAAAGTCTTCGGCCTTAGTATGGAAAAATTATCTATTTACTATGGACTTTTTTTAATTCTATGGGGTGTAATTATAAGCTTTATAAGTGGAAGTAATTCTTTCACCTCTTATATTCCATCAATATTAGGTTTACCGATCTTAATTTTCTCATATCTATCAATCAAAATCACCTCAAAGAAAAAAATGTTTATGCATTTTGTTGTCATGTTTGGACTAATTATATTTCTTGGCGGCCTCGATTTTATTAGAACTCTAATAACAGGAAATGTTTTTGAATTTAATATTTGGGCTGATCTGTCAAAAGTTATGATGTTATTTACAGGGTTATTTTTTACTTATCAATGTATTAAATCTTTTAGACATGCAAGAAAAATGAGAGAACTAGGAAATGTTGAATGAATACTCTTTTAGAGAAAACATCTAATAATCTTGTAAACGCATTTCTTAAAAATAAAATCATAAATCCTATTCCATTAAAATATTCAAAAAAACTTAGCGAAGCTCAAAAACTCAGAAAATTATGTGAAAGTAAAGTCAGGCTACCAATAATTGGTTTTAAAGCAGCAGGGACAGGAATACCTCTAATAAAGAAATTTAAAGAAAAAGAACCTTTTTATGCAACAGTTTATAAAAGAAATTTTCTTAAAAGTGGAAAAAAAGTAAAAATTAATAAATCAACCTTAGGTATTGAACTTGAAGTTTGTTATAAAATTAAAAAAGCTTTTTTTTCGTCTAAAAATTCCATAACTATGAAAAATATCTCTAAATATATTTCGCACGTAGCACCGTGTATTGAGATAGTTGGATATCGACAAAGAAAAAAAGGTATTACATCTTTTGGTGACTTGTGCAGTGATTTTGGTGCAAATGTAAAATTTTTAGTTGGTGCAAAAAAAAAATATAGAAAAATTAATATTGGAAATTTAAAAACCAATATCTCTAATAAAAAAGTTAATCAAAGTGTAAATGGAAATACCAATACGGTATATATCAATCCTTTAAATTCATTAAGGTTTGTTTTAAATAAAGTTAAAAAAGATAAAATAAAATTGAATAAAGATTTTTGGGTTTTTACAGGTTCATCAGTAGGTGTTGTTCCAATATTAAGTAAAGGGACATATATTGGCTCAATTGAAAAAATTGGAAATGTTAAAGCTTTAATTTTTTGATTAATTAATTATTTTTCTTTATTAAAATTTTTATCCTCATCTGAGCTTTGATTTGAAACTGTATCATTTTTAGTTTCATCGCTATAAAATTTTTTGATTAATTCCTCTTCCTTTTGCCTTTGTTCTTCATCAAATTTTTCCTCCCATTCCTTTATCCTTTTATTTTCCTCTAAAATTCTTTCTTCTTCTTCAGCCTGACGTTTTAAAGCAATCTGATTTTCTTCTTCAATTCTTTTTTGTTTTTTCTTCCTCTATTCTTAGTTCTTCCTCTTTCTCTCTTTGCTCTTTCTCTCTTAATAATTTTTCTCTTTCTGCGGCTTTAATTTTTTCCTCTTTAGATCTCAATTCCTCTTCTTTAGCTTTTTGTTCCGCTTGTTCTAATAACAATTGTCTTTGCAACTCTTGTTGTCGATCTATTTCCAATTGTCTGAGCCGATTTTCTGTTTCTCTTAATTTTTCTTGTTCGTATTTCAATTTTCTAGCAGCTTCTCTAATCTTTTGTTCTTCGTCTAATCTTTTTTGTCTTTCAATTTCTTTTATTCTATTTCTTTCTATTCTTTCCCTTTCTCTTTCTTCTCTAAGTTTTTGTGCTCGAATTTCTCTTTGCCTTATTGACTCCTCTTTGATTTTAATCTTTTCCTCACGAATTCTCTGTCTTTCAAGCATTTTCATTCGGAGTTCTTCCTCTTTTAGTTTTCTTGCATCTTCTCTCAATTTTTTTGATTCTTCATCTTTAATTTTTTGTTGCTCTATTTTAATTCTTTTTAATTCAATTTTTTTTCTTTTTTCCTCATTTTTTCTAACTTGTTTTTCGTTATCTATAATTAATTTTTGCTGAGCAACAATTTGGCGCTTTTCCTCTTTAATTTTGTCCAGCCTTTCTTTT
>CACJOA010000011.1 GCA_902594915.1 uncultured Pelagibacteraceae bacterium | reverse complement strand
TAATTGAGTATGTTCTAGATTTAACTGCTAAGATAAAAATTTAATTTGTTTATAGATAACCTTTTTTTAATTTTTTTAATTGGAGCTGTGATAGGTAGTTTCTTAAATGTATGTATTTATCGTTTACCCAAAAATCTTGATATTATTTATACTAGATCTTCTTGCCCAAAATGTAAAAAAAAAATCAATTGGTTTGATAATATACCTTTAATCTCATTTATTATTTTAAAGTTTAAATGTCGATTTTGTAAAAAATCTATCTCGCCCCGATATTTTGTAGTGGAATTAATTTCAGCATCATTTTTATGCTTTGCATTTGTCTATGTATTTAATTATTTGGATATAATCCTTTTAAGTTTAATCTTTTACATACTAGTAATTATTTTTTTTATTGATTTAAAGCATTTTATTATTCCTGACTGTTTGAATTTTATCTTGATATCTTTAGGAATATTAAAAAATTTTTTTCCTGAAACATCTTTAAATTTAAACCAAGATATATTCCAGTCATTTTTAGGTGGTGTCTTAGGTTATCTTATAATTTGGTTATTAATATTTTTGTATAAAAAAATTAAGAAAGTTGAAGCGATGGGTCTTGGAGATGCTAAACTTTTATCTGCTATGGGCTTTATATTAGGCATTCAATCTATTTTTATAATTTTATTTATTGCTGCCATCTTAGGTTTGATTTTTTCTGTCCCGAATTTAATAAGCGGAAAAAGCTCTCTTAAAACAGCAATACCCTTTGGGCCTTTTCTTATTTTAGCTTCGATTATTTACTTTTATAATTTTTAATTAGGCAAAATTTAATTAATCAATCTCTTTCCAATATTGAGTTTGGACCGCGCCTCCAGTGCTAGTTGATCCAGTTTTTCCTGTTATCAAATTATCAGTTGAGGTGAAACCATCAATTTTATCTTTAGCTCTACCTGCTATACCGACGTATATATTATCACCTTGAACAACAACTTTTGACAACACTCCAGATCCAAGTTCAATATTTAAAAGAGATTTACCGCATAATGTGTCGTGTGCTGTTAACAAAGCTTTACCTGTTGTACATGCACTTCCTCTAAATGGCTCATATATTGGAAAAAAGACGCGATCTTTATTCACAGTTGGTTCAGCTGTAAGCTTTTGTTTGTTTTGTAATTCAACATACCAACCAAGTTTGTTTGCAGGAACTGGACACTCTGATTTTGTACACTTAGAAACGTTGCCAACAGATGAAACATTTACAAAATTTGGAAAATCTGTATCTTTTATTCCAAAAAGTCTATTTTGTATTTGAGCAGATTCTTCACGTAACTTTTGAGTATTGCCAGTACCAAAATATAACCATAAATTATTATCATTATTAATTGTTACAGTTGATTTAGTGAAAATATATCTACCATTATCAGAAGTCGTTTCAGCATCAAATAATATTGTCTTATCAATGTTTTCTTTTATAGTTAAGTAAGTAGGACTGGTCGAATCTAAGTCCATGGTGTAATCCCCAGTTAAATCAATTTTTGTAATTTTTCCCTCAAGGTCATTTGCATAAATCATTGCTCCATTATAATTTGCTTTACCCGTACCATCTGCAGTAATAACAGTTAAGTCAGCAGGTAATCCATTTACAACGTCATTACCTAATCTTCTAAAGGTAACATCACCTCTATCAGGCTTAGGTGGCCCCCCTTCACGGGTATTTGGCCAAGACTCATCAAGTTCTACATAATCTACACATTCTAAGTTACCTACAGTCTTAAATTCAATGTTATGAGATACAACAGGATTGAATTCTGCAGTTATACTTTGATTAGTGTTTGGGTCGTAACAAACGTTGGGGTTCCATCCAGGATTTGTACCAAAATTAGATGAACTATCTTGTGCGGATACAGCAAATACTCTATTTTCTTCATTCGTAGTTGGATCTTTTATCAATGCTGAAGTCCTTTTGAACAAAGAGCCTGTCCAAGCATATGACGACTCCTTTTTATCCTCAATATCTATCACTTTTAACAATTTTCCCTCATTTTCTAAATCTACTACAAATACCGCTGAACCAATATCTGGATTAACTGATTGGTTGTAACCACCTCCAAAAACTGCAACCCATCTATCTGTTGGGTTAACTTGACCATCATTCGTGCTATCTAACTTTATTCTAATTATTCTCGGAGTAGACCATGTTTCACCTAATTTCCGGTAGTCCAATTCAGCATTAATTGTTCCATTAACATAACTAAAAATATTTGATCCACCATCGCTATCCCAGTGGGTTATAATTTTATTTGTTGGGTCATTTAAAATTGAAAAAAGTTGTTTAGGCTTTTCTAAATTTGTAATATCCAGGGCAAAAAAACCATTTCCTCCAGCACCTAATCCACTTATTAAGACTGTTCGCCATCTTGGATTTGAAACATTATCACTTGGAGTATCATCAAAGTAAATATCTTTAACTACAGGTGATCCGTCTATTCCGTAAATTGGATTTGTTGCATTCGCTTTATTCGATGGAATTCTTGATAAGTTTTCCATTATTGCAGGAGGAATAAATCCCCAAAGTTCCTCTCCCCCAGAATTATTATCTGTTTTAAAAACATGTAAAATACCATTATTTGCACCTGCAATTACTACCTCTTCTCTGTGTTGGCAACTCACCCCGCAGTCCATTGAAGTTTTAAAATTTTCATAACTATTTTGAATTCTATAATATGCATCAGTCTTATTAAAATTTGAAACTACAGAAGTTGCTGTTGAGGCCTCAGGTGCACCAACAACAATCAAATTTGAATGGTAAATGTCGGCTACTTTATGAATATCATCAGTTGTACTGCCATCACTATCCTGATCATAGGTGTCTGTTCCTCTAATAAAATTAATTAAGTTATCAATAGCAGTATCAGTTGGAGTACTTTGTGGGTATATTAAACCTCTTATTTCATCTCTATTAGTTGTAGTAAAATTATTCAGGCTTGTGCTTCCTGAGATTCCCGACGACCAAATTCTCCTATCGCTTGTCCTAGCGTTAAGTGTAGCTGCAGCATCCCATTGCATATTTCCGAACTCGCCATTACTTTGCAATTGATATTTTTTTATAGTTCCTTCCCATTGTTTGTTGCTAGCATATTCAAATGTCGCTTGATAAACAAAGTCACCTCTTTGCACGTCGGACATAACTGCAGGTGTAGTAAATGTTAATCTTCCAGAAATAGCTTGTTTAATTGCATCAGTTAAAGTTGTTAAAAGCTCAGACTCATTTTCTGCAAATAAAGGGCTACCAGTTCCTCCTGCTGTAGCTGCAGTTGTGTAATTGCTTGTATTTCCTCCAACAGCAAAACCAACAACAAAAGTTTTAATTAATTTTCCTTGATCTTGGTTTTTCATGTTTGATAATCTACTCATGAAAGTACTGTGATTAGACCATTGGCCATCACTAATAAAAATTATATAGTTTTGAGCACATGTCTCACCATAATTAGGCACAGCTCCAAAACCTGTTTGCCCTTTATAATATTTATTTGCTTTATCAATTGCAAATACAGGTCTTGTTCCACCTATGGCTCTTATTCTATTAACTTGTCTAAAAATTTGTCTGGCACCATTATCACTTATTGGAACTAAAATCTTTGTTCTTGAATTATTATTTGATCCCCATTCCATCAAACCAAAATTAGCTCCAGAAGTAAGATCTGTGTTTGAGACAATTTTCTTTATAACGTCTCTTGCTGCTCTCAAACGTGTTTTAGCTCTTCCACCTCCCACTTGAAATTGAACAGTACCTGCACTGTTATATACTACAAGTCGGTTCTTTCTGTGGTCTGCTACATAAATATTGTCACTACTGTCAAGATGAACCCCGAGTGGCATACTATAGTTTGCAGCAATTTGATTTTGATATGATAAACTAGAGTTGTATTTTCTCAGTCTGTTAGATTCTGACCCAAAAATATTTCCACTACTATCATAATCTGCATCAAATGTTACTGGACCTCTATATAAACTTCTTGAGAAATTTAGCGAGCTACCTGATACATTAAATTCAGAAAATCTTCTACCACTCCAATTTGCAGCAATCAGTTTATTTCCAGCATTGTTCATAGATAAACCAAAAGCCCAATTAACTTCACTACTACTAAAATATTGATAACCAGCTTGATTTAAACCACTTCTAGTAAATCTTTCTATGCTTGTGCCTCTGTTACTCACAAAAACATAATCATTATTAACAGCTATACCTGACGGTCGAGCAAAAACAGTTGCACTTTGTCTTACACAATTTCCATTTAGATCAAGAACAGTAACTCTACGATTGCCATAGTCAGCAATATAAATTTGATCGTTATAAATTACAAACTGTCTAGCATTTCTCCATTGTTTACAACTTGAACCTCTACTACCAAATCCTCTTACATAGTCTCCTGAACTATCAAAAACTTTCATTCTGTCATAAGCATATTCTAAAACAAAAATATTTCCTGAACTATCAGTCTGAACATCTACTGGATAAAGAAGACCTGTTTTCTGCGGAAGCTGCGATCTCATACTTCCTGAGTTATCTAACATTATTAATATATTTGCTGGTATGTCTGATGTACCAGTTCCTGG
Organism: uncultured Pelagibacteraceae bacterium; assembly: GCA_902594915.1. Classification (GTDB taxonomy): domain Bacteria; phylum Pseudomonadota; class Alphaproteobacteria; order Pelagibacterales; family Pelagibacteraceae; genus Pelagibacter. The sequence goes on along the minus strand of CACJOA010000011.1, from coordinate 31,406 downwards.
TGGAGGGTTTTTTGCATACAACTTTGTATTTATTAACGCAAAAATGATAATCAGTATTACTCTTGAGAGTCTAGCCATTCTGAAACCTTATCATTGTAATTATAGAGTTGTTGAGCATATAATTTACTGCTTATTTCTAATATTTCTGCAGGTCCTTCCTCAGTATCTGCATGAACATATAAAATTATATTGTTTCCCACTTCCCAAGTATGACTTCCTCGCCAATCTTTTTTATCTTTTCCAATAGGTAATTTGAATTTACCGTATTTATTCATTGCAAAATCCATAAGAGCATTATCGTTCATAAAAGTTCTCATTAAAGTTATTAATACAAGCTTATTTTCGACAAATAAGTATTCCACCATAGTGTCTTTAAGCTTTTCGTTTTCTGGACAAATAAATAAGGTGGGAACAAGTATTTTTTGACCATTAAATTGATCTTCAAAAGGTAATGCATCTTGGTTTTCTATTAGTTTATCACTTTTATCTCCAAAATTTACAAAAGTAATGTCACAAGCATTAGCTATCTTAGAGCTTAAAAAAAAGACAAAAATTGTTAAAATTATTTTTTTCATTAATTCACAAGTGTAACTGTAGTTTGTAAAGCTGTTACTATATCATCATTTAAATTACATGAGTTTTTATTTGCATTACAGCCGCATGAATAAATATTGTAATACGTAGCTGTTGATGTGCCTGTATTCTTATAATTAGTTCCTTGAGAAATATCACCTCCTGTAGCGCCTGAAACAGTTTGAGTAATAGGAGTTTGAGTATTTCCCCCAGCATCTGGTGTATAAGTAATAAAATATTCATAACTGTAATCAGTCAAGTTATTCTCTCCGGTTATAAGTTCACTCATATCTTTTTTTCCAATATAATCTTTTATAGCTTTAGGATTAGAAAGTTCTCCAAATAAAGATGTTTTACAAAAAGATAATTGACTATTTGGGTCACTTCCAAGTGTTAAGGTTGATTGAGTACTCAACCATTTTTTTGCCTCAGTTATACCTGTTTCTGCAGCATAGAATGTTTGTTGTTTCACATTAAGGTTTCCATTCTGTTTATGATCTCCAGCAGCTATAATCATAAGAGTAGCTCCCATCAAAGACATAGCAACTAACATAAGTAAAGCTAGAGCAATAGCAAAACCTTTTTCATTTTTTATCTTTTTATGATTTAACAACATTTCTCAAATATACACTAATATAAAAAGTTTCTCTTAAGTATCTGTCGCTTTTAGTAAATTGACCTGAAGTTCCTCCGTTTAACATATCAAAAGAGATAGGATTTTTTAATAATTCATTTGGGGATCTTACAGTAATATAAATTTCAGCAGTATGAACTTTAGATTGATTTTCAGTTGAAGAAATATCAACATTGTTTAGCCTATTTCCATTAATGTCATTAAAGAAAACTTGAAAATCGGTTGCATTTTCAACTATTGTAATAGGGGCGCAATTTTGTTGTGTATCAAATCTTTCACAATTTCTTTTCATTGGATTAACGACTGGATTCTCAGTTATCTCTCTAACTAAATAAGTTTCTTCAGAATTGTTTTTTTTTACTAAATAATAACTAATTTCAATCCTATCTTGTGATGAAGTATTATACCATATTCTAAGCCTATCTCCCCGCGTTCCATTGAAAGAGTCTTTCTTTTCGATCCAACGGTCCCAGTCGGATCTTGTATAGTTCATATTTTTATACCCGGCATTTCTAAGATCTTTAGCAATTGTTGCTAAAGATGATCTTCCTGCTTTACTCATTTTGGCTTTATCTGAAATTTTTTGATAACTGTTATTAAAGTAAATATAAGAGTAGGATATTGCTGCAATTGAAATTGCTCCTATCACCATTGCTATTAGGGTTTCAAGAAGTGAAAATGCTCTAATTTTTCTCATTTGACTACGACCCCTATAAATTTTTGTTTTTTTCCTTTGCCCGATTTAAATTTAAATTTTACTGTCGTACCGTCCGTTCCAGAATTTATTGTAGCTTCTTTAGTGTCTAATTGATCACAAGGTATTTTTTTAAATTTATTGTTAATTTTTAATTGGTTTTCTTGCATAAAATGTTTTGCCCACTTCACTTTAACTTTTTCGGCGAGTGATCCTGTGGAATTGTAATTTTTAGTACATTGTTGAGAAAAACTATATTTCGATGCATTGTTTGCATCCCCCATAATGTCCTCTACAGCTGTTTCAGATAAAAAATTAATCTTATTTGCATCCACAGACCTATCAATAGAGGTTGTGGCGTAGCTAATCATTTGATTAACACCAATAAAACCTATACCTATAATAACTAAGCAAACTAAAGACTCTATTAAACTTACTCCTTCTATCTTTTTTGTTCTATCCATTTATCTGTATCTTTATTATATTTAAAAATTTTTAGATCTAAATTTCTTGCGATCTGAACAGCATAACGATAAGCATTTTTATTACTATAGTTGCATCTATTATTTCCACTAGAATGTGTTGTATTACTTCTAGAGCAAATAACAAAACTTGCTTTCTCTGTTGGGGTTACATTGAATTCAAGTTGTCCTGGAAACAAAATCGCATTTCTAGATACACAGTATTTTTTATTTGGCCACGTATAAACAGTATCTGGCCATTGGTACGCTCCACTTTCATCTGTAATCCAATTAGCATCTGGACTATTTTGAGGAGAGCCTGGACACATTTTGTAAAAGTTCATTATACTCTTGTTATCGTATTTAGACGGGTCATTTCTGTTTGTTCTACCTGCTGCTGGAACTTTCATTTGAATTGCATATTCTTCATTAGTTATATAATAGTTTCTACTTTTGTCTTGTTCAGGGGATGTTTGACCAATTACTAATACACCGTATTTTCTATTTTCAACTTCAGATTTTTTTTCCTCGAAGTATGTTACAAAACTATTTACTTCATTTTTCATCTCTCTGTCGGTTAACCATTGATCAATTTTAGGATATCCAAATACTGATACGATTGCGATTATGGCTATAACAACCAATAATTCTATTATTGAAAAAGCTTTATTGTTTTGCATCTATATTACTTATTTTTCCAGATTGTACTAAATTTTCAATAGATTTTTCCATAGATATCATTCCATCGCGTGTTCCGGTTTGCATTACACTTGGAATTTGATGAATTTTCTTTTCACGAATTAAATTCTTTACAGGAGAGTTACAAACCATTATTTCAAAAGCACCAACCCTCCCTTTACCATCTGTTGTTTTAAATAATTTTTGTGTAACAACCATCTTCAAACTATCAGCAAGTTGCGCTTGAATTTGAGCTTGTTGTTCGGATGGGAATACATCAATTATTCTATTAATCGTATTAGGTGCTCCACTGGTATGCAATGTTCCAAAAACTAAGTGACCAGTTTCAGCTGCTGTTAAAGCCATACTAATAGTTTCAATATCTCTAAGCTCCCCTACTAAAATAACATCAGGATCTTCTCGTAATGCACTTTTTAGCGCTGTTGAAAAGCTTTCTGTTTGTTTTCCTACTTCTCTATGAGAAATAATACTTTTTTTATCTTTGTGGATAAATTCAACAGGATCTTCTATTGTGATTATATTCGCATGCCTAGACTCATTTATTTGGTTAATTATTGAAGCTAATGTAGTAGATTTACCTGAACCAGTTGGCCCTGTTACTAACACTAACCCTTTATGCATATCAACAATACTGTACAAAACGGGGGGTAAATTAAGCGTTTCCATGCTGAGGATCGTGGTTTCAACTTTTCTGAGGACAACCGCAGGACCTTTAAGGGTTCTATAGAAATTTGCTCTAAATCTTACGTTTTCTACCATAAATCCACTATCAAGCTCATTTTTTGAGTTAAATATCTCAACATCTGATTTTGAGCAGTATTTGCTTAAAAATGCTTCAATATCCTCACTTTTTATGACTTCCTCGTCTAAAATCTTAATTTCCCCCAATAATCTATAAGAAAATGGGCAATTTGCTCTAAGATGAAAATCTGACACCTTCGGATTTTCACTAATTATGTTTAAAATCTTATCAATCATTAAAAATTTCCCTTCAAATATAACTTTTTAATTAAAATTTGTGTTAGAGTAGTTTTTTTAAAAAACTCTAACACAAAACTTATACTATAAATACAAATCTTAATCAATATCTAAAAAAACCTTGATTTTATTGGTTTTTTTGAATTAGCATTAAAAAAAAAATATTATTTTTAAATTCTAACACTATAATTTCTACTCTAACACAAATAAAATATTGTCTAACACAAAAATTTTTTATCTTTAAATGATTGTAACACAAAAAAAAGGTCAATTATAGATCGAAAATTATCATTTTTTTTGTATAACACAAAATATGTTGACAAAATTGTGTTAGAATTGTATTGTAACACAAAAAAATTAATGATTCGTTTATGACAAATATTATTTCAACTAAAGATGGAAGACTACACATCTATGTAAGACAAGATAAATACAAGGGTAAGTTGAAATCTGAGAATTGGGTAGGTAGAACCTTTCATAATGGCAAACAAAAAGTCATATCTTCGGGCACAACAGATCTTGAAGAAGCAAAAGTAATACTTGGAAAATGGTACGATGATTTAATTGCAGGAAAACTTGAAGAAAATTCGACTAATAATGAAAAAAATGATGAAACAATAGAAACTAAAGTTGAGACAGAAACTTTTGAAAAGAGCTTAGAGGATATAAATGATAACCAAACTGTCGTTAACGATAGAATAGATGTTCAAACTCCAGAAAAAGAGAAAATCAAAAAACCTTCTGACAAGCCTGCATTAGATGAAAAAAAGAAAAAAATATTTAATCTAGATTTTTCATCTTTAAAAAACTTTTCATCTTTAAAAGATAAGTTTTTATTAAAGAAAAAGGAGTCCAATACTAATAAAAGTGAAAAACAAAATAATAAGAGATTTTCGAATTTTAAAAAAATATTTTCAGAAAAAATAAGTAAAGCAAATGTTGCAGGTGAAGAAATTGCTGGGATAGATATTAGTGAGGATTCTATCAAAATAGCTCAATTAACCAAAACTGAGTCAAACTGGATATTAGAAAAAATTTCATTAAGACTACTTGATAAAAATAAAACTGCAGATGGAATAATCAATTCAAAAGATTATGTGTCAGATGAACTTAAACTCGCTATGGATAATTCAAAGATTGCAACAACTAACGTTGCAATTTCTATTCCAGTAACGAGCGCTATAATTAGAGTTGTAACTAGTCCTCTCATGACAGATGAGGAACTACAAAAGGCCATAGAAACAGACTCGCTTTGGGAAAATTTGGTTCAATTAACAGATGATTTGAATGAGTATTCTATATTTCATCAGGTAATAAGTAGAAATAATAAAATGAATACAATGGAAATACTTTTTGTTGCTTCAAAACTTAGTGATGTAAACTCATATTCCTCAATAGTTAAAAAAGCAGGTTTAAATCCTGTTATAATGGATGTTAAGTGTTTTACCTTAAAGAATGCTTTTGATAATGCTTTAAAAATTGAAAATAAGGCTAATAATGCCATGTTAGAAATCGGATCTGAGGACAATTATCTGATTGTAGTGCATGAAAATATTCCAATTATTACAGATATTTTTTTAAGACCAAATGAGAAAGAAATTTTGTCTCAACATTCAGGAAACATGCAAAACGACGATACTGATAGTGTAGTAAGAAGATATTGTATGCAATTGAAACAAGCGCTGAATGATTATGAAAGTAAATATTCGTCAAAAATAAATAACATTAAGATCGTAAGTAGCTTAAATAATATTGAAGAATTAATTCCTCTATTTAGGAAGAACTTATTAAATACTGGGCTTCAGGTTTTTGATCCTTTAAATGAAATTCAAATACCTGAATATAATAAAGAAAAAATCGATATAATTAATAAATCCATTTATACATCAGTTCTAGGATTAGCTTACAGGAAATTAGATGTATTTGGTTATTATAAATTCGTTACTGCCGTTAAGAATATTAATCTTCTACCAAACAGAGAGGCATTAAAAAGACAAACAAAGATGAAGTTTTTATCAGGTTTTGCAATGAAAGGTTTAGTTGGTGGAATCGCAGCTATATACATTTTTTTAATTGGATTTTCTTTTTTCCAAATTGGTGCAAATAAAAATAAGTTAGTTAATGAGAGTAATATTCAACAAGAATTTAATATTATTAATAAAGAACATCAGCAGATGACTAAGTTAGTTAAGGATATGGAAAAGGCTCTAAAGCTTGGAGCAATGGTTAACTCAAATCAAAAAATCACCTATCGAGCACTTGCTCAGATTACCAGAAGTGTTCCACAAAGAGTTCAGTTTACTAACTTAAACTATAATGGAGCGAATGAAATAATGATTACAGGTTTAGCTTTTTCTGATCAAGATATTATAAACTTTATATCTAATTTAAACTCAAAAGATCTAGTCGATCAAGCGTCTTTAAAAGCAATGAATGTACCACAAGGACAAAATGATTTACAATCAGCAAATAACAAAAAAGGTTTTACAATTCTTTGTAAATTAAAAATATGAAGTTAGATGAATTAAAAAATTTAGATCTTAAAAATATTGACGTTAAAGATTTATTAGAAAAACTTAAAAAAAACGAAATATTTAAAGATAAAAAATTTCTTACAAAATTTGGAATTTATTTTGGATCAATAATGCTTTTCCTAATCATTTATTATGTATTTATTAATCCTAAGGTAGAAGCTCAAAAAAAAAGAATTGAATTAATGTTGCAAAAGGAACAACAAACTCAGACCCTAAAGCAGGAAATTATTTTATTAAAGTCAAAAATAAAAAAGATTCAACCAGAGTATGACAAAAAAAGTAAATTATTTCATAGTCAAAAAGAAGTTGAAGGTCTATATCAAAATATCAGCAATTTTGCGTCCGTGAATAATTTAAATATTGTAAATTTGAATAAAGAAAATCCTCTACCTGTAATTCAAGGAAATAAAAAAAAGCCAGATTATTTTAGAATTCCAGTTTCATATGAAATATCAGGAAATTATCTTGGTTATTTAAAATTTAGAAGAGCACTTGCTAAATCTAATAAAGTTATAAATTTTGATAGAGAAGAAATTAAAGTTGTAAAAAACGGGGGGATAAATTCAGTAGGAACGCTTTCAATCGTGGGGTTACCAGATGAGTATGAATAAAAAATTATTAATTCTTTTATTATCAGTTTTATTTTGGTTCAGTCCAAGTTTGGCTGAGAATCATGATAAGGAGAATTTAATTGAAGAAGAACTTCCGGCAGTAAATCCATTTTTAGGAGGAACAGGAACAAGTGGTGTATCAGGAGACGGTTTAAGCACCACTGGAGTAAATTCATCTAATAATTCAGTCTCTTTAAAAAATTTGAAACTAAGTGGTATTGTCATAGGGTCCAACAAAAAAATCGCAATATTTAGTTTGCCAGATGGTAGAACAGTTAAATATAAAGAAGATACAATTATTTCTAGTGATCTAATGATTTTAGATATATTTAATGAAAATATTTATCTTAAGATGGATCAAATAGAATATTCTCTTGATTTAAATAATAATTTAGTAAAGGTTGAAGGATGAAAATTAGTTTTTTTAAGTTAGTGTTATTTTTACTCTTTTCAACATTAGTTACCAATTGTGCATCTACACAAAAAAAATCTGTTCATGGGGACAAACCTTTAATTGATCCATCTAAAGTTGTAGTTGAAGGTACAGAGGAAATGCAAAAAAAAGTCTTATATGGCCCAAAACCATTTGAAACAGAATTCGATCCTACTGCCAATAAAAGAAAAACTATTACAACCGAGCAAGTCAGAAACTACGTAAGTATTTCTAATGAGTATGATAATTTAAAACAAAACGTAAGTTTAAACTTAGTTGGTGTTGATTTTAGAGATGCAATGGACTCTCTTGCTCAAATTGGGGGTATAAATATTATAGTAGGCGAGGAAGTTAGCGGGACGGTAACTGCTAAACTTGATAATGTGGGTTGGGATGTCGCTTTTCAAACGTTACTTGATATGAAAACACTAGGTGCAGATATCGATGTAGCTAGAGGAATTATTCGAATTCATACGCCAGAAAAATTAACAGCACAAGAAACTTTAAAGTCTGCAAGAGCAGAGGTACTAAAAAAGAAAATTCAACTAGAAGATACAGTAGAACCTATTTTAGCAGATATTTTTAGGCTGTATTATATAAGTCCAGCGGAAGCTAAAACTACTCTAGAAAATTTATTCAAATCCCAAGGACCCGAAGGAACAAGTACTTTGAGTAGCATCCAGATTACAGAGGAAAGTATGACTAGATCCATTATTGTAAGAGGTCGAAAACCTGATTTGGATGTGATTGATGCAGTATTAAAAGAAATTGATGTAAAAACACAACAAGTTTTAATCGAAGCATTTATTGTTACCGCAACTTCGGATTTCCAAAAAGCTTTAGGCTCAAGAATTGGAGCTATGACTAAAAAAGGTGTGAGTGGTGAAAAAGGGTCAGAAATAATTACTGGTACAATAGGAGGAGTAGCAACAGATCAAACTGGAATTTCACTAGGAGCAGCTGCTGGAACAGTAACAAATAATTCTATCACAGGAGCAACAAGTGGAATTGGAATAATTAAAACTTTAGGCACAGCTGCACTCAAACTTGAAATTGAGGCTTTACAATCACTTGGAAAAACAAAAATTATTTCTAGCCCAAGTGTTTTTACTTTGAATAATCAGGAGGCCAAAATTACTCAAGGAACGCAAATCGCTTATACGGTCACTGCTGATGGAACAACATCTACAGAATTTAAAGATGCCGCATTATCTTTAACAGCCACTCCTAGTATCATTGGTGATGGAAACGTTTTATTAGATATTTTAGTCAATAATGATACTCCTGTCGAAGTAGCAGGTTCTGATGAGCCAGGTATTACAAAAAGAGAAATAGACACCAAATTGTTGGTTAGTGATGGTGATATCGTTGTTATTGGTGGGATCAAAATAAATACTGATACTAGCTCAAACACAAAAACTCCAGGCTTAGGTAATGTTCCGGTTGTTGGAAATTTATTTAAAGGAAAAAATAGTCAAAATAAGTTAGAAGAAATGTTAATTTTTTTAGCACCAAGAGTTATAGGTTAGTATGATAAGATTAGATAATACAAGTGAGCAAAGCATCATCAACATGCTTAAAGAACATAATGCTCTAAGTGGACAACAAGTAAAACAAATCGAAAATTTAAGTAAAGAGTCTGGAAAATCTCAAATTGAAACTGCATTTGAGCTAAATATAACAAATGAAACGAAAGTTGCTCAACTTTTATCAGACAGTTTTTCAATACCTTTAATAAAACTAGATGAGGTTAAAATAAATGATGAATTAAAAAAATATACGGAGATAAGATTTCTTAAAGAAAATTACATAATTCCTTTTGAGATAGATACAAAGTCAATAAAAGTTGCTATTGCTGATGCTTCAAAATTTAGCTTAATTAAAAATATTGAGAGTTTAACTAAACTTCAACCCGAACTTTATGCAGCTTCAATACAGCAAATTTCTGATTTTATAGCAAGGTTAGAGCATGGCGCTCCCTCAAAACTTAAAAATCAAAAAATAGAACAAGTAAAAAAGAAGCAAGTAAACGTACCTTTAGAGGTAGAGTCAGATGTTATCGCTTTTGTTGACAAAATTTTAAATAAAGCAATCAAATTAGAAACAAGTGATATTCACATTGAACCTTTTAAAGATAGTGCCCATGTTAGATTTAGAATTGATGGAGTACTAAGGGTAATGGAAGAGTTTACTGAATTCTTAAACAAAGACCCATTAAATTATAACTCTGTAGTAACCAGAGTAAAAATATTAAGTAAACTTGATATTGCTGAGAGAAGAATTCCTCAAGATGGTGGCTCTACTTTTAAGTATGGTGATAAGGAAATGGATCTTCGTATATCAATAATGCCAACGAAAAATAACGAGAGAATTGTTATGCGTTTACTAAATAAAGAGGCAGGAGATAAGTCTTTAGATAAACTTGGTTTTGCTGACCAAGATCTTAAAGTTTTAGAAGAAGCAATCCACTCACCTCAAGGAATGGTGTTAGTTACTGGTCCTACAGGTAGTGGTAAAACAACAACTCTTTATAGTATTTTAAAGACAATTAATAAACCCTCTATGAATATTTTGACTGCTGAAGACCCTGTTGAATATGAATTAGAGGGAGTTGGGCAAGTGCAAGTTAGAGATGACATTGGTTATACTTTTGAAACAGCTCTGAGATCATTTTTAAGACAAGACCCGGAGGTGATATTAGTTGGTGAGATTAGAGATAAAGCAACAGTTGATATTGCTTTAAAAGCTGCACTAACCGGTCACTTAGTTTTTAGCACACTTCATACAAATGATGCACCAAGTACAATTACTAGACTTCAAAACATGGGAACTCCAGATTATTTGATCTCTGCAGCATGCACTTTAGTTATGGCTCAAAGATTAGCTAGAAAAACCTGTCTTGAATGCAGAGCACCTGATGAAAGGGTCAACCCAAAAGTTCTTACTTCAATAGGCTTTACTGCTGAAGAAGCTTCTAGAGTAAGACCAGTATATGGCAAAGGTTGTAAATCATGTGCTAGTGGTGAGGCAGGTGTTGGAAATGGTTATAAAGGCCGAATGGGAATTTACGAAATTTTGAAAGTTTCGAAAAATATTAAAGATGCAATATTGAGAAAAGCGACCACTCTTGAACTAAAACAGGTGGCTAAACAGGATAATTTTAGAACTATGCAGGATATGGGACGGGAATTAATTCATTCTGGTGATTTATCTTTTAGTGAGTATCAGAGAGTGTTAAGTTTAGAATAATATGCTTAACTTTCAATATAAAGGAATTTCTCAAGGAAAGTATGTCGAAGGAGAAATTGAGGCTATAAATAACTCAGAGGCTGCCTTCAAGCTAAAAGAACAGAAAGTCATAATTACTAAACTTATTCAAGCAAAAAAAAAGAAAGTCGAAAAAGAAAAAAAAAAATCCACAGGATTTAGTTTTGGCAAAGGTGTTAAGGCTAAGGATATTTTAATTTTTGCTAAACAATTTTCTACTATGTTAAGATCTGGCTTGCCTGTTTTAAACGCATTAAATTTGCTTATTGAGCAAACTAATTCTCCTAATATGAAAAAAATTATCGAGCAAATAAAAAAAGATTTAGAGGCTGGTAATGCCTTATCAAAGTGTTTTGAAAATCATTCAAAAGTTTTTGATACTGTAACAGTTAATTTAATTAAAGCTGGTGAAGCTAGTGGAAAATTAGATGTTTTTCTAGAAAGAATAGTTATGTCGCTTGAGAAAAGAGAAAAGATAAAATCTCAAATAAAAAGTGCTTTATTTTACCCAACTGTTCTATTTAGCGTTGCGGTGAGTGTAACAATATTTATGTTAATTAAAGTTGTTCCGATTTTTACTGAAATGTACGAGGGTATGGGTGTTGAAATACCCGGAGCTACGGCAGCTATCATGGGTGCAAGTGCTTTCTTGAGTGGTACTGGGGGGTTTGTTAGTTTAATTATATCAATTGTTACAATAATTTCATTTAAGTTAGGTATACAAAAAAGCTATCAATTTAGAAAAGCTTGGCATGCTTTCACTTTTAAAATTCCTATATTTGGGGATTTAATTAGAAAGTCTTTATTAGCTAGAATTTCTTTAGTGATGGGAAATCTTAACCAAGCAGGTGTTGATATTCTTGAAAGTTTAGATATTGCAAAATCTGTAAGTACAAACACTATAGTCACAGAGTCGCTAGAAAATATTAAAAAAGGTGTTTTTTCTGGAGAAACCTTAACGGCATTATTTTCAAAAGAAAAAATCTTTCCACCCACTTTTAGTCAACTAATCTCTGTAGGTGAACAAACTGGAAGTTTAGACTCTATGTTTGCTTCAGTAGCACAATATTATGAAGAGGAGTTTGATACAGCTGTGAGAAATCTTTCTAGCTTAATAGAACCCATTATGATCGTATTTATGGGCCTTACAATTGGTGGATTAATGCTTGCTTTATACTCGCCAATATTCAATGTTGGGGCGATAATGGGCCAATAATTACGATTTTCTGGCATTAAATTAATACGGTTGACAAAATAATAAAATTAATAAATATTTAACTTATGAATAAAGGTTTTACGCTAATAGAATTACTTGTTGTTGTAGCCATTATCGGTATTTTAGCTGCTGTGGGAGTTACGGCCTATTCAGGCTATACTCAGTCAGCAAATTTAAACGCAACAAAATCTATGCATGCAAATGCTGTAAAGTTAATTGCAGCTGAGTCAAAACAGTGTGAGTTGGATCGAGATAATCACGTGCCTTTTGGTATTTCAGGAAAAACATGCAGTAACGTAACCGCTGCTGACATTGCAGCCCATCTTAACGCATCGAATAAAAATCCACATGGAGGAGATCCGTTTGTAACTGCTTTAACAGGTGGTGGCGGTTGTGGAGCTAAGGAAAAAGGTCAAGGTGAAATTTCGATTTCAGCAACATCAATAGTAGCAAAGGCAGCAAAAAAATTTGATTCATCTTGTGAAACAATTACCACTACAATAGATACTGGTGGATTTTCACTATAAGTCACTCGAGAAAGCATTTACTTTAATTGAACTTTTAGTTGTTGTAGCCTTAATAGGTATTCTAGCGGCTGTAGGAATAGTTTCTTACAGTGGTTATACCAAAAGCGCTAAACAGAAAACAGCTGAATTATCTTTAAATACTATAAACCTCGGATTACAGGAATATAAGTCGAATTATGGATCTTACTATACTGGTGCCTCAAGTTGCAGCAGTTCTTCGAGCGCTAAAATTGTATCAAATGTTTTAGACGGACAAGATAATTTAACCGATCAAGATTTTCAATTTTGTATAAGTGCAAGCGGAACTAATTATACAATTACAGCTAAAAATCCTACATCAGGTTGTGAGATTTCGTTAAATCAAACTTTAAAAGTAACAAGAAACAATAGTTGTTAAATTAAATAAAATTTTCCAATAATATTTCGTAAATATATTTAAATTTGATACTAATTGAAAATGAAAAAATTTATTATTTCTATATTTTCTTTTAGCTTATTGTCTACAATTTTTATTGTTCTTTTCAGTGACACAATCATTAAAAAAATTTTTGAAAATATTCTATCCAACAGTCTAGATAGAGTTGTAAAAATAGCTGAATTTGATGTGGGGTATTTGAGTGAAGAGATAAACTTAAAAAGTATTGAGATTCAAAATAAGAATTTTCCAGGCAAAATATTAATTATTGATAAAGCATCTGCTCAGTTAGATGCCCTATCTTTTTATGAAGAGACTATTATTATCGATAATATTTTACTTGATGGTGTTAGAGTAAATTATTTTTTTGACATAACTAATAAAGCTAAAAATAATTTCAATTCTCTTAAAAAAACACTTAATACTAAAAATAGACCAGCTTCTGAACCTGACTCTAAAAAGTTTTTGATTAAACAATTTGATATAAAAAATTTAAACGTCACAGCAACATCGAATGAGCTGGATATTACTAAGAAAATAAAATTGAACGATATGAAATTTACAAATTTAGGTAATGCAAAAGGTAGTAAAAATTATGAAATCCTGACCAGAGAAATTTTGGATATATCTTATAAAGAGATAAAAAATAAAATCGCGTCTGGTATGATTGATGAAGAAATTATAAAAGATAAAGTTAAAGAGAAGCTAAAAAATAGCTTTAAAAAATTATTAAAATGAAAAAAGGATTTACATTAATAGAAGTTTTAGTTGTTGTAACCTTACTTATAATTTTAATGGTAATATCTATACAAATTTATGCAGGTGTAATCGAAAGTGCAAAAAAACAAGCAGTAAAAAAAAATTTTAATGCTGTCGTAGAGTGGATTAAATCAGATGCAGCTTTATGCAAAATGAATGGACCAAATTCAAAAGTTTTCAGACAAACAAATTCTAGTGGAGGTGGACAACAAAAAGATTGTGGCAATGTTACTGATTATAACAAGACACCATTTCATGAAAATGTATTACAAACTCATATTGGTTATATTGGAGTAGCTGGAAAAAATCCCTATGGGAGTGTTGGATCTGACAGAACATGTGATTTAGCAAAATCTTGGGCAGATATGACATCTATACACTCTTCACACATAGGAAAGAAAATGTGTGGTGGTCAAATTGGTCTTTATTCAGAAACTGTTCAACAAAATGGTTGTGATAGAGAGATAATAGTTCAAGCTGGTCTAAAAGATGAGTATTGGATATTCTCAAAATCAGGATCTAACGAGGTTTTAAGCACCAAATTATGTGTTGTTCATAGATAAAATTATAGGTACTATCAATTAATGGTTGAAACAGTTGTAGCATTATTATTATTTTTAAATGGAAACATGGTAGAGCATGTTTACAAAGATAATTTAGCTCAATGTAACGAGTCAAAGAATATTGCTGAAAAAGTAGTTAATCCATTAAATGTCACTTTTGTTTGTAAGGAAGTTAAAGCGAAAACAGAAATAGATAATGACACCAAATCGAAAAGGATTGTTAAAGTTTTTGATAACAATATTTTTACAGGATCTGGATCTGGATTTTTTATTTCAGATGAAGGTCATATAGTTACTAATTATCATGTAGTGAACTATTGTAATATTAATCAAGTAAATTATGCCGGAAAAACCAGTAAAGCGAAAATTCTTGCATATGACAGAATGAATGATTTAGCTATATTAGAAACAAACATCAAACCCAAAGACAAATTTGATATCGCAACACAGGATGCCAAGCTCTTAGATGATATTTATGTGGCGGGATATCCCTTTGGTAAAGCTGTGAGTTCATCAGTTAAGGTCACCAAGGGAGTTGTAAGTGCGTTAGCAGGTTTGCAAAACAATTATGCTTTAGTGCAAATAGATGCTGCGATACAACCAGGAAATAGCGGTGGTCCTATTGTAAATATTAATGGTGATGTGATAGGAGTAGCAGTTGCAAAACTAGATTATAAAGATGCACTTGAGTCTTATGGAACAATCCCTGAAAATACAAATTTTGGAATTAAATCATCAATTTTAAAAAACTTTACATCAGCAAATAATATTAAAAATTCAAATGATGAAACTAAAGAGATGACTAAAGATAAAGTTGGAGAAAAAATTTTAAATGCAACAGCATATGTTGGTTGTTATACATCTGAAAATAAAATTTCTGCATTAAAGACAGTAGAAACCGCGTTTGGCCAACCTAAATTGGCATTTGATTTTGTTTGCTATAATGAGTGTAAACAAAGAAATAGTGATAGTATGTGTCAAAAGCAATGTGCACTCAATTAGTCATTTAAAAATTAGCATGATTCCAAAATTATTAAGATAATCTAATCTTCGTATTATGAGAAAATTATTTTTATTTTTTTTTTTATTAATTTTTCTTCCAGTAGAAGCTGAAATAGTTAAACCAATATATAAACAATTCAAAGGTACAAATTTAGACGGTGCGACTGAAGTTCCATCACCAACCGGAATAAGTATATCTGCTGACGGAAAAAAAATGTTTGTGGTAAGTCACTTTGATAATAAGGTATATATTTATGATCTAGCGACAGCTTTTGATATAAGCACTATGGACGTTGCTAATAGAACAGTTGTAGAGACAAACAGTCTTGGAGATAATTTGAATACTAATAATTCAAATAATAAAATTAAACTCAATAATGATGGTACTAAGGTTTTCTTTTTTAGTGGCTCAGGCCAAGCTCAATTCCATAATTTATCAACTCCATATGATGTAGCTTCAATTTCTGATTCAACAATAATTGATGATGACAGTATTGATTATAGAACAGAATATTCATCTACTATTGGCAATATGAAAGGTTTTGCATTCAATAACGATGGATCAAAAATGTACCTCAGTGACGGAAATTCAAATACTGGTAATATAGTTCAAGTTAATCTTTCCACACCCTATGATCCAAGTTCTGGTACTTTCGAATATAATCTTGATACAAAATCGATAGTAGGAAATGTATTTACAGGGGACTTAGCTTTTGATGATGATGGTACCAGACTTTATCTGACTAAAATTCATAATAACAGTACTGCCATCCCTGCTTTTATTTATGTTTGGAAATTGAGTAATCCATTTGAATTAAGTTCTGCAACTTATGTTGATAAATATCAAATAGATGCGAATGGAAATAATGTTTCACCTTATGGATGGACTTTTGGAAAAGACGGAATGAAACTTTACGTTTCAACTGAAGACGCAATTACTGGTGTTGGAGACGATATCATTTTTGAATATGATTTAATTTGTCCTTATGGAGTAGTAATTTGCGAATTGAATGAAACAAATGCAAGTATAGAGACAGATACTGCATCACAAATAGAATTTGCAAAAGATGTTATTAAATATAATACTTCAACAATATTTAGAAGATTTGATTGGTTAAGGAGAAATGAAAACAGCTTAAGATCATATTCTAATAATATCAATTTAAATTTAAGCCAGATTTTCAGTCATTTACCGGATGAAATTGAAAAACCTTTAACAAATGCAATCTATTCTAAGGTTAATGCATTAATCCAAAAAAATAAAAAGGAAAGTAAAAAATGGTCTTTTTGGTCTCACGGTGATTTAACAATCGGAAATCGAGATTCTAATAGTTTAAAACCAAGAGAAATTCAAACAAAGGGTTTAACATTAGGTGCAGATCGTAAATTTAATAATGATAAGTTTTTTGGTTTAGCTTTAAGATATGGTAACGAAGATACTGATGTTCTAAGAAGCGCAAATAAATTTGAAACAGAGGCCCTTTCTTTAAATCTGTACAGCTCAATAAAATTAAATGAAAAACTTGACTTAAATTCTTTAATAGGAGCAAGTATTTTAGAAATTGATAAACGTGAGTCAGGTTCAAATACCGGAGTTCGAAATGGTAAACAAATTTTTTCCGCCTTAAGTCTTCAAACAAATAAAGGATTTACTAATTTTAACATTATGCCCACAGCTAAAATTGACTTTGGTATCTCAGAGCTTGCTGAATATAATCAACTACATACATCTCAAAAACTCTTAGCGTCTCATGATTTGACTACTTTTGAAACTGGAAATTTAACTGCAGGATTAAAATTTGATAATCTAAAAAATATTTCGAATGGAAAAAGAAGTATTAATGGTAGTTTTGAGTATGTTAATGATTTTTCTTCTGATGTAGATTATGAGTTTAGGAATGCAGGAGACTCAGTTTATCAATCTAAATTTTATAATTCGAATTCAATTCACAATTTAAAAAGTAATATAGGATTTGAGGGAATATTAGATAATGGTTATACTTTTGGATTTAATTATGAAAATTTTAGTAGTTTTGAAAAAAATACCTTTAATCAGGATAGTTTATATCTAAAATTGAGCCATGTACGTGACAAACATACCCAAGTTGCTTTAGATTATGATCCTCTTCAAGATAAAAATCTTAAATTTAGCTATGAATATGAAATTAATGGTATTGATGTATCAATAAATTCCAATTATGATTTTTCTAGAAAAGACAGCTTTAATACTGTATTAAATTTCACTAATAAATTTTAATCAATAAAAAATCTTTAATAAACAACGTTTATAAGCATTTGTAATTAAAAATTTTCTTTGTATTTTCTCTCTAATATGAAAAAATATTTTTTTTTAGTAGTCGTTGTATTTATTATTTCGCACAATAATGCTAAAGCTAATTGTGAAGTTACATATTCCTCTGACACTTCAATATCTAATACAATTGTATGTGCTGATGATCAGACTATGACAGTAAATGAAGGCGTAACTATAAGTCAAGCTTCAGGAGCATCTGGTATGATTAATGTAGTTGGTGAAGAAAATTTTACACTGGTAAATAATGGTACAATAGATCCAGGACAAAGCAATGCTTGGCAAGCAATTTATTTACAAGATGCAACCAGTTTTGATATTACAAATAACGGCACGATTAATGGACCTGGTCAAATGATTGAGTTTATCGGAAATAAAGGAACTTCAACTATCACAAATACTGGTACAATTTCCACAACTTCACATGCACCAATTACTAATTACGGACTAGGTTTTACTGGAAATCTAACTATCAATAATAGTGGAACTATAAGTGCTTATGGAGTTCTCTCAAATATTCAAACAAGCCACAACCCAACCCACCAAGGAGCCATAAGTCTCGGTCAATGTTCTTCAACAAGTAGACATAGCTCATGTTCAGATGAAAGTGATGCTGGATCTGCTGGTGGTTATACCATTATTAACTCAGGTACAATAGAAGTAACAGATAAAGGAGCGAATGCAATTAGGTTGAATAATAAAGTTAATAATACAATCACTAATACAGGCTCTATATTAGGTGGACCTGAACAATCTTTTAGTGTGGCAGGTTCTGGTAGTTCGTTCAGAATTGGTATGGACATAATGGTTGCTGAATGTCATGAAACTTCAGATAGCAATGATCCATGGGGAGCTTGTGGAGCCTCAGGCAGTGGTAAAACAACTGTAAATATAGGAAAAGATGCTATATTTAAAAATGGTATAGATTTTAATTCTACAACAAGTGAAATTGTCATCAGAAGCGATGTTAATAGAGATTATGAGTTAAGAATATTCGATTATTCTGATGGAGAAGGAGGTAGTGATAAAATAACTATTACAAACAATTCTGAGCATGAAGTTACCTTTAAAAGACAACAAACATTAACTTTTTCGGATGGAAGCACTAATAGCTGGGGGAGTATTACACCAGGTAGAGCGGCAAAAACCTCGGGTAACTACACTTATCAACATACGGGCCAAGGTGATGAAGCTTTAAATGTACTTGGTGAATATTTTAACGCTGGGGATGATGGAATTTTAGTTATTAAAGGTGAAAGACTTGAAGTAAATCAAGATAGTCACAAATATCGAGCAGAAAATACTCTAACTAAGTTCAAAAATTTTTATGATGCTGCTAATCATATTGGTTTTAATAAACAAAGATGTACTACACTAGATGAGATTGGAAATAATGAAGAATTCAAAGATTGTAACACTGGATTTGTAAAAATTTTTAATAGCTTTCAAAGAAGAGAAGATATTTATAAAGGCAAGAATTATGGAGGTGTTGGTATGTATTCTCCGATCAATCTCACTGAAAATGCTGTTAGCAATCTCTTTCTAGGATATTCAAGACAAGATAGCGACTTTAACGATAAAACAAAATCGAATAGTGAAAATTTTACTTTAGGATTAAAAAATACGTATCAGGACAATAATATTAAAGCTTCTTTGACACCAATTATTGGTTTAAGTCTTCAAGAACAAACTGACTATGATACTGATAAAATTGAGATAAAAAGTAACAATTATTTAAGTCAATTTATGGGACTAAATTTAAAGTTGGAAAATAATAATCATATAGATGCTGATCAATTCTTTACGGTGGGCCTTGAGAGTTCATTTAATGCACAAAGATTTCCAGAATATTCCTCACAATTTACGGACGGTACTTTATTAGTAAAAGAAAGCATTGATCGGTTATTAGCTAACACTTTAGAGCTATCTTATACGACAAAGATACCAGGAAGAAATATATCAAAAATTTATCTTGGTGGAAGTAGTTTCAAAAACTACAATGATAAAATAAAAATTTCAGCGAGAGGTTTCAACGCAGATGTCAGTAATGAGGGGAATCAAGACTGGTCAGGTTATCATTTAGGGTTAACCTTTGGAAAAAAGGCTTTTAAATATGAAGATTATAATTACGAACTTGATTTACGATTTGAGGATCAAGAAGGTCTTGTAGAAAAGTCAGCTAGATTTACAATAAATAAAAAATTCGAAAATTTAAGTAATCTATAGATTTTACTATTCACTCGATAAAAAACCAAATATTATGTATTAAGTTATGAAGTTCCCAGTGCTTTTGCCGAATATATTTGACTATCCATTTACATATGAAAGTGATTTAAATTTAACTACTGGTGATTTTGTTGAGGTTCCATTTGGTAAATCTAAAATATTTGGAATTGTATGGGACGAATTTGAAAAAAATAACAATAAGAAATTTGCAATTAGGAAAATTGTTAAAAAATTAGATATACCTAAATTAAATAAAAATTTATTAAATTTTATCAGTTGGTTCGCCAAATATAATATTGTTCCAAAAGGCATGGTCCTTAAACTTCTGTTTTTGGCCGGCAAACCTGTAGAAAAGGTCAATACCAAATTTTATGAAAATTTTAATTATCAATTAAAAAGAAATTCTATTAAATTGTCGGATGAACAAAGAAATTCTTTAAGTCAAATAAATAATTCGAATAAAGAATTTAATGTTCATGTTTTACAGGGGACCACTGGATCTGGAAAAACAATTGTATATTTTGAAGCTCTAAAAAAAAGATTAGAAAAAGGCTTTCAAATACTTATAATGTTACCTGAGATTGGATTAACTAACGATTTTGAAAAAAAATTTATTGATTTTTTTGGTTTTAACCCCGCTCTTTGGCACTCCAATGTGTCAAAAAAAAATAAAGAAATAATTTGGAGTGGAATAATAGAAAACAAAATTAAAGTTGTTATTGGAGCAAGATCATCTCTATTCTTACCATTTAAAAAATTGGGGTTGATAATTGTAGATGAAGAGCACGATCAATCTTATAAACAGGATGAAGGAATAATTTACAATGCGAGAGATATGGCGATAGCAAGAGCTTCATTTGAGAATGTTCCAATAAATTTAATTACAGCTGTTCCTTCCGTTGAAACTTTCGAGAATATTAAAAACGGTAAATATAACATTTCGAAATTAAAACATAGGTATAAGAACGCTTCATTACCTAATTATGAAATAATAAATTTAAATAATGTGAAATTAGATAAGCAAACTTGGATTTCAAATGAAATTATTAAAAAAATAAAATTTCATTTAGAAAAAAAAGATCAGGTCTTATTCTTTTTAAACAGAAGGGGATTTTCACCGAATGTTTTATGTAAAAAATGTGTAAACACTTATTCATGTCCAAATTGTTCAATTAATTTAGTTTATCATAAAAAAAAGAATAAATTATTATGTCATTATTGTGGTTTCAAAACATCTCTTAGAAGAGATTGCAAAAAAGAAGGAATCTGTGATTTTATATTCAGTGGCCCAGGTGTTGAGAGAATTTTTGAGGAAGTAAAAAAAATTTTTCCCAAAAAAAAAATTGAGATTTTCTCAAGTGATACAATGAATAAAAAAGACTCAAAAGAAAAGTTAGAGAGAATAATCAATAATGAAATTGATATATTGGTGGGAACACAATTAATTTCAAAAGGATTTCATTTTCCGAGTCTTAATTGCATTATTGTTGTAGATATTGATCTATCGACCAATGGTCACGACCTCAGAAATACTGAAAAAAATTTACAGCTTTATCATCAACTTTCAGGTAGAGCTGGACGTACTGGAAAACCATCAACAGTTTATTTTCAAACCTTTAATAGTAATTCTAAAATGATTTCTGATATTACTAATAAAAATCCAGATATTTTATTAGATAAAGAAATACAAATTAGAAAACAAAATAATCTTCCACCATTTCAAAGATTCATTTCTCTGATTTTAACAGGTAATAATGAAAGTATATTAGAAAAAGAAGCTATAAAATTTAAAGTAGCAGTTGAAAAAAAAATAATTGGAAAAATTTTGGGTCCTGTGGAAGCACCCATATTTAGAATAAAAAAAAAATATCGAATGAGACTTTTGATCAGGGGTCCAAAATCATTAAAATTGCAGAATTCTTTGGCGAGTATTATTCCAAACTATAAATTCCCTTACGGAATAAAACTTTCAGTTGATGTTGATCCAATTAGCTTTAATTAAGGCCCAAAAAAAACCATTTTTAGTCAATGTGTTACTTGAAGACTATAAATGCATATGTTAATTAAATCGTGATTTTTAAATTAATCACAGACATTTAAAGGTAATAATTTGAGTAAAAATAAGGGTTTTTCTGATACTTCAGCTGAAAGATATTCTTTAGCTTTATATGAATTAGCTAATGAAGCTAATGTGTTAATAAAGGTTGAGGAGAACTCCAACGGTCTTTTAAGATTAATTTCAAGTAATAAAGATTTTAAAAACTTAATTAAAGATCCTACTTTAAGTCAAAATGTTTTAAAAAGTGTTATTGATAAGATTTCAGAAAATTTCAATCTTGAGACCTTATTCAAAAACTTTTTGAATTTACTAATTTTAAAAAGAAGGTTTTTTTATATTGTGAAAATACTCAAAAGTTTTAATGAAATTTGTTCAGAAAAAAGAGGTGAGCTGAGAGCAGAAATTAAGTCAGCAAAAAAATTATCACAAGAAGAAATTAACAAAATAACAGATGAGTTATCTAATAATTTTAAATCAAAGATAAAATTAAAATACAATCATGATACAACTTTAATTGGAGGTTTAATTGTACAAGTTGGAAGCACAATGATTGATACTTCAATCAAAAATAAATTACAACAAATTGAAAATAAAATGATAGAGGCATAATATGGAAATTAATCCTTCGGAAGTAACAAAAATTTTAAAAGAACAAATAAAAAATTTTGGAGATAAGGTAGAAATTTCTGAGGTTGGCCAGGTATTATCTGTAGGTGATGGTATTGCCCGAATTTATGGTTTAGACAATGTTCAAGCTGGAGAGATGGTTGAATTTTCAGATGGTTCTAAGGGAATGGCCTTAAATTTGGAAAGTGAAAATGTTGGAGTAGTAATATTTGGTGACGATAGAAACATCAAAGAGGGTGATGTAGTCAAAAGAACAGGAAGTATTGTCGATACTCCAGTTGGAAAAGAATTACTTGGAAGAGTTGTTGATGGGTTAGGTAATCCTATTGACGGAAAAGGTTCTTTAGATAAGGGAATTAAAAAAAGTAGAGTTGAAGTTAAAGCCCCAGGTATAATTCCAAGACAATCTGTTAGTGAACCAATGCAAACAGGTTTAAAATCAATTGATAGTCTTGTCCCGATTGGAAGAGGTCAGAGGGAGTTAATCATTGGAGATAGACAAACTGGCAAAACAGCTGTTGCAATTGATGCAATTATCAATCAAAAAAAAATTAATGAGACAGGTGATGAAAAACAAAAACTTTATTGTATATATGTTGCTGTTGGACAAAAACGATCAACTGTTAGACAAATTCAAAAAACTTTAGAAGAAGCTGGGGCAATGGAGTACACGACTATTGTTGCAGCAACAGCATCTGACTCAGCTCCATTACAATTTTTGGCTCCGTATACTGGTTGTGCTATGGGTGAATATTTTAGAGATAATGGAATGCATGCATTAATTATTTATGATGATTTATCGAAACAAGCTGTAGCTTACAGGCAAATGTCATTAATACTTAGAAGGCCTCCAGGAAGAGAGGCATATCCAGGTGATGTTTTTTATCTTCATAGCAGGCTTCTCGAGAGGGCTGCCAAATTAAGTGATCAGCACGGCGGAGGTTCTCTGACAGCTCTTCCTATTATTGAGACACAAGGTGGAGATGTGTCAGCTTATATACCTACAAATGTTATATCAATTACTGACGGACAAATATTTTTGGAAACAGAGTTATTTAATCAAGGTATAAGACCTGCAATAAATGTTGGGCTATCAGTTTCTCGAGTCGGTTCTGCTGCTCAAACAAAATCAATGAAAAAAGTGTCGGGTTCAATGAAACTTGAATTAGCGCAATATAGAGAGATGGCTGCTTTTGCACAATTCGGATCAGATTTAGATGCTTCAACTCAGCAACTTTTAAATAGAGGATCGAAATTAACAGAACTATTAAAACAAAAACAATACTCTCCAATGACAGTTGCTGAACAAGTGATTGCAGTATTTTGTGGGGTAAAAGGTTATCTTGATGACATTGACTTGAAAGATATTGCTAGTTTTGAGAGTAAAATAATTGAGAGATGTAAGTCTGATAAGCCTGAAATTATTGAGTCTATTTTAAATTCAGGAAAATTAGAGGAAGAAACAGAAAAAAATTTGGTTGAAGTAATTACAAATCTTAAGAAAACTATTAAACCTTAATTTTTATGGCAAGTTTAGATGATTTAAAAAAAAGAATAACAAGTGTAAAATCTACACAAAAAATTACCAAAGCAATGAAAATGGTTGCTGCTGCTAAATTAAAAAGAGCTCAAGAAAGTGCAGAAAAGGGTAGACCTTATTCAAAAAAAATGAATAACGTCATACTAAATTTATCTAACGGCATATCTGATAAAGATAGTGCACCTAAACTATTATCAGGAACTGGTAAAGAGCAGAGACATCTTTGTGTAATAATGACATCTGATAGAGGGTTATGTGGTGGATTTAACGCTAATATAATTAAAAAAGCTAAAAATTTCTTTTCAAAAATAATTAAAGATGGAAAGGAATTAAAGATAATTACTGTCGGATCTAAGGGGAATGACCAATTGAAAAGGAATTTTGGAGATAAAATTATTGAAAATATTTCATTTAAAAACTCTAAAAATGCCAATTATTTTGATGCTGAAAAAGTCGGTAAAAGTATAATTGAAAAATTTGATAAAGAAGAATTTGATATTTGCACTATTTTTTATAATCAATTTAAAAACGTTATTACCCAGATTCCTCAAGCTCAACAAATAATTCCATTAAATACTGAAAATGATGACACAAGTAAATCAGATGATAAATATGAATTTGAGCCAGATGAAGACGTGATTTTAAGCAATTTATTACCTAAAAATATTTCAATACAAATCTTTAAAGCAATGCTTGAAAATTCAGCAAGTGAGCAAGGTGCAAGAATGAGTGCGATGGACAATGCAACTAGAAACGCAGGAGAAATGGTTGACAAACTTACGATTGAATATAATAGAAGTCGT
The DNA here is from genome assembly GCA_902594915.1 of uncultured Pelagibacteraceae bacterium. Lineage (GTDB taxonomy): Bacteria > Pseudomonadota > Alphaproteobacteria > Pelagibacterales > Pelagibacteraceae > Pelagibacter. The sequence goes on along the minus strand of CACJOA010000011.1, from coordinate 6,474 downwards.
CAAGCCGCAATTACAAAAGAATTAATAGAAATTATATCAGGAGCAGAAAGTTTATAGTCATGAGCAAAGGAATAATTACACAAGTTATCGGAGCAGTTGTTGATGTAAAATTCGATGGAGAATTACCTGAAATCTTAACAGCATTAGAATGCAAAAATGGTAACAACAGACTTGTTTTAGAGGTAGCTCAACATTTAGGAGAGTCAACAGCAAGAACTATTGCAATGGATGCTACAGAAGGACTTAAAAGAGGAGATGAAGTAATTAATACTAAAGCTCCAATTAAAGTACCGGTTGGTCCTGAGACTTTAGGGAGGATAATAAATGTTGTTGGTGAACCAATAGATGAAAGAGGAGAAGTTAAAACAAAAGAGAGTTGGCCAATTCATAGATCGGCACCCGAATTTAACGATCAATCTACTGAAACAGAGATACTTGTTACTGGTATTAAGGTAATTGATTTATTAGCTCCATATGCAAAAGGGGGAAAGATCGGTTTGTTTGGTGGTGCGGGCGTTGGAAAAACTGTTTTAATAATGGAATTAATAAATAACGTTGCAAAAGCTCATGGTGGTTTTTCTGTTTTTGCAGGTGTTGGAGAAAGAACAAGAGAAGGAAATGATCTTTACCACGAGATGATGGAGTCAGGTGTAATTAAATCTGATGGTCCTGGTTCTAAAGCAGCTTTAGTTTACGGTCAAATGAATGAGCCTCCTGGAGCAAGAGCAAGAGTTGCTCTTACTGGATTGACAGTAGCCGAATATTTTAGAGATCAAGAAGGACAAGACGTTCTTTTCTTTGTAGACAATATTTTTAGATTTACACAAGCCGGATCTGAAGTATCAGCACTTCTTGGGAGAATACCATCTGCAGTCGGATATCAACCAACGTTAGCGACAGATATGGGTAATTTACAAGAAAGAATTACTACCACAAACAAAGGTTCGATAACATCAGTACAAGCAATTTACGTGCCAGCAGATGATCTTACTGATCCTGCTCCAGCAACCTCTTTTGCTCATTTAGATGCAACAACGGTTCTTTCAAGACAAATAGCAGAAATAGGCATTTATCCTGCAGTTGATCCATTAGACTCTACGTCAAGAATTTTAGATCCTAGAATTGTTGGAGATGAGCATTATAGAGTTGCAAGAGAAGTTCAAAAAATTTTGCAAACATATAAATCACTACAAGATATTATCGCAATTTTAGGAATGGACGAATTATCAGAAGACGATAAATTAGTTGTAGCAAGAGCAAGAAAAATTCAGCGATTTCTATCACAGCCTTTTTTTGTTGCAGAAGTTTTTACTGGATCACCAGGAAAACTTGTTGATTTAGAGTCGACCATAAAAGGTTTTGATGCAATATGCAAAGGAGAGTACGATCATCTTCCTGAGGCCGCTTTTTATATGGTCGGAACTATTGAAGAGGCTATAGAAAAAGCTGAGAAAATGGCGAAAGATACCGCAGCATAATGAACGAAGAGTTCAAATTAGAAATTGTTAATCCAGAAAAATTATTTTTATCAAAAGAAGACGTAACGGAAGTTGTTGTACCAGCTCTCGAGGGTGAAATGGGGATTCTTAAAGATCATATCTCAATAATCTCATTTTTGAAGCCTGGTTTAATAATCATCAATTCAAATTCTGGAGAAGATAAGTTTTTTATTGAGGATGGGGTCTTAGAATTTAAAAATAATAATTTGACTATTTTAACAAGTTCAATTTATGATTTAAAACAAACGCAAAAAAGCAAATTTCAAGAGTTATTAAAAATTGCAGAAGATCAATCCAAAGAAATAACTTCAAATGATCAAGTCAAGTTTTTAAATGAACAAAAAATTGAAATTTTAAAGGCTATTAATTAATAATCTTTTTTATTTTTTTCTGAAGCTCTTTATAGATGTGAAGTTTAAAATCAACAACAACATTTGTAATTTCATCTAGATCTATCCACTTCCAGGCTAAGAATTCAGGCTTAGATGTTTTAATATTAATTTCATTATCATTGCCTAAATATCTCATTAAAAACCATTTTTGTTTTTGACCTCTATATTTTCCTTTCCATATTATTCCTAATAGATTCTTTGGAAGTTCGTAAGTCATAGTACCTTCGATTTCTTTAATAAGCTTGACATTGTTAATACTTGTTTCTTCTTTTAATTCTCTATAAGCAGCTGCAAGAAATCCTTCTCCATCATCAACTCCACCTTGAGGCATTTGCCAAAAATTTTTTGCATTATCAATTCTTTTTGCTACGAAAACTTTATTCTGTTTATTTAAAAGAACTATGCCCACACCATTTCTGAGAGGTAGATTCTTAAACTTTTCCTCCATTCTATCCGTTCAATAATTTTATAGCGTAATTTAGTTGATTATCAGTATCAGTTTTAATTCTAAAATCATCACTTTCTTCTGTAATCTCAATATCTGGCGACACACCCACTTCAGAAATAGATTTTCCCGATGGAAGATAATATTTTGCAACAGTAAGTCTTATCGCGCCTTCGTTCTTAAGTGGTATTATTGATTGTACAGAACCTTTACCAAAACTGTTTTCACCTAGTAAGATTGCTCTTTTGTGATCTTTTAAAGCACCAGCTACTATTTCAGATGCTGAAGCTGACCCGTAATTAATTAATATCACAAGCGTTTTACCATTAGTTAAATCACCTTTGTTTGCAAACCATTTTCTATTTTCAGATTTTTTTCTACTTCTTGTAGAGACTATTTCTCCTTTATCTAAAAAAAAATCTGAAATTTTAATTGCCTGGGAAAGTAATCCACCAGGATTATTTCTTAAGTCTAAAATATAAGATTTAACATTCTTATTTTTTTCTAATTCCCTAATTTCTTTTTCAATTTGGTTACCGCTATTTTCATTAAATGATGTCAATCTTATATAGCCGATATTTTGATCTAGAAGATCAGCCTTTACAGATTTGATTTGAATTATTTCTCTTATAATTTTGAATTTAAGAGCTTTTTTTTCACCCCGTCTTCTTACCGTTAATTCAATTCCAGAACCTACTGGTCCTCTCATTAAATCTACAGCTTCACCCAACGATTTTCCCTGAACTTGTGTGTTATTTATTTTAACAATGTAATCTCCAGCTTTAATACCTGCCCTCGAAGCGGGCGTATCATCTATAGGTGAAATTACCTTTACAACTCCTGACTCCATACTTACTTCAATACCTAAGCCTCCAAATTCACCGCTAGTCTCTGTTTGCATTTGATTGAATATGTCAGGAGACATATAAGCAGAATATGGATCCAATGACTGAAGAAGACCATTTATTGCAGAATCCATACTTTCAGATTGATCAATTTCATCTACGTATTCTTTATTTATTTTTTCAAGAACTTCTCCGAATAAATCAATCTTTTTATAAATATCATTTTCTGACGAAATAGCAGTATGGATATATGAAATATAAAAAACTATTATGAATTTAAAAAAAAATTTTTTAATCATATTATTAGTTTTTCTTTAGGAATTAATTCAGACCACATTTTTTCAAGTTCATAAAATTTTCTTTTTTCTGGGTGAAATATATGAACAATGATGTCTATACCATCTACCAATTTCCATTCATTACTCTCTTTACCTTCAATCTTACTATCCTTCAAACCTCTATCTATAAATTTACTCAATACTTGTTCTGATAAAGATTGAATATGTCTTGACGATGTACCACTTGCAATTATCATGAAGTCAGCTATTGAGCTTTTATCCTTAAGGTCTATACTCACGATATCTTGAGCTTTGTTTATGTCTAAAGTTTTAATTATGCTTTTTTTTAAATCAGAAGTTTTTTCCATTAATTAATTTGACCTTATCAAATTTTTCTCAATTGAGAAGATGAAATATTTACTTTATCAAACTCTATGAATTTAAGATTTTTGTTATTTAATCTTTTAAATGTCATAGAATTTAACGACTTTTTTTTATAACCGTGACGGTCGAATACAATTATATTGCATTTTTTTGAAATTGATTTCCATTTGTACCATTTATGAAAGCCTACTAGGTTATCTGCTCCCATTATAAAATAAATATCATCTTTTTTATTTTTCGTAAGGTAATTAATCAAATGAAATGTCTTATTTGATCTAATTAAATTCTCATAAAATTTCACAACAATAAAATTGTTTTTTCCAATTATTTTTTTACAACTTTTTATTCTTAAAGAAACATTGGTCTTGCTTATCTTCTTAAAGGGATTTTTTTTTGTAATAGCCCATATTATTTTTTTTAACCTTAGTAATTTCTTAGCCTCTTTAGAAATTTTTAAATGACCTTTGTGCGGAGGATCAAAGGATCCACCAAGTATTCCAATTTTGTTTTTTTTTTGAACCAAAATTAACCTCTTATTTTTCCATCGCTTGTTATTTGATATTTATAAGAAACTAATTGGTTCAAACCAACAGGACCCCGTGGAGGTAATGTACTTGTCGAAATTCCAACTTCTCCACCAAAGCCAAATTCACCCCCATCTGCAAATTGGGTTGAGGTATTATGCATTGCTATTGAACTTTTTACTTTTTCAAGAAATTTTTTTGCCGAATTTTTATTTTGGGTAATTATGCAGTCTGTGTGCATCGTCCCATATTTATTTATGTGATCTATCGCTTCATCTAAATTTTTTACAGACTTTACAGATACGATTGATGATAAATATTCTCTTGACCAATCTTTAATTGATGCTTTTTGTATCTTGTTATCATACAATTTAACAATTTTACTATCTCCAATAATTTTACATCCATAATTTTCCAAATTTTTCAAAATAAGATTGCCAAATTTTTTAATTATCTTTTCATGCAATAAAATTGTTTCCGTTGCTCCACAAATTGCTGTATTTCTCAATTTAGCATTTAAAATTATTTTTTTTGCAATTTGGGGATCTGCATACTTATCAACGTAAGAGTGACATACACCCTCTAGATGACCAATAGTTGGTATTAATGATAAATTTTGTACCTTTCTTACAAGACCTTTTCCACCCCTAGGAATAACTACATCAATTAGTTTACTCATCTTCGTTAAAAGGAAGTCAACTACATTTCTTTTTTTAGTTTCAATAAATTGAACATAACTTTGGTCAACATTATTTTTTTTTAGCGATTTTCTAAATAATTTTGAGAGTATAAGATTAGAGTAAAAAGCTTCTGAACCACCTTTTAGAATTACAGAATTTCCAGACTTAAAACATAAAGATGCTACATCAGACGTTACATTTGGTCTACTCTCATAAATTACACAAATAACACCTATTGGTATTGATACTTTCGAAATTTTTAAACCATTAGGTCTTCTCCATTTTTCTAAAATAATATTAGTTGGATCTTTAAGTTTAATTATCTTTTTAATTGTTTCTGTAATATCTAAAATTTTTCTATCACTAAGGACAAGTCTTTTTATCAAGTTATCTTTTAATTTCTTCTTTTTTGCTATCTTAATATCTTTGTTGTTTTCATTTAGAATTAAATTTTTATTTTTTTTGATAAAATAGATATAATCTTTAAGAACCTTATTTTTTTTTTTTGTGTCGATCTGACTTGCAAGTGCTTTTTTTGATTTAATACCAATATTAATTAATGATTTTTTCATTAGATCTTCACCATATCATCTTTATGAACCACTTCAGATTTTGAAACATACCCTAGAATTTTTTTTATTTCATTCGAGTGATAGCCCATGATTTTGTTGATTTCTGCAGAAGAAAAAGAGCTTAAGCCTCTTGCAAATTCTTTTCTTTTATTATCTAAAATTTTTATATGATCACCTTTATAAAATTTACCAATTACTTTCTTTATACCAGCGGCTAGTAAACTTTTTCCATTAAGAAGAGCTTTTTTTGCACCCTCATCAATCACTAACTCTCCTTTAGGAGAAATAGAGCTAATAATCCATTTTTTTCTGGCGTGTAATTTTGATATTTTCGATAAAAACCATGTACAATTATCCCTCATCTCAATTTTACTGATAGGATTTATAAATAAACCATTTGCTATAACCATGTTACACCCTGCTAAATTACAAATCTTAGCTGCTTCAATTTTTGTATTCATCCCTCCACGTCCAAATTCAGTCATACCTTTAATATTAACTTTTTTAAGATCTTTTTTTAGGTTATTAATTTTTTTTATTAATTTTGCATCTTTAAATAATTTAGGATTTTTTGTGAAAAGACCATCAACATCTGATAATAATATTAAAGTATCGGCATTAGTAATTTGGGCTACCCTTGAAGCAAGCCTATCATTGTCACCATATTTAATTTCTGATGTAGCAATAGTATCATTTTCATTAACTATTGGTATGTAATCAAGTTGGAACAAATTTTCGAAAGTTCTTTTTGCATTTATTGATCTTCTTCTTTCCTCAGTATCGTCTAATGTTAGTAAAATTTGTGAAATATTCAATTTTAGTTTTGTGAATGTTTGAGAGAACAAGTTCATAAGT
>CACJOA010000010.1 GCA_902594915.1 uncultured Pelagibacteraceae bacterium | reverse complement strand
TTTTTGGCTCATTTCACCCGAAAACGGAGGTGATCCTGTTGGGTTCATTACTTCTCCATGGTATCACCCAGAGAAAAAAAAGAATATAGCAATGGGGTATGTTCCTTTTGATGGAACTTTAAATACTAATGGCTTTCCAAAAGGCAATGTAGGAACTAAATATAAAGTACATCTTCCTCAAAATTACTCTGATAAACCAGGAATGCCTGTAGATGCTGTAATTGTTGATATTCCTTTTAAAGAGTCATTTAATGCTAATACTAGAGAAGTAGTAAAAGGATAGGTTAAAAATTTAGAGAAGAGATTTTGCGCTCTCTCCTCTTTTTTTTAAATTATAATGGATAAAATTTTTTTAATTGCAATTTGCATTGTAATAACTATTGCTTTAATACTAATTCCATTAATTGTTTCTTACAAAGAGCAAAAAAAAAATAAAGACTAATGTTTGGTGAATTTCTTAACATAATTTTCAAATCTATAAAATTAGACCGTACTCTTTATAGTGATAATAAGAACTTTGGTGAAGCATCAATTTATTTTGCTGGCCTAATTATGATTTTAGATGGAATAGCTGGTGCAGTAGCAGCAAATACAGTAATAAAAACTGCAATAGCATTATCTGGCCTTACAGCAATCATTACATGGTTTGTTTGGGCAGTACTTATATTTGTGATTGGTGTAAAACTATTTCCAGATAAACAATCTAATGTTCCATTCAAAAAGGTTCTCACCTCTGTAGGATTCGCTCACGCCCCAGGTTTGTTAAGGTTTTTTGCGATATCGCCAGAACTGATGGTTCCAATAATTTTTTTAACTCAATTTTGGATATTTGCTGCTTTGATAATTTCAACTAAACAGGTTTTAAATTTGAAGTCTAATTTTAAATCTTTTGGGATAGTTTTCTTGTCTTTTTTAATAATAGCTTTTCTATCTATCTCATTTGTGATGAGTAGAATGGATATGCTACCAGTTAATAACATTTAAATTGGAAAAATAGTTTTTGAAACTCTGCAGGAATAACAAATTTTAAAACCTGTTAAAATAAGATTATGTGTAACACTTTCATGCTTTTGTTTACATTCATCACAGACTTCGTCTAATTCCTTTAAATTTTTTTCTAAAATATCTTTTTTTTTAATCATTATCAGTTAATCCTGCGCCAGCTGCATCTTTTTTCAGACTATCAGACTCCTCAACAAAAGTTTCCTCTGATAGTTTATAAAGATATTTCCAATCGTTATCACTAAAGTTATCAATATTTTCTAAAAAAGAAATTTCAATATTTTTTGCTTTTTGAGGTAGATCTCTATCAAAAAAGTTAGTCGATATATTTAAACTGAAATTTAACAAAAACTTAAATTCATCAAATTTAAGTAATATTTTTTTTCCTATTATCTCGGATCCTCTGCTTATAAATGGTAATAACAAAATAGGGAATGCAATATTCTCAAAGGTACATTTTTTTATATTTTCAATTTTTTTAATTTGATCTAAAAAACTTATTCCTACACTAATAGGACAAAATGGATATTTTTTTGGTTTATTAGTTTTGCTCACTAAATTTAATTCTTCAAAATTTACATTTTTTTTTTTTTGATAATATAAATTTAAACTCTTAATTCCTGCAAAGCCCAATAATTCTAATTCTCTGACACATTTTCCCACCTCTTCTGCTTCACCCCAAGAAAATCCAACTGCGCGGCTAGATCTTTTAGTAATTGTCTCTATTTCACTTAAAGATTTCATGAGTTATGAATTATAGATCCAGTGCTCATCAAATTCTTTGAGCTCATAAGGTAGAGGTGCTCCCTTAAACATGCATATTCTTAACCATTTGTCAGATCTGGGATCAAATTTTACAGCACCGAAAAAAGATAATTTAAGTCTTAACATATCAATTGGCATTACCTTTTCACTTATTGTGTTATCTTGAATCTCTGAGTAGGGAAATTTCTCAATTATAAAAGCTCTTCTTACAACATGTCTTAGATCAGAATTATAAACTAAAAAATGATCTATAGTTTGATCATCATTTTGTAATAATAATTTTTCATGTAATTTTTTTATATCTCTAGCTATAGCAAGGGGTTGTTCCAAGTTCGACCCTTGCTCTTCAAATCGATTAGCTATTCTTGGCTCCTCCTTATTTTTCGAGATAAACCAAAATTTCTTGAGATTTTCTTTCTTATCAAAATTAATTGACAAAATATTTGAATACCTTTTTTCAATAATTCTTTTTAATTCTCCAACTTTTCTGTATGTTGGAATATTAAAATATTTTTCTTCATCAGAGCTCATCTTGCTTATAAGAGGATTAACTATTCTACTGTAAGGCTCCATCATAATTGAAACTACATATTCAATACATTCATGACAAGTTTCGTTTTCTAACCAATTATAAATTCTATTAAAAGGATATTCCGTTTTGAAATTGAATTCATTTTCGATATAATCAATAAATTTTCTTATATTGTACAGTAAAGACTTTATCTTTTTAAGTTGATACTCACTATTTGTATTCCAGCTTGTGATATTTTTTATAGAATTTCTCAAACACTTTTTGAATATATCTATTTCTTTATCTTTAACTTTTTTAATTTCTCGAATTTTTTTAAGAGCTGTTTCCCTACAAAGTATCCAGTTATTCAATAATGTTGGATGATTTACTATAAACGGAGCCATACCTAAACCAGTTGAATTTCCTATACCAAGATTTTTACAAATTTCATTTTCTAATTTTACTGCTTTTTTTTGGATTTTTATATTTTGCAATATGATTAACTTGATCAAAGGTAAATTGTCTTACAAGATACACCAACATCATTTCTAATCTAAAAGGTCCATTAATTTCCTCTCTATTTTTAATTCTAAATCGATCAGCTAACCCAAATTTACCAGAGCCATAAACTGCAGTCGTTCTGTAAAGATAACCTACTTTTTCTAATAGGTCTTTATCTGGTTGTTTACCATTGCTTAATCTTTCCACTACATGATTAAAAATTCTCATAGATTTATTAGCTCTAGACAAAGTTAATTCTTTATAAGATAATCTTCCAACCTCCTGCTTAGGAACTTCATTTTTTAATCTATCAATATCCTCTTTAACTGGTACTCCGTCATATAATGTAAAAGCAGCATCCCATTTAGTAGCAATTACTCTATCTGATCTTTCATCATCTTGAATCTCGTTAGCAAAGCATACTAATGAATAAACTCTTTTTTTCTTTTTAAATGAATAAACAGCTTCTCCAAAACCATTTTTGTCTAAATTAAAAAAATTTCTTTTATATTCCCAATCTTTAAACTCATCTAAAAAGCTCCTCAAAAAAGATAATTTAGATTGATGAAAAGATCCAAGTCTAGATAATTTCATTATTATATTTGGATCTCTTAATTCAACTTTCATATTCAAATTATTTTATAAAAATTATACCAATTATTCCCAAGAATTCCGTCAATTTCAATTTCGGAAAAACCTACATCTTTTAAACCTTTTTCTAAATTTTTAAAACCTCTTGCATCCTCAAACCAGTTTGGTTGTTTTGGAAAACCAGGTTTATTTTTTGAACCTTCCCCATAATTCTTACTTTTGGACCAAGTTCCGTTTCTCATCCATTCGACAACTTTATCAGGTTGATTTAGGCAAAGGTCAGAGCCTATACCAATATTCTTTACACCCATAATCTCTACAGTTTTAGCAATCATTTCACAAAAACTTTTTAAAGTACAATTTGTATTATCTTTTAAATGATGAGGATAAATAGATAATCCTAAAATTCCACCACTATCACTTAAAGTTTTTAATAATTCTGATGACTTATTTCTTTTCGCAGGATGCCAAAATGACGGATTGGCATGTGTTATTGCTATAGGTTTTTCGCTAATTTTTATGGCATCTAAAGTACTTTTTTCTGCAGAATGAGACATATCTACTACAATTCCTACCCTATTCATTTCTTTTATTACTTCTCTACCAAAATTTGTAACTCCACTATCAATTTTTTCATAGCAACCTGTCGCTAATAAAGATTGATTATTATAAGTAAGCTGCATAAATCTACATCCCAATTGATGAACTTTTTCAACTAAGTTAATATCATCCTCTATAGGTGAGCAATTTTGAAATCCAAAAAAAATTGCTGTTTTATTTTCATCTTTAGCTCTATCGATATCGTTATGATTCTTACCTAGAAATATTAAGTCAGAATTTTCTTTCAATAATTTTTCCCATTTCTTAGTTTCGCTTAATAATTCTTTAAAATCTTCATGATAAACTATTGTGACATGGACTGCATCAAGACCTGCCTCCCTGTTAATCTCAAAAACTTTTCTAGACCAATTACAATACTGCAAATTATCAATTCTAAATTTCATATGATAAATGATATTAAACCATACTAGTACGTTTTTTAAATACTATTTATTTTATTGAAATTTTTATTTAATTTTGAAATAAAGTTCTTGTCACTAAATTCATGAAAAAAAATAAAAATCTCAAAGTATCTATAGTTATGGGGAGTCAATCTGACTATAAAACTATGAAATTGAGTGCAAAAATACTTAAAAATATGGGTATTCAATTTGAAACTAAAATTATTTCAGCACATCGAACACCTAAAAGAATGTATGAATTTGCAAAATCAGCTAGAAAAAATAACATCGGTGTTATTATTGCAGGAGCTGGCGGCTCAGCTCATTTACCAGGAATGATATCTTCTTTGACCTCAGTTCCAGTTTTAGGAGTTCCTATAGAAAGTAAAAAATTAAAGGGCTTGGATAGTTTGCTATCAATTGCACAAATGCCTAAAGGAATTCCAGTCGGAACTTTGGCTATTGGAGAGGATGGTGCGATAAATGCTGGTTTACTAGCAGCGTCTATTATATCAAATGATAATCTAAAAGTTAAAAAAAAACTCAATAATTGGAGATCAACTTTAAGCAAGTCAGTCAAAAAATATCCAAAAAGTTGATGTTAAATAGATGTCTCAGATTAATTTAGGAATAATTGGTGGTGGTCAGTTGGGTAGTTTACTCTCAATTGCAGCAAAAAAACTTGATGTTCATACGATTATATATTCTGATGATATAGTAGCTCCAGCTCAAAATTTTTGTAATGAATTCATTTATGGGAAATATGATGACAAAAAAAAATTTTTTGAGTTTGTAAAAAAAGTTGATCTAATTACCTATGAATTTGAAAATATCCCTTATGAGACCCTTAATGATATGAATAAAATTAAACCAGTTTTACCTAAACCATCTGTTAACAGACTTATTCAGCATAGATTAGTAGAAAAAGACTTTATAAATAAACTTAATATTAAAACAACTAAGTATGCACCAGTAAAAAAAAAATCAGATTTAAAATCATTAGAAGATTTTCTTCCAGGTATACTAAAAACTTCTACAATGGGATATGATGGTAAGGGGCAATATCCAATTAACAAAATTGAAGATATCGAAAATCTAAATATTGATTTTTCAAAAGATTACATAATTGAAAAATTAGTAAAACTTAAAAAGGAGATATCTATAATAATAGTTCGTTATGGTATGAAAAGTTACGAGATTTATGAGCCGATAGAAAATCTTCATCAGGATCAAATACTTAAACATTCTAAAATTCCAGCAGAAATTAGTAATCGGATATTAAATCAATCAAAAGATTGGGCTACTAGAATAGCTGAAGAGTTAAAATATATTGGAACATTGTGTGTAGAATTTTTTATTGACAACAATGATAATCTATACGTCAATGAAATTGCACCCCGAGTGCATAACTCAGGTCATCTGACTATTAATGCATATAATGTAAGTCAGTTTGAAAGTCATATAAGAGCAGTTTGCTCTCTTAAAAAAGTTCCTTTAAAGAAAGTATCTAACGCTGAGATGATAAACTTAATTGGTGATCAAATTATACCTTATAGAAAAGATATTAAATTAAACAAAAATCAATTTTTTTATGATTATCTTAAAAAAGAGATAAAAAATAAGAGAAAGATGGGACATTTAACTACTTTAAAATAAATGATTAAATCTATTGAAGGAAATTTTGACAATCCAGAGGTAAATGAACTTCTTTTAAAACATTTTGTAGAGTTAAGAGCAGCGTCACCTGAGGGAAGTGCTCATGTTTTAGATATCACAGGTCTTAAAGTTCCATCCATAAAATTTTGGAGTCTTTGGGAAAACGACAAACTATTAGGATGTGGTGCTCTTAAATTTTTAGGTAAAGATCATGGAGAATTTAAATCTATAAGAGTTCATGATGATTTTAGAAATAAAGGCAACGGTGTTAAAGTCATAAATCATTTAATTGATGAGGCAATTAAATTAAATATTAAAAGATTGAGCATTGAAACAGGTGCTGGCGATTTTTTTAAACCCGCGCGAAAACTCTTTAAAAATTGTAATTTTACGCCCTGTAAACCTTTTGCTCATTATAAAGAGGATATAAATTCAATTTATTTAACTAAATTAGTTAATAACGATTGAGACAAAAAAACTTAAAAAAATCATCAATTTTGTTGACAAAACCTGTAATTTTATAAAAAAGACTAGGATTACTTAATTATAAGTAACAAATAAACATAACAATAAGTAAGAAGAAAAATATGAGTCTACAAGGAAAAGTAAAATGGTTCAATCCAACCAAAGGTTTTGGTTTTATTGAAAGAGAAGATAAAGAGAAAGACGTGTTTGTACATGTATCAGCAGTAAGAGATGCCGGTATGAACGGTTTAGATGAGGGTCAAGCTTTGACTTTCGACGTTGAAGATGGTCCTAAAGGTCCTTCAGCAGTAAACCTAAAAACTGCTTAATTTTTACAATATCATTTATTGGCTATAATTAATTTTTAATCTTTTAATGAAAGATTAGATTTATTTTGTAGCCAATAACGAAATTTTATATAATTTTTAATATGATCGGAATTCTTGGAGGAATGGGAACACAGGCAGGTTTAGACTTTTGTAATAAACTTGCAATACTTTACAGAGGAAAAATAGATCAAGAGTATCCTTTATTTCTTCTTTATAATAAATCAAATATTCCTGGAAGACCAGAGTCAATTGGTGTCCAAACCAAAAATTTATCAGATAAATTCAAAAATAAAAAAAACAAAAAAAAATATTCAATGGTTTTAAATAGCTTGGTTCATGGATGTAAACTATTAAAAAAAAGTAAATGTAAGTTTATAGTCATCCCATGTAATACAGCACATTATTGGTATAATGATCTAATAAAAAAAGTTAATTTACCTATAATCAATATGCCAAAAGAAGTTTTTATGTACACGAAAAAAAAATGTAAAAAAAAATCATCGATAGGTTTACTTGCAACAGAAGGAACATTAAAAACTGGAATATATGGTAAATTTTTTAATAAAAACTATAATTTAATTTATCCAGATAAATATAATCAAAAAAATTCGGTCAATAAAGCTATTAAACTTGTAAAAAGGGGTAATGTTAAAGCTGCGAATAAGAATATAAAGTCAGCGATAGATTTTTTGATAAAAAAAAAATGTAAAAAAATTATATTAGGTTGTACTGAATTACCAATAGCAATATTTGCATTCAAATCTTTAAAGACTATTAAATCCTCTAAAATATTTTTAGATCCAAATTTAATTTTAGCTAATGCCGCTATGAAAAAATATAAAAAAAATAATGGGCACTAAAGAAAAACCTTATGTTTTATTTGTGGCTGAAGAAATTTACTCAAAAGTTTGTCAAATAAAAAACAATAATCCAAATTTTTCTAATACTGACGCTATAGAAAATTATATAGGGTCAAAGGCTTATAATGAAATAAGTAATGGAAAATTTCATGATAATTGGTTTGAAAAGTTAGAAAAAAATAACTTTATAGATCAAAAGACTATGAAAAAAATTCCCAAGGAAACAATAAGGTTACTTAAAATCCAAAAAGATATGATTATTAAGCAGCTAATTCAATTTCCTGATTTATATTATACTAAAAGCCGATTCCCACTAGAACTATCAAAGCGAGCTTTCGATAGTATTTGGAGAATGTGTGAAAGTTATGAACTATGGTGCAAAGAAACTAATCAATCAGAGCTTCTGATTCTAAAAGTTATTGAGTAGATAAATTTATAATTTTTCTATTTTTCTTGATCTTGTTTTCTACTAAAATAAAAAAATCTTCACTTTCTAAAGTTTCTTTTTTTATATTTTTAGATTTTTTTTTATCTTTTAGTCCTAATTCTTTAAGATTTTCCAAAGGTGTCTTTCCTGTATAGTTGGTTATAATTTGATTTGAACCATAACTAAGACCTGTTTGAAGAGTATTTCCAGTAGTACCGAAAGTATATACTGGGGCCAACATAGCTGTAGGAGAAGTACAGCTAATTATAAAATTTAAAGTAATAAACAAAAAAAAATTTTTTTTTATTCATTTCCCTCCATAAAACCAAAAAATTTGACTATACAACTCTGGATAGTATCAAATTAATTATTTTCTTACAAATTAAACATAATTAAACGAACTAAAGTAACAATAAATGCTCTATAAAACCTGAAATGGTCAGAATTTTTCCAATAATCTTTATCATACTGTGGTCATCTGCTTTTATAACTACAAAGCCAATTATTGATAACAGTGATCCTTTTGCGGCACTTGCTTTTAGGTTTTTTTTTGTTGCGGTTGGTTTTTATTTATTTTGTCTTTACTCAAAAAAGTCAATATTGGTTAATAAAAGAAATTTATTTGAATCTTTATTAAGTGGAATTCTCTTCCACGGCTTATATCTGGGTGGAGTTTTTTTTTCAATCTCGATTGGTACACCAACTAGTTTGGCTGCACTAATAGTTACTCTTCAACCAATACTTACAAATATCTTAAGCGGTCCAATATTGAATGAGAAAGTTTCTTTTAACCAATGGATAGGCATTTTGCTGGGTTTTGGTGGCGCAAGTCTTGTTCTTGGATGGGACATTGGTACTGATATACCTGTGGTTGGTTTAATGGCAACAATAATAGCTCTTTTTTCTATAACTACCTCAACAATATGGCAAAAAAAGCTTAGTAGCAATCTGCCATTGTCTGTCAGCAACTTTTATCAAGCAGTTGGTGGATGTTTTTTTCATGTTTTAATAACATTTTCTTTATCCAATCCATATATAAATTTCTCTAAAACATTTCTATTTGCTATGAGTCATCAAATTTTTCTTGTTTCATTTGGTGCATTCACAATATTAATGTTTTTGATTAAGAAAAATTCTGCAAGTAAGACTGTTTCGGTTTTTTTCTTAATTCCACCAACCTCGGCAATAATGGCATGGTTTTTCTTGAATGAAAAATTAACAACTTTAGATATATTTGGTTTTTTAATTGCTACAGTTGGAGTTTACATTGCAACAAGAAATTAGGAAATCTATCATATGTAATTCCGTTGATAAAGTTGTAAAAAAGAGATAGTAATCAATTTTTTTAAAAAATAATTTTCAATGGCAAAAATAAAATCTGACATAGAAATAGCTCAAAAAGCTAAAATGAAACCCATCAGCAAAGTTTTATCTAAAATAAACGTTCCAGATAAAAGCAGTGTATTTAGTCCAATGGGTAGACATATTGCAAAAATAAATTTTGATTTTTTAGACAAACTAAAGAAAAAAAAAAATGGTAATCTAATTTTAGTAACAGCAATAACGCCTACTCCAGCTGGTGAAGGTAAAACGACTACTTCAGTAGGTTTAAATGATGGTTTGAATAAGATTGGCAAAAAATCAATAGTTTGTCTAAGAGAACCAAGCTTAGGTCCCTCATTTGGAATGAAAGGTGGAGCTGCCGGAGGTGGTTACTCACAAGTCGTCCCAATGGAACAAATAAATTTACACTTCACAGGTGACTTTCACGCAATCACATCAGCTCATAATCTATTATCAGCAATGATTGATAATCATATCTATTGGGGCAATAAGTTAGAAATAGATGAAAAAAAAATTGTTTGGAAGCGAGTAATGGATATGAATGATCGTGCATTAAGATTTATTGACATAAATACTAGTGGTGTAGCAAAAAATTTTAAAAGATTTGATGGTTTTGATATAACCGTTGCTTCAGAAGTAATGGCAATTTTTTGTCTATCAAATGATCTAAAAGACTTGGAAAAAAAAATTGGTAACATTACTTTTGCATACAATAAAAATGGAGATCCTCTTTACGCAAGAGATCTTAAAGCACATGGCCCTATGACTGTTTTACTCAAAGAGGCACTAAGACCAAATGTAACTCAAAGTTTAGAAAATAATCCCGCAATTATACACGGTGGCCCTTTTGCAAATATAGCCCATGGATGTAACTCTGTAATTGCAACTAAAACAGCATTGAAACTAGCAGATTATGTAGTAACTGAAGCAGGTTTTGGTGCAGATCTTGGTGCAGAAAAATTTTTTAATATTAAATGTCGAAAAGCTGGTTTGACACCTAGTTGTGTTGTTATTGTAGCTACAATAAGAGCTCTAAAAATGCATGGAGATGTTAAAAAAGAAGACTTAAAAAAAGAGAATATTCCTGCACTAAATAAAGGTTTAATAAATTTAGAAAGACACATAATTAACATTAAAAAATTTGGTTTAGAACCTATTGTGGCAATAAATCATTTTAAACTTGATACAAAAGAAGAAGTAAAAACAGTTTTAAAATTTTGTAATAAAAATAAAGTCGAAGTAAGTGAATGTAAACATTGGGCAAAAGGTGGAAATGGTATAAGAGATCTTGCAAAAAAAGTTGTAAAAATGTGTAAACAGAAAAAAAATAAATTTAATTTTTTGTACAAAAATGAACTAAATTTATGGGATAAGATTGAATTAATTGCAAAACAAATTTACAAAGCTAATAAAATTACTGCTAATGATGAAGTGAAAAAACAAATAGAGATTTTTGAGTCAAATGGACATGGGCATTTACCAGTCTGCATAGCAAAAACTCAATATAGTTTTTCAACAGATCCTAAAATTAAAGGTGCTCCATCAGATCACGAAGTTCCGATCAGGGAAGTGCGATTATCATCTGGGGCTGAGTTTGTGGTTGTTGTTTGTGGATCAATAATGACGATGCCAGGACTTCCAAAGGTGCCTGCTGCTGACTATATTAGATTAAATAAAAACGGTGACATTGAAGGTCTATTTTAATTTAATCTATTAAGCCAGTTTTTTAGCTCAAGCATTCTTTTTCTTTTATTGGTAATTAAAATTTCTTTTTCTATAAATGATATGTGTTCTAGAACATCTTTTTCATTTTTAAACACTTTTCTAGTCTCGATTAATCTTTTTTTTCTAAATTTAATTAATCTTATCATCTTTTCATATGATATCTCTGGATGATATTGTAAGCCCCAAACTTTTGTTTTATTAATCTCAAAATACAAACTTTGTATTTTATTAACTTTATTCGATGCTAAGCAAATACCGTTCATCGGTAATTTAATAACTTCATCATAATTAAAAGCTGGTGAATTAAATATTTTTTCTTTACCCTCATACAAGGGGTGACTCAGTCCAGCTTTATTTAATTCTATGTCTTTTGCAATTCCAATATGTGAATTTATAGCTTTTTTTACTTGGCCGCCTGCAGCAACAACTGCTACTTGCATGCCCCAACAAATGCCTAAAATATTTTTTACTTTATTTTGACAGTTTTTCATAAACTCTATTTGTTTTCTAATCGCTACTGTATTGTCATAAATATTTAGACTGCTACCTCCCCAAATTAAACCATCATATGAGTGTAGCTTATCTTTAAAATCCTCAATATTTTCGTCTGATGATGGATTTACTATATCTAATGATAATGACTTAGTAAGATGAGATAAACTATCTCTTAAACTTTGAGTATGAGTTTGTATGCCTGCCTCACTAAAATTTTTATTTTCCTCTTTTAAATTACCTTCAACAATTAAAATTTTTTTCATAAAATTATATGATTTTTTATATTATTTAATGTGGGTTACACTTTGATATATACTTAAATCAGATAAAATTAATAATTAAAAAAAATTCAATCCTTAGTTGATTAAGACATTATTATTCTTTGTTTTGTATGTATTTTTTTCATTTTACCATTGATTATTAATTGCAGAAATTAAAACCATATGATTAGATTATAAATAATAGAATGTTTAACATAGCAAAAACTAAAAAGGAGGAGAGATGTTAGCAAAGATGTTTAAAAGACTAACTTCTACTTTAACAGTAGTTGTAGCTTTATTTTCTTCACTCGTTTTACCTCAGAAAGTATTTGGAGCTGAAACTCAATACTTTCCAATAGCAAGTAGCCGTGTAGGACCTTACTCAGCAATGGGTACTGGTTATTATGGTGCACAAATTGATTACTTGAATTATGTCAATATGACAGGTGGAGTGAATGGAGTCATGCTTACATGGCAAGAATGTGAAACAGAATACAACGCTGTGAAAACAGTTGAGTGTTACCAAAGACTACTTGAAAAAGATGGTCAAAGAATAGTTGTATTTGATACTTTAGGCACACCTGGAGCATATGCAGTTATTAACCGTATGGCAAAAGACAATGTTGTTTTAGCTCAATATGGTTATGGAAGAACTGACGGTGCTGATGGAAGAGTATGGCCATGGGTATTTAATGCTGCAAGTCACTACTGGTCACAAATAGCCGTTAAATTAAAATTTATGGCACAGATCGAAGGCGGAATCGATAAGATGAAAGGTAAAAAAATTGTTCATTTACACATTGACTCTGCTTACGGAAGAGAGCCATTACCAGCAATGAGAAAAATAACTTCTGACTGGGGAATGAAATTAGTGGAAATTTCAATTCCACCGCCAGGTCTAGAACAACAATCTCAGTGGCTGCAAATCAGAAAAGAAAAACCTGATTGGGTAACTTTCTGGGGAGCAGGTTCTGGAATGAATTCAACAGCAATGACTAATGCTGCTAGAATTAATTTCCCAAGAGATAGAATGATGTACGTAACATTCGGTGCTGCCGAAGAGGATATGTATCCAGCAGGTGATGCAGCTAAGGGAACTTATGCTGTTGCAAATGCTTTACCTGGAGAATATCCATTAGTTAAAGCCATCAAAGATAAAGTATATGGTTCTGGAAAAGGTAACTTGGCTGATCCAAACAGGATTGGTTCAGTTTACTGGAATAGAGGACTAGGTGCTGCTGTTATGTGGATTGAAGCATTAAAAAATGCCCAAAAGATGCATAACAAAGTTGGTAAAGCAGTAACCGGTGCTGAGTTTAGAGATGGTTATGAGGCTTTAAACATGACTGAAGCTAGACTTAAAGAGCTTGGAGTTGGAGGAATGTTAGCTCCGTTCGCTATTTCATGTGCAAACCATGAAGGTGCTGGTAAATTTGCTGTCATGCAGTGGGATGGAGATAAATTCAATCAGGTAACTGGTTGGGAAGCTCCATTAGATCCTAAATTTATTAGAGGTCTAGTTGAAGACTCTGCAGCAAAATTTGCTAAAGAGAACAACATTACACCGAAAAAATGCGGTTAATTAATTTAGAGATAAATTAATACCAATCGAAAGGGGGGTTTAGATAATTGAATTATTTTAAACTCCCCCTTTTAATAAAATTTAATTTAATATAAAAGAAAGCTTAATGAGTAACAATTCAGCAAACATTCTTGATATTAAAAACATTGAAGTAATGTATGACAATGTCATTCTAGCATTGCATGACGTTTCATTAAAAGTACCTAAAGGAAAAGTTGTAGCATTACTTGGAGCTAATGGCGCTGGTAAAAGCACTACATTAAAAGCAGTTTCAACTATGTTAGCCTCAGAAAGAGGTAAAGTTACAAAAGGTTCAATAGATTATGATGGTACTTCGATTGATAAACAAAATCCTTCACAAATGGTTGGGCTTGGTATGGTCCAAGTACTAGAGGGCAGAAGATGCTTTGGTCACTTAACTGTTGAAGAGAATATTATCTCTGGAGCTTATTCAAGAAAATTATCTAAAGGTGATATTAATCAAGAATTAGAGAAAATTTACACTTATTTCATAAGACTGAAAGAAAGAAGAAAAAGTCAAGCAGCATTTACTTCAGGTGGAGAACAACAAATGATAGCAGTTGCGAGAGCTATGATGGCAAAACCTAAGATGCTTCTTTTAGATGAACCTACAATGGGTTTAGCACCACAATTAGTGGCTGAGATCTTTAATATTGTAAAAGAATTAAATCAGAAAGAAGGAGTTAGTATTTTACTTGCTGAACAAAATACCAACGTTGCACTAAAAAATTCAGATTACGGCTACATTATTGAGACAGGTAGAGTTATGTTGGATGGAACAGCCGAAAGTTTATTGAATAATGAACAGGTAAAAGAATTATATTTAGGTATTTCAAAGAAAGGAAGAAAAAATTTTAGAGACGTACTTAAAGAAGAAAGCTTAACAAAGAAAAAAATTAATTAAAGATGGCACAAGAGAGAAAATTTAAAATAGGTAAACCAATATTAGAGGTAAATAATATATCTCTCTCTTTTGGCGGTGTTAAGGCAATTACAGATACTTCTTTTAATGTACTTGAGCACGAAGTTAGAGCAATCATTGGACCTAATGGAGCTGGAAAAAGCTCAATGTTAAATTGCATTAATGGAATTTACAAGCCTCAACAAGGAACTGTTTCGTTTAGGGGACAACAAATACCTAATATAACACCAAATATTATGGCTCAAATGGGTTTATCTAGAACTTTTCAAAACTTAGCTCTTTTTAAAAGAATGTCAGTTTTAGATAACATTTTAGTTGGTAGAAAACTTCACACAAAAACAAATTTTCTTGAAGTTGCTTTACAACTTCCTAAAGTAAAAAAAGAGGAGAAGTTAAACAGAGAGAGGTCTGAAGAGATAATAAGTTTTTTAGAAATTGAAGATATTAAAGATACACCAGTTGGAAAACTTCCTTATGGATTACAAAAAAAAGTTGAATTAGGTCGTGCTCTTGCAACAGACTCTACAATAATTTTATTAGATGAGCCTATGGCTGGTATGAATGTTGAAGAAAAAAGAGACATGTGTAGATTTATTTTAAAAGTAAATGATGAATTAGGTACAACTATGGTTCTTATTGAGCATGATATGGGAGTAGTTATGGATATATCGGATAGAGTTGTTGTACTTGATTATGGTAAAGTTATTGGCGACGGTACACCTGATGAAGTTAGATCAAATCAAAAAGTAATAGACGCTTATTTAGGAGTAGAACACTAGGATAAACATATGGTTGAGGAATTATTATTTTTTATGGAAGTTTTGGTTGGCGGTTTGCTTGCTGGTACTATGTACTCTTTAGTTGCTTTAGGATTCGTTCTAATTTTTAAAGCTTCAGCAACATTTAACTTCTCACAAGGAGCTATGGTTTTTTTCTCAGTGCTTGCTTTTTGTGGCTTCATGCAAGATTTTAATATACCTTTTGTACTTGCATTTATTTTAGCTGCTCTTTTAATGGTAGTAGTTGGTTTATGCACAGAAAGATTTGTTTTAAGACCTCTAATGAACGCTAGCGAAGACACAGTCTTAATGGCTACAATCGGTTTAGGATATGTTTTAGAAGGTTTGGCTCAAGCAGCATGGGGTGTAGAGGTAAGAAGACTAGATTTAGGTATAGGAGATTTTCCAGTACCTTGGATCGCTGATAACTTAAAACTATTTATTAGTGCTCTTGATATTACTGCAGGAGTTGTGGCCGCTATAATGATTATAGGTCTATTCCTTTTATTCAAATATACAAAAATTGGTCTTGGATTAAGGGCTGTAGCAGACGATGCGGGTGCCGCTAGTTCAATAGGTATACCTTTAAAACATATAATGTTATTAGTTTGGTCTGCTGCAGGAGTTGTAGCATTAGTTGCAGGATGTATGTGGGGTGCAAGAGCTGGTGTTCAATTTGCTCTTGTTGATCTTGCATTAAAAGCGTTACCAGTCTTAATTATAGGTGGTTTCTCATCTATCCCGGGAGCCATTATAGGAGGCTTGATTATTGGTGCAGTAGAAAAAGTACTAGAGGTATACATTGGACCGTTCTTTGGTGGTGCTATTGAAGGTTGGGCTCCTTACGTATTAGCAATATTCTTTTTATTATATAGACCAGAAGGTTTATTTGGGGAAAAAATTATTAGGAGAGTTTAATTTATGAAACCAGTTTTTATGACTTACACAAAAAAAGACATAATTAACTTAGCTATTTGTATGGTACTGAGTGTGTTAATAATACCAACATTTATTAAAACAGAATATTGGTATACCTCTATATTAATTCCTTGGCTTTGCTTGGCTTTAGCAACAATTGGACAACAAATTGTAATGGGTTATACAGGACAATTAGCTTTGGGTGCAGCTGGCTTCATGGCTGCAGGCGCTTTTGCTATGTTTAACCTTATTTTACGAGTGCCTGATCTTGGTTTTGTGGGCTCACTAATAATGTCAGGTTTGATTGCTGCTGCTTTTGGAATTTTGTTTGGTCTACCAAGTTTAAAAGTAAGAGGAATTTATCTAATGGTAGCAACATTAGCCTCACAGTTTTTTATTATATGGATGATAGATAAATTTGGTTGGTTTAAAAATTACGACTCATCAGGAATTATAACCGCTCAAGACATAGTTATCTTAGGTAAACCGTTTACAACTCCATTAGCTATGTATTTTGTATGTTTAGCTGTTACCACAGTTTTAACTTTATTAGCAATGAATATGGCTAGAGGGAGTACCGGTAGGAATTGGATGGCAGTTAGAGATATGGACATCGCAGCAGAGTCTATGGGAGTTTCATTGTTAAGAACAAAAGTACAAGCATTTGCTATTAGTGCATTCTATTGTGGAGTTGCAGGTGCACTTTTTGCTTTTTGTTATCTAAAATCTTTAGAGCCGGTTGCTTTTGATATTAAATTATCTTTCAAAATATTGTTTATGTGTATTCTGGGTGGGCTTGGAACTATAAACGGTGCTTTTATTGGAGCAGCATTTATATTACTTTTCCCTGTTCTTCTGAACGCAATTGGTAATAATGTATTTCATGGTGCCATTGATGCTACAATTATATCTTCTATTGAACAGGTAATATTTGGCGGTTTAATGATCATTTTTATGATTTATGAACCTTTAGGCATGGCTAAGCTTTGGGAAAATATTAAACAAAAATGGAAGACAAAATTCCCTTCTATAAATTTAAAAAATTTAAAGTCTTCTCTTAGTAAAAAATCTTAAAAAGTGGATAAAAAGAAATTAATTTTTGCATTACTGATTGGTATCATTATAGGATTACTAGTAGAAAATAATTTTTTAATTGGTTAAATTTTTTTATTATATAATATTGTCTTTAACAAATTGATCATTAAAGGTATTCTATCTTTATTGATTTTTTTTAAAATGAAAGGAGCAATTTCTCTTGCTAGTTGCTCACCTTCCACTGTATCCTTAAGCATAAACTTCTTTTTTGCTGATGCAAATGTAAAACCTTTACCTAAAAAATCTCCCATTTTACTATTTCTTCCCCCAACAGCACTCACATATAAATCACCAATACCTGCAAGTCCCAATATAGTTGACTCATCACCTTTAAAATATTTAATTAAAAATTTCATCTCATTTACACTTTTTTGAAATAAATCTGATGCAGCATTTAAATTTTGACCTGAACCTATAACCATTGCATATATATTCTTGATTGCTGAACAAATTTCTATACCAATAACATCTCTTGAAAATTCAGTTAAATAATATTTTGTTGATATTTGTTTACCAATCCATTTTGCCATTTTGATATTTTTATTGGCTACCACTACACTTGTTTTATTTTTCTTCGCTAATTCTTTAGCTAAACAAGGTCCTTTCAAAACTGATGTATTTGCAACATTATAGTTATTCTTAAGCAATTCTGAAATAGTTAATAGTTTATTTTTTTTTTTATCGTATTTTAGTCCTTTAGTGAGAATTAGTAATGGAGTTTTTATTTTTAAGTCTTTCAACTCTTTTCCAATAAAATCAATTCCGGCTAGGCTTAAAGCAATCACAATTAAATCAAATTTTTCCTTTAAAATGTCTTTTGAGTATTTTCTATACTTCAGCTTTTTTGGTAAAGTAAGTTTTAAAGATGAGTGAAATTTTTTTTTTGAAGATAAATTATTAATAAAAATCTTATTATAAGGTTCTGTAATAGTAACTTTATTATTGTTTTCCAAACATGGAATTGAAAAAGCAGAGCCCATTGCACCACCGCCAATAATTAATATTTTTCTCATATAATCTTTTTATATTTAGATTGTAAATTAAATATCTTTCAACTCCTACTTGAAAATTATTAAAATATAATTTTTGTATCTAAAATTATTAAACATAATATTACTAATAATTAATATTAATATAGGTTTATTTATAGTTTGAATATAAAAAAATTAATAATACAAAATCCTAAATGAAATACTCTAAATTTCTATTAAATAAAAATTATGAATTCAGCAGAAGTTCTGTTTTAAAACATTTGCCATCAAATTTACTCATTAACTCATATAAAAGTATCTCAAAATGGAAAGGATATTCTCCAACTCCTTTATTGAAATTAGATAAACTAAATAAAAAACTAAAACTTAATAATATCTTTTATAAGGATGAGTCAAAAAGATTTCACTTGAAGTCCTTTAAGGCACTTGGCGGTGCATATGCAGTAGAAAAAATTGCTAAAAGAGGAAAGCAAATAATTGTATCATCAGCAACTGCAGGAAATCATGGAAGGTCTGTTGCTTGGGGTGCAAAAAGATTAAATCTAAAATGTAAAATTTTTGTAAGTAAATACGTAAGTCAAACAAGAGTGAATGAAATAAAAAAATTTGGAGCTGAAGTTATACGAGTTAATGGAAATTATGAGGCATCATTAAAAAAATGTCAAATATTATCAAAGAAAAATAATTGGAAAATTATTCAAGATGTATCAACAAAAAATTACAAATATGTTCCTCAACTGACGATGGCTGGATATTCTATTCTTATAAAGGAAATTTCTAGACAAACTAAACAATATATCACTCATATCTTTCTTCAGGCAGGTGTTGGGGGGCTAGCTGCAGGTATTGTCGCTGGGGTGGCAAAATATTTTAAGAAAATTCCAAAAATTATAATTGTTGAACCAGACAGAGCTGATTGTGTGCTTCAAAGTATAAAAAAAAATAGACTAAAAAAAATAAGAATAAAAAAAGAGAGCATTATGGGTGGAATGTCTTGTAACGAAATGTCTCTCGTGCCATGGCAAATATTAAGAAAGGCGACTAATTGTTGTGTTTCAGTATCCGACAAAAATGTAGCTCGAACCATAGCTAGTTTAAAAGATAAAAAATTTAGTAAAAGTTCAATTGTAGGTGGAGAATGTGCTACTCCAGGAATTATTGCTTTAATAAGTATAAGCAACAACATAAAAATAAAAAAATTGATCAATCTTGATAAAAAGTCAAATGTATTAATAATCGGATGCGAAGGAAATGCAGATGTTAAACTTTACAAGCAACTGCTATCTAAGGGTAGAAAATAAAAGATAAATGACAAAATATGCAATTACTTGGCTTAGAGAGGATTTTAGAATAGAAAATAATCCAGCTCTTTCTTATGCGACTCAAAATCATGAGAAAGTTCTTGCCTTATATATTTATAACAAGAATGACTTTGATAATAAAAGAGAAGCTCAAAAATGGTGGCTCTCTAAATCCTTGGAAATATTTAAGATAGAATTATCAAAATATAGAATTAATCTTCAAATAATAGAAGGTGATGAACTAGATGTATTTTCTAAAATCAAAAAAAAAGATGATATTTCAATATATTGGAATAAAATTTATGAGCCTGATGTTATTGCAAAAGGGAAAAAAATTAGAGATATATTTATTAAAAATCAAATTGAATTTAAGTACTTTAAAGGAAATATTTTAAATGAGTTTCAAGAAGTAACTAAAAATGACGGAACGCCATTTAAAGTTTTTACTCCTTTTTGGAAAAATGCTGAGCAAAAATTTTTGTCCTTGCCCCCAAAAAAGAAATATGTAATTAAAAAAATGAAAAAACCAATATCTTTTTTCAAAAATTGTATAGATCCAAAAAACATTCTTCCAAAAAAAAACTGGTATAAAAAATTTGAGAATTATTGGAAGGTATCAGAAACTGAGTCAAAAAAAATTCTAAATAATTTAATCGATAATAAAATAAGAGAGTACGGAACTGCTAGAGATTATCCTTCAATTGAAGGAACATCTAAATTGTCTCCTTATATTAAACATGGACAAATACATGTAAACACTATTTGGCAAAAATGTAGTGAGATTAAGTCTAAAGGTAATGGCTATAGAAAATATATTAACGAATTAGGGTGGAGAGAGTTTTCTCATAGTTTAATAAATTACTTTCCAGAGTTTTTAAAAGGAAATTACAGAAAAGAGTTTGATAAATTTCCTTGGATTAAAAATGAAAAATTTTTAAAAGCATGGAAATCAGGAATGACTGGTTATCCAATTGTTGATGCTGGGATGAGAGAACTTTATGAAACTGGTTGGATGCATAATAGAATAAGGATGGTTGTTGGTTCATTTTTAGTTAAACACTTAAGAATAAATTGGACCGAAGGTGAAAAATATTTTAGGAATTGTTTGTTAGATTTCAACAAAGCAAATAATATTGCTCAGTGGCAATGGGTTGCTGGTTGTGGAGCTGATGCGGCACCGTATTTCAGAATATTTAATCCAATTCTTCAAGGTGAAAAGTTTGATAAAGAAGGAAAATATGTAAAAAAATGGATACCTGAATTAGATAAAGTTCCACAAAAATTTATACACAAACCTTGGGAAATGGAATTAAATTTCCAAGAGGATATAAAGACTATTATCGGTAAAGACTATCCTAAGCCAATCGTAACTCATGAAGTAGCACGTAAAGCAGCATTATCTGCATTTCAACAACTAAAAAGTTAATTTTTTAGTTTTGTGATGAATAATTTTTATTATTTTGTTGAGATTTGCTTGCCCACCATTTGTCCAAAATAAAATACCATACAGCATTTGCTAAAGGTTCAACTATTGCGTCAGTCAATGCTATTACAAATGAAACATCCGCAATTGACATCAAAACAATAATTGCTATAGCAAAATGCCCAATAGTATAAACTATAGTTCTAAGAATTGAGCCTTTGTTATTTTCAAAAATACTTTTGGTTGCTTTTAATATGCCTCTAGTTAATTCCATTTTTTCCCTAAAAAATAGACAAGATTATTAAATGCATCAAATATTAATTCTGCGAACAAACATCCTTGATAACTGGTATATTGGCACAATCAGAACATTTAGTCTTTTGTACGATACAACCATTATCTAGAACCTTAACATCAACTACTCTATCACATTTAGAGCAAACCGATGAAACAGTTAATCCACATTTTTTACAACTGAAGTTTTGTGTTTCCATAGTTAAACATTATTTTTTATTTAAAAATTTACAACAATTAAGTTAGTGAATGATAATCAATCTCAATCTTTTTTTGAGAATGATTATCATTATCTTCATTTATTTGGAAAAAAAATTTTTCATTCACCAACAAAATGATGAATAATTTTTCTTGTTTTGGATTCTATGCGGTGTTCAAATAAATATAAGCCTTGCCACTTACCAAGTATTAAATCATAATTTTTAATACTTAAACAAATTTGATTATTTGTTAAAGCAGATTTAATATGTGCAGGCATATCATCTTTACCTTCAATAGAATGAATATATAATTCGTCTTTCATTGGCACTAATTTATCAAAATAGTTTATTAAATCTTGTTTTACATCTTGATCAGCATTTTCCTGTACAATAATTGAAGCACTAGTATGTAGGATACTTAAGTTTAGAATACCATTATTCAGCTTATTTTCTTTAATCCATCTTATAGTTTTGCTTGTAAAATCATACAAATTTTGACCATTTGTTTTAATTTCTAGATTGAAAAATTTTTGTCTCATAATCAATTATATCTCATAAAAGTCAACTCATGTAAGCGACTGGTTGTTCTTTTAAAAATATCTTTTAAACTTTTTGATGAATTAAAAGAATTAAGATTTGACTCAGATGTAACCATTAATGGAATTTTTTTTTCATAAATAATATCAATTAATGTTACAAACCTTTGTTGTTGATTGGAATTTATCTCATTAAAATCTGGCACATTTTCTATAAAAATAAAAAAAGAATTTTCAGCAATTTTAATGTAATCCTCAGATCCTAAATTTCTATTACATAATTCCTCAAAATCAAATTTTACAATACCTTCATAAAAATTTTTAATCTCTAGTTTACGACCTTTTATATATAGAACTTTTATGCTTTTTTTTTTATTTTTTGTGAGTTTCCTAAAAAATTTATTTAATTTAAAATTATTAATTTGATCTAAAGGTGATAGAAATCTCTCTAAGTTTTTATCTTTACTTTTTCTATAATCCTCTTTTATCAATAATTTTTTTTCGTATGAATGCTTTTTTAAAACTTCTATGAAAGGTAAAAACTGCTCTCTTTGTAAACCATCTTCATAAAGATTCTCTATATCTATATTTGATGTAAAAATAACATTTATTTTTTTTTCAAAAATTTTCTTAAACAGTTGTCCTAAAATCATAGCATCTACAATATTTGTTACTTGAAATTCATCAAAATATAAAATTTTTGTTTTTTTATTTAGATCTTTAACAAAGTCGTCAATGCCGTTTTCTTTATTCTTTTTTTTAAAGATGAAATTATGAAACTCAATCATAAATTCGTTAAAATGTAATCTAAGTTTTTTTTGTTTCAGGTTTTTGAAAAAAAAATTGAGTATCATTGTTTTTCCAACACCTACATCACCTACTAAGTAAAACCCTAATTTTTTTTTATTTTTTTTAAAGATATTTTTTATAAAGTGTACTTGAAGATTTTCTCTATAATATTTATTTAAATCTCTTATTATTTCAATTTGATTATCATTAATTTCAAAATTTTTTTCTTCACAAAATTTTTTAAATTTCGTTTCTAATTTCATTTTTTTGCTTTGAAATCAATTCCATATTTGGATCGAGGCCCTTTTCTTAGCCCAAAAGGTCCTGTAATAAAGATTGTCATTGGCTTCGATCCCTCCTTTAAGTCAACCCGATGATACGAATTTGCTGACCTAAAACCTATATAACCGGGCTTTCTCCAAAATTTACCTTTTTTGGTAGTTTCCCAATAACCTCCTCTAAGAATTATTGTAATATAAGGGCACAAATGATTATGAACACCCTCTCCATGATCATTGGCTAACATCTCATGAATCAAAATATTAAATGGAAACCACTTCGGCCTTTTTCTAAAAAGAACATAGTATCGATTCATCCAAGGTTTAGCCAAATCAAATCTTGGATGAGAAGGACCTCTATCCATTACCACTTTTTTTCTACCAATTTTTTCTAACATTTTAAGAAACATATTAATTTATTCTAATTATAGAATTATCTTTAACTAAAAGTATTTTGTTATTAAAAATAAATGGTCTAGATATTTTTTCGTTATCAACTTTGAATACAGAGTCTACTTTACCACTAGAAAT
The DNA here is from genome assembly GCA_902594915.1 of uncultured Pelagibacteraceae bacterium. Lineage (GTDB taxonomy): Bacteria > Pseudomonadota > Alphaproteobacteria > Pelagibacterales > Pelagibacteraceae > Pelagibacter. The sequence continues at coordinate 14,329 of CACJOA010000010.1, read as the reverse complement.
ATCAATTGTTAGCAAGCGGCCATTATCAACTGACAAAAATATCTTTTTTAAGCTTGTCACAAAACCAATTGGTTTTATTTTATCTCGTTTCTTATTGTTAAAAACATTAAATACATCTGTAATTCTAATAATATTACCAGTCTTGTTCTGAATAATAAAAAAATATCCTTCATCTGATATAGTGAAAATTAGATCTCCATAAAAGATTGGCCTAACGCTTGAATTAATATCTTGTTTCCAATTTAATAAACCATTTAAAGAATTTATTGAGTAAAATTCATTTCTGTTATTAGAAAATATTATATTATCATTTCTAAGAACTAAATCTGAAACAATTAAACTGAAAGCGCTCTCATAAACTAAACTACTTTGTGTAGGAGTTTGCCAAACTAAAGAACCGTCATTAGTTTTTAGTGCTATAATATCTCCTAATGAATTATTGAAATAGATTATATCATTGTTAATTATGAGAGAATTTCTTTTTGTTGACTTTAAAAAAGAATTTTCGCTTCTAAACTTCCAAATTTCTGAACCATCTTTAATAGAATAACATCTTATTATATTATTAAGATCAACATAATAAACTTTATCATTTAATATCTTAATTTGTGAATTTAGTGGATTTGAAATAGTTTTTGACCATTCTAAATTGCCATTTTTAAGATTTACTTTATAGAATTTACCAATTGTATCTAAAACTAATAAAAATTTTCCATTATTAGAAATAGTAAGAATAGGTTTTAGTTTTCTTTCTTTTTTTGAGTAATAATTTTTTTTCCAAACAATCTTAAATTTATCGTCAAATTTTATTAAATTTCCTTTATCATCAAAAAAAACAAAATTTTTTCCATCAAAATTTAACTCTGGCTCAAAATAATTAAAGTCATCTATTTTAGAAAAATTGAATTTTGATGAATTCTTAATTTGATTATCGATTTTAACTATTCCGAGATCATTGGTAATATCATTATTTTTTTGATTTGAATAAGAAACTTTACTTAAGTCTAATTTTACAGAACTGTTAAATTCATTAGTTACTATCTTTTCTTGATTAAATACTTTTGTTACGTTCTTTTTTACCTCCTCTATTTTTTTATCTTTTGTCCAGAATCCAGTGTTTGCGAAAGAACATCCAAAAAAAAGGAGAGTCAAAAATGTATAAAAAATTCTATTCACTTAAATCTCTATTGAGTCTTTTTTGAGCCTCTAGTCGCAATTCTTGATTTGCGTTATCTAAATTAATTATCTTGCTAAAAAATTCTTTTGATTTTTGCATTTCATTTTTTGAATAAAAGAATTCTGCCATCAGATATAAAGCATGAGATTTCCAAACACTATCTGATTTAATTAAAGGGTTTAAAATATTCAAAAGGTCACTTTCATTGCTGTCATTTGCATTATAAAGCGCTTTTTTATAAATATTTAAATTCTTTATCTCTTTATCTAATGAAGTTTCATCAATTATAATATCAAATAAATCATTGATTGTATTTTTTTCGTTAATCAATTCATTGTCAATGATGAAATATAAAGATAATGGTGAATAAGTTGAATTTTTTTCATTAACTAATTGTATTAAATCTTTAGCTGTTTTTTCCTTATTACTCTCAGAATAATTAAGAGTTATTGAGTTAAAAGAGTTTGAGATCTTTATTTTTTTACTGTCCTGATACTCACCAAAAGCAAAATAACTAATTAAAAGTATCGTGACAACAACTAATCCTGCAATTATTTTTTTTTTATTTTGAATAAAAAAATTTTTTATTTTTTCACTTCTTGTGTTCGTATTTATTATTGATATATCCTCATCCATATCTAAATCATATTTCTTAAAACATATTGGAGTATCCCACCATTTTTATAATACTCCAATTCATTTTTTGTATCAATTCTACATAGGGTATTTATTATTTTAACATCACCCGATGCATATTTGATCTCCACTTTTACTTTATCAGATGGATTAATCCCTTTTTCAATATCTATTACACTTATCAATTCAGAACCTAATAAGTTCAAATTTTTTCTGTTCATATTTTCTGTAAATTGTAGTGGCAATATTCCCATCCCAATTAAATTAGATCTATGTATTCTCTCAAAACTTTCTGCAATGACAACCTTAACACCAAGTAATTTAGTTCCTTTTGCAGCCCAATCACGAGAAGAGCCTGTTCCGTATTCTTTACCGCCAACTACAACTAAATCAGTTCCTCTTTTTTTATATTCCACTACTGCATCGTAAACTGACATAACTTTTTTCTCAGGATATAATGTTGTGAAACCACCTTCAGTTCCAGGAGCCATTTCATTTTTAATTCTTATATTTGCAAATGTGCCTCTCATCATTACTTCGTGATTTCCACGTCTTGAACCATATGAGTTATAGTCTTTTGGCAGAATTTGATAATTCATAAAATACTCTCCTGTTGGACTATCTTTTTGAATATTACCAGCTGGAGAAATATGATCGGTAGTCACCATGTCTCCCAATATCAATAATGGTCTTGCGTTTTTAATCTCTTTAAAACCCTCTGGCTCATCACTGAGATTTTCAAAAAAAGGAGGTTTCTTCACATAAGTAGAATTTTCATCCCAATTATAAATACTGCTCTTCTCTGTCTTGATTTCTTGCCATTGTTTTGGACCTTCTGAAACATTTGAATATCGCTTAACAAACATATCTGCATTAAGAGAATTCTTTAAGGTATCTTCTATTTCTTGATTTGAAGGCCAGATATCTTTTAAAAAAATATCTTTACCGTTTTTGTCTTTTCCAAATGAGTCTTTGAATAAATCAAATTCCATGTGACCTGCAAGAGCATAGGCTACAACAAGTGGTGGAGAGGCTAGATAATTTGCTTTAATATGAGGAGAAATTCTTCCTTCAAAATTTCTATTACCTGATAAAACAGAGACTGCATATAAATTTTCTTTTTGAATAGCGTCAACTATATTTTCTGCTAACGGACCTGAATTACCGATACAAGTTGTACATCCATAACCAACCAAATTAAATCCTAATTTATCTAAATATGTATTCAGACCTGCTTTCTCTAAATAATCAGTTACGACTTGGGACCCAGGAGCTAAAGATGTTTTTACCCATGGTTTAACATTTAATCCTAATTCAATAGCTTTCTTTGCAAGTAGTCCTGCACCAATTAAAACATTTGGGTTGGAAGTGTTAGTGCATGATGTAATTGCTGCAATTAATATTGAACCATCCTTAATTTCATAATCTGTTTTTTTTACCTTTGAAATTTTATAATCTTTTTTATTTGTGGCTTCTTTGAACACTTTTTTGAAATTACTTGATGCGTCAGTTAAAAGAACTTTATCTTGTGGCCTTTTAGGACCTGAAATAGTTGGAACTACAGTGGACATATCTAAAGAAATTTTATCAGTAAACTCAATTTCATCACTCGACCACAAACCTTGCTCCTTCGCATACTTTTCAACAATCGCGACTGTTTTTTTATCTCTTCCTGAAAATTCTAAATATTTTAAAGTTTCTTCATCTATTGGGAAGAATCCACATGTAGCTCCATACTCTGGTGCCATATTGGCAATTGTTGCTCTATCTGCTAAAGTTAAATTTTTTAATCCGTCTCCATAAAATTCAACAAATTTTCCAACTACTCCTTTATCTCTAAGCATTTTAACAACTGTTAAAACTAAGTCTGTAGCGGTTGTACCTTCAGGCATTTTTTTTGTAACTTCAAATCCAACAACTTCAGGAATCAACATTGAAATGGGCTGTCCAAGCATACCTGCTTCTGCTTCAATTCCACCAACGCCCCATCCTAAAACTGATAAACCATTTACCATTGTAGTATGACTATCAGTTCCAACAAGTGTATCAGGGAATAAATATTTTTTTCCTTTATATTCCTCCGACCAAACTACTTTTGATAAATACTCTAAATTAACCTGGTGACAGATGCCAGTACCTGGAGGAACAATCCTAAAGTTATTAAAAGCACTTTGACCCCATTTTAAAAAAGAATATCTCTCGCCATTTCTTTGAAATTCAATATCTACATTCTTTTCAAATGAATCTTTTTTGGCTGATTGATCAACTTGAACAGAGTGATCAATAACTAAATCAACCGCAGACAGTGGGTTAATTGTATTTGGATCTTTATTTTTTTCTTTTACAGCTTCTCTCATAGCAGCTAAATCAGCTACTGCTGGTATCCCTGTATAATCTTGGAGCAAAACTCTAGCTGGTCTGTAAGCTATTTCAGTTTTTGATTTTTTTGTCTCAAGCCAGTTTTTGACTGCTTCTATTTGTTTTTTATTAACTGATATATCATCTTCATATCTAAGTAGATTTTCCAATAAAACTTTTAACGACTTTGGTAATTTTGAAATACCATCTAAACCATTTAATTCAGCTTTTTTTAATGAATAATATTTATAATTGTTACCATTAACCTCTAGGTCTGATAATGATTTGTAAGAATTTTTATTTCCTGGTTTCATATCTTATATATAAAATGTAATTATGCTCAAAAGAAGAAGCACTGACATAACATAATTAAAATATTTAATAAATTTCTCATTTGTCGCAAATTTTCTAAGATATTTTCCAACAAATGTCCAAAAAGTAATGCTTGATAAAGATACTATAAAGGCAAATAAAACAACTTGAGTCGCATAATTAAGATAATTTTCTCCATATTCCACATATGTTGAAACTATGATAATTCCAATCAAAACACCTTTTGGATTTAAAAATTGAAAAATAAAAGTATCTAAAAAAGAAATTGGATTTTCATTTTTTTTCTCACTAGATACTTTTGAAAAACTAATTTTATAGGCTAAGTATATTAAAAATAAACTTCCCAGATATTTTAAAATAATTTGAATAATTGGAAATAGTTTAAAAACATTAACTAAACCAATTATCAAAGCAAATACCACTGAAGTAAATCCAATTGTAACTCCAAAAATGTGTGGTATTGTTTTTCTTATCCCAAAATTAAAACCAGAATAAGATGCAACAACGTTATTTGGTCCTGGTGTATAAGCAGCTACAATCCAAAATAGTGCCATAGATAAAAATTCTGGATGCATATTTATGCTATAGGTAAACCATTTTCTGCTTGTTGTGAGGGGTGTACTAATGTTACCTTTCCTTCAGAGTCTATCGAGCCTAAAAGTAAAAATTGAGATTTTACACCTGCAATATTTTTTTCTGGAAAATTACAAACACCAATCACTTGTTTTCCAACTAAATTTTCCTCATTATAAAAATGAGTAATTTGAGCGGAAGATGTTTTAACACCTATTTCTTTTCCAAAATCGACTTCAACAACTAAAGATGGTTTCCTAGCTTTTTCATTTTTTTTGACTGAGAGTACTGTCCCAAGTCTAATGTCTATTTTCTCAAATATGTCGTAAGTAATTTGTTCTTTCATAAATGAGATATTTATATTAATTATTACTAATGAGTACAGAAGTAAATTTAGAAAAATTATACGAGAATTCTATTAAAATTTTATCTGATTTAATTGGATTTAAAACTATTTCAGGAGAAGATAACAATGATTTAATTAATTATTGTGAAAAATATCTCAATGACTTGGGTGCTACTTCATTCAAAACATATGATAATGAAAAAAAAAGAGTAAATCTTTTTGCAACAATTAAAGCAAAAAAATCAAATGGAGTTAAACCAATAATTTTATCTGGTCATACTGATACAGTCCCTGTTTCAAAGAGCTGGAGTACAGATCCTTTCAAAGCAACAATTAAAGAAGATAAACTTTATGGAAGAGGTTCCTGTGACATGAAAGGCTTTATTGCATGTACTTTAGCGTTTGCTCCAGTTTTTTCTAAAATTGATTTAAATAGAGATATTCATTTTTCTTTTACTTTTGATGAAGAAACAGCATGCTTAGGTGCTCCAATATTAATTAAAGAACTTAAAAAAAGAAAAATTCAAGATGGAATTTGTATTGTAGGTGAACCTACAAAAATGAAAATCATAGATGCACATAAAGGTTGTTATGAATATACTACTTATTTTGAGGGATTAGCTGGACATAGCTCGATGCCCCACAAAGGTGTTAGTGCAGTTGAATTCGCATCAAAATATGCAAATAAGTTAATCGAGCTCAGGGAAGAATTAAAAAAAAGAGCTCCAAAGGACTCCATATTTGATCCTCCTTTTTCAACATTACAAATAGGAGGAATATTCGGAGGAATTGCCCATAATGTGATAGCTGATAAATGTCGGGTTGAATGGGAGACAAGACCAGTAGTTAAAGAAGATGGTGTCTTTTTAAATCAACAAATAGATAAATTTGCAAATGAGGTTTTATTACCAGAGATGAAAAAAGTTTTTCCTAATTCAAAAATAACTAAGGAAATAATAGGTGAAGTTACATGTTTTGATCGTATAGATAATTCAGAAGCATGTGAATTAGTCTCAAGTTTAACTGGTGATAATTCTAGAGAAGTTGTGTCCTTTGGAACTGAAGCTGGATTATTTCAAGAAATTGGTATCAGCACAGTTGTTTGTGGCCCAGGTTCTATTGAACAAGCTCACAAAGTTGATGAGTTTATTGAGCTTAATGAAATTAAAAAATGTTTGAAATTTCTTGAGGGAATTAAAAAGAAATCTACTCTTAATTAACTCCAACCACCTACAGATTTAACCTCTAGAAACTCTTCAAGACCATGTTCACCGGCCTCTCTACCTATTCCAGAATGTTTAAATCCACCGAAAGGCGCATCAACAGCAATACCAGCACCATTAACGTCAACCATTCCTGATCTAAGTTTTCTAGCAACTCTCTTTACTTTTTCTTTATCTTTGGTTTGAATATAGTTTGTTAATCCGTAGGGAGTATCATTTGCAATCTCAATAGCTTCTTCCTCTGTTTCAAAAGGCATCACAGATAAAACTGGGCCAAATATTTCTGTTCTTGCTATTTCCATTTTATTATTAACATCAGCAAATACAGTAGGCTTCACAAAATAGCCTTTTTCTAATCCATCTGGTTTACCTGGACCTCCAGCTACTAATTTAGCTCCTTCATCAATACCCTTCTTAATTAAAGTTTGTATCTTGTTGTATTGAGTTTCAGAAATAACTGGGCCTATATGCTCTCCCTCTTTTTTTGGATCACCAACCTCAAAATTTTCTGTGTACTTCTTTAATCTTTCCACAGCATCATTATACATTGATTTTTCAACTAGCATTCTTGTTGGTGCATTACATGATTGGCCTGAATTTCTAAAACATCTCAAAGCACCTCTTTCTATTGCATCTGGATCAGCATCTTTAAATATTATATTTGCACCTTTGCCGCCAAGTTCTAAACTAACTCTTTTAAAATCTTTAGCAGCATTTTGAGAAATTAATGCCCCTGCCCTAGTCGATCCAGTAAATGAAATCATATTAACATCAGGATGACTTGTTAACGCATCGCCAGTTGTTGCTCCATCACCATTAACTAAATTGAACACACCTGCTGGAATTTTAGACTCATTAATTAGCTCAGCTAATATCATTGATGATAACGGAGCTAGTTCAGATGGTTTTAAAACCATAGTACACCCAGACGCTATTGCAGGCATTACTTTTAAACATACCTGGTTCATTGGCCAATTCCATGGTGTGATTAATGCACATACGCCTTTAGGTTCGTAAATAAGTCTTTGATTAGGCGCGTGATCTCCTAATGGTTTTTCAAATTCAAAATTTTTTAAATATCTTATAAATGATTTTAAATGTGCAGCACCTGTACCAGCTTGGAGTTTTGTTGCAAAATCTTTTGGTGCTCCCATCTCTATCGTAATCGCATTTGCAATGTCAGCCCATCTTTTCTTATAATTTTCGTAAAGTTTTTCTAATAATTTTATTCTCTCCTCTTTTGATGAAAACGCCCAAGAACTGTAAGCTTTTTTGGCAGCATTCACAGCATCATTTACATCATCTTTATTACCCAATGTTATGACAGCACAATTTTCTTCAGTTGCAGGATCAATTACTTTAATTTCTTCTTTACTTTTTGGTGTTACCCATTTGCCATTAATATAAAAATTTTTTTTATTTTCCATTGGAGATTCCTAACCTTTCTTTACTTTTTTGCAAATAGATTTGTTAATTCATAAACTATAGTAGCAGCTGCAAGTGATGTTACCTCAGCATGATCATAAGCAGGTGATACCTCAACAACATCTGCAGAAATTAAATTCATACCAGACAAGCCTCTAATTACATTAACCATTTCTCTAGTAGTCATACCGGCTATTTCTGGTGTACCAGTACCAGGTGCAAAAGCAGGGTCTAAAACATCAATATCAATTGATAAATATAATGGATTATCTCCTACTCTTTTTTTTATTCTTTCAGCAATTTTATCAGTACCTTTAATTTGAAACTCATCACAATGAATTATCTTAAATCCAAAACTTTCATCATTTTTAAGATCTTCTCTGCTATACAATGGACCTCTGATACCAACATGCATTGAAGCATCATCCATGAATAAATTTTCTTCACGGGCTCTTCTAAAAGGTGTTCCATGTGTATAAGGTGCACCGAAATAAGTATCCCAAGTATCAAGATGTGCATCAAAATGTACTAAAGCAACAGGGCCATTATTAATTTTATTTACTGCTTTTAATAAAGGAAACGCAATTGTATGATCTCCACCTAAACTAATTATACCACCAGTTTTTTTAAGAAGATCCAAGGCTCCCTCCTCAATTTGCTTTATTGCTTCATCTATATTAAATGGATTGCAGGTAATATCACCCGCATCGGCAACTTGTTGAACTTTAAAGGGCTCTACATCATAATTTGGATGATAATTTGTTCTTAAATGTCTTGAAGCTTGTCTAATACTTTGTGGACCAAATCTTGCTCCAGGTCTGTAACTCGTGCCTGCATCAAATGGTATCCCTACAATTGCAACATCACAGTGCTCAACGTCTCTTAATTCTGGTAGTCTAGCAAAAGTTGATGGGCCAGCAAATCTTGGAACCTTGGTACCACTTACTGGTTGAATGGGTTCTTTACTTCTTTTTTTTTTCATCACAAAAACTCTATCACATTCTAACAAATTGGAATATCTTCAATAATACTAATTATGAAATTATTAAAGCTCATTTTATTGTATTTATTTTTAATTTCTCCAACCCAAGCAGATACAATTTACGAATTAATAAAAATTCCAAACCTGGAGATTTATAATCTTAAAACTGAAAACAAATTAAGATACTTGAATGCTAAACAAGCATTTACAATAGGTATTGATAATAATATCAATTGTTTTAAATCATCAAAGCAAGACCTGGATAAGAAATATAAGATTATTGAAAAAAATCTTAATAGATATTCTCAGAACTTTTTAAAAAAAATAAATTTAAAATATATTGTTATGTGTGAAGACTTATCAATCTCAGGTATAAATACTGCTGGTATACCTGATAATATAATGAAAACTTTAATTATAGATATAAAATTTAACGATAAATATTTTGAAAGAGTGTTACACCACGAAGTGTTCCACATAATAAATGATAGTTTTAGAGATATATTTAACCAACAAATTTGGTCTAGTTTTAATCCTAAAGAGTTCAATTATGCAGAATGTTCGACGTGTACCAAAAAAATAGGATTAGAAACATATTCTAAAACAGCTGGTTTTATTACTGAATACTCACAATCTACCGCATCTGAGGATATGGCTGAAGTATTTTCTCATTTAATATATGGAAATTTACCTGAAACGGTTGATCCTATTCTTCAAAAAAAGATTGAATTCATTAAAAAAGGACTTCTAAAAATTGATGAAAATTTTATTTTATGATTGAAAAGATAAAAGCATCAAAATCTGAAAAAATAATATTTATATTTGTTGTAATTTTAGGTTTATTTTCAATTACCTCTTTTGTTTTGCTAAAAAATAAATGTTTATTTGTTAAGAATTATGACCCAAATAAAATTAATTTTGAAAATCCAAATAATATAGCAATTCTAAATGTTGAGTGTGGAAATGTAATTATAGAATTATATCCAGATATATCACCTAATGCGGTAGAAAGATTTAAAACATTAATTAAATCTAATGCCTATGATGATGTAGCATTTCATAGGGTCATTAAAGATAAACTTGTACAAGCTGGTGATGTAGAATTTGGAAAAAAAGGAAGCATTGATTATGGAAGAATTGGAACTGGAAAATCTGGTTTAGGTACAATCAAATCTGAAGTTGATAAAGATTTTAATTACACCAAAGGAAGCGTAGGTTTAGCTCGATCTTTAAAATATGATTCTGAAGACAGCCAATTTTTTATAATTCTTCAGGATGAACCTTTGTATGAAGGAGAATACACGCCCATTGGAAAAGTAATATTTGGCTTAGAAGCTTTAAAAAAAATTAAACACTTTAATAAATCTGAATATGTTTTAAGGCCTGACTTTATTAATACTCTTAGATTATTTAATTAACCAAAGGTTTACCAGTAGCAAGAGTATGTTTGATTCTATCTTGAGTTTGTTTGGTTTCAATTAATCTCATAAAAGCATCAAGTTCCAATTTAAACAAATCATCCTCTGTAAGCGTTTTATCTTTGGTAGTTTCACCACCACTTAATACATAAGCTAATTCTTTTGCTACAGTCAAACCATGATCTAATATAACTTTATCATTATAAAGTTTTTCTAAAATTTTGTTCATATCATCAATAACTGCTTTACCAGGTAAATTAAATGTAAGCTCATTCGGTGCTTTAAAGTCCTTGTTTTCATTTAAAATTTTTTTCGATACTTCAAGCAAACTATTTCTATTCATAATTCTTTTATTTTCAGGTAATAAGTATTTCAAAGGTTCTGCCTCAACTGGAGACGTAGCTGTTCTACCATAACCAATTATATCAAATACTTTTAAAGGTGCATATTTTGGATCTTTCTTAGCCTCTTCAGTATTCAACCATCTAGCCAGCATTTCTTTACATCCACCTCCAGCTGGAATTAATCCAACAATAGTCTCTACTAATCCTATTACAATATTTGTGTGTGAGGCTACAAAATTACTTTGTACTAAAACTTCAAAACCTCCACCTAAAGTTAAACCTGATGGAGCAGATATAACTGGATATTTAGAATACTTTAGATGTTTGCAAGTTTCTTGAAAATATTTAATAAATTTTTCTATCGATTTGAAATCATTTTTATTTGCAAATTCCATTGTATAAGTCAGGTTAACACCAGCAGAAAATTGCATACTTTCATTAATTATTATTAATGGTTTATCAGTTGCTTTTTTGAGTGCATCCATTGAGTCATAATCGAGCGCATTAGCTTTAGTCGTAAATTCAACAATATTAAAATCATTAAATCTATAAATTGCAGCTGAACTATTGCCATCAACACTTGAGGCAGTTTTCTTGATCTTACCTAAAGTTTCAATTGATGTATATTTTTGCCTTTCACCATAAAAATTTTCATCTTTAGAATTCGACAAATTTTCTAAAAAGTTATTGCCTTTATATTCATCAACTTTATCGAAGAAATTTTTAACACCAATTTCTTCTAACATCTCAAAAGGTCCTTTCGACCAATTAAATCCAAGTCTCATAGCTTCGTCTATGTCATTAAATTCTTTGGTAATCCCAGGAACTAGTGATGAAGCATATTTTATTATCTTGGATAGTACTGACCAAGCATAGTCTCCATACTTATCATTTCTATTAATTAGAGCCTTTAAATCTACTTTATCAGACTTAACATCTATTTTTTGACTTGTTGAATACTCTCCTGTTTCAAGATTAATAGCTTCCATAATTTTTCCACTATCAGTCTTCTTCATTCTATAGAAACCGCCTTTGCCTTTTCTTCCCGTATATCCAGTTTCAATCAATTTTTTTACTAAAGGAATTTCTTTGGCAACTTCATGGAACTCATCAGATTTTGGAAGTTCTTTGATAAAACTTTTTAAAACATCTGCCATTAAATCTATTCCAATCAAATCATATAATCCAAAAACACCTGTTTTAGGTATACCCATAGGTCTTCCAAAGATTGCATCTGCTTCCTCAACAGAAAGTTTCATCTTAAATGCTTCAGTCATTGCAATTTGCATTGCATAAACACCTACCCTATTTCCTAAAAAACCCGGGGTATCATTACAAACAATTGCTCCTTTACCTAACTCAACTTCACAAAATTCTTTTAATTGATTTATTTTATTTAAATCATTATCTTGATTTTTAACTATTTCTAGAAGACCCATGTATCTAACAGGATTAAAAAAATGAGTGATACAAAAATCTTTTTTTTGATCTTTATTTAAATTTTGAGATAAAACTTTGATTGGAATTGAAGAAGTGTTTGAAGAAACTATCGCACCATCTTTTCTACTTTTAAAAATTTTATCATAAATTTGATGTTTTATATCAATTCTCTCAACCACTGCCTCAACAATCCAATCAGCATTTTTAACTACATCAAAATCATCAGATATATTTCCAACTTTAATATTATCAATTTTTGTTTTATCAATTAATAAAGGTGGTCTCGATTTGTGAATTCGTTCTCTTGCTTTTTGACTTATTTCAGTTTTTAAATCTAAAAGAGTGACAGGGATATTGGCATTACATAGATGAGCAGCTATACCGCTGCCCATTGTACCTGATCCAATAACTACTACATTCTTAATTTTCATCTGATTTTTTTACTATCGATTAATTCCTCTGAGCCTCTCTGATCGTCTTCTCAAAAGCTCAGCGGTTACTAATATTAATGTTGATAGTATAATTAAACAAGTCGCGACAGCTAGAATTGTTGGGCTTAATTGTTCTCTTAAACCTGTCCACATTTGAATAGGAATAGTTGTATTTTCTAATCCTGCTAAAAATAAAACAACAACAACTTCGTCAAATGAAGTAACAAAAGCAAATAATCCACCTGAAATAACACCAGGTAAAATTAGTGGCAACGTAATTTTCATAAAAGTATTTACTGGATCACTACCTAAACTTGCAGCGGCTCTAGTTACACTGTGATCAAATCCTGAGAGTGTAGCGGTAACCGTGATAACAACAAATGGTGTTCCTAAAATTATATGGGCAAGTACAATACCTGTATGGGTTGCTGCCAAACCAGCCTTTGCCATAAAGAAAAATATTGCAACACCTGAAATTATTAAAGGTACAATCATTGGAGAAATTAAAACCGCCATTATCAAACCTTTGTAAGGCATGTGCCTGCTACTTAACCCTAGTGCAGCAACTGTTCCAAGTATTACTGATCCTATTGTTGCAAAAATTGCGATAATAAAACTATTCTTAGCAGCTAATCCCCAAGGATTTTTAGTCCCATAGATCATATCTTTATACCATCTTAAAGAAAATGCATCAGGGTCAAGGCTTTTCATCCCATCAGAGAAACTTAAAAATTCCTCCGCGTTAAATGATAATGGAAAGATTACAAATAAAGGTGCAATAAGAAAAAAGAAAACTGCGCCACAAATTGTTAAATAGATATAATGCCAAATTCTATAATGTGGTTCTGTATATTTTGGTAATGCCATCCTAATTATCCTAATTTGATATTATCTATTCCTACTATTTTGTTATAAAGCCAATAAATCACCAACACTCCACTTAACAACATTAATCCCATTGCAGATGCAAAACTCCAGTCTAGGGTGCTTTTCATGTGAAAGGCAATCTGGTTACTAATTAAAGTTCCAGATGCACCACCAACTAAAGCTGGTGTAATGTAATAACCAATCGCTAAAATGAATACTAGTAAGCAACCTGCGCCTATTCCAGGGATTGTTAGTGGGAAGTAAACCTTCCAAAATGCTATAAATGGTGTTCCACCTAATGATTTTCCAGCTCTCATTAAGCTTGGTGAAATAGTTTTCATTACACTGTATAATGGCAGCACCATGAATGGTAGCAAGATTTGTGTCATTGCAACATAACTTCCTGTCTTGTTGTACATCATCTCAGGCCTATTATCGTCAGCTACTAATCCTATTCCAACAAAGAAATCATTTACGATACCTTGTTGTTGCAACAAAATCATCCAGCTAGCAGTTCTTACAAGTAATGAAGTCCAAAACGGGAGCAGTACGCAGATCATTAATAAGTTACTATACTTCATAGGTAAAGTTGCTAGTAAATGGGCTATCGGATAAGCCATTAAAAAACAAAAGACTGTTACAAAGAATGCAATTTCCAAAGTCCTTAACCACAACACTCTATGAATTCTCCTATCTTCCTCAACGCTTACTATTTTCCCTTCTTCATTTACGTACATATCCATTCCTTTTAGATATTTTTGACTTGTAAATTCAGG
>CACJOA010000009.1 GCA_902594915.1 uncultured Pelagibacteraceae bacterium | reverse complement strand
AAATTAATTTAAAAAGTTTATATTATCCTTTAAGTGATGCAAAAGATCAATTTCAAAAATCTCTAGATGATAAAAAAATTATTCATATGTTTATTGAAAATTATAATATTAATAATAATAATTATTCTAAATTACCTAAAAATTTAGAGTGTGAAAGCTTTTCACTAAGTATAAAATTTATTTGTTTATCAAATGAAATTTCATTTGAAATAGAGAAAATACTAAAAAAATATCAAATTTTAATTAATCAATGGTTAAGTTTAAAATATGTGGAAAAATTTTATGATGAAAATAACTCAAATATTTTTCAAACAGCATGCAAAGTTGTTGCAGGTTATAATACTAATGAAGTAGTATTAGTAAATAAAACTGCCAAAAATAAAGGTTTTTTCGAAAAATTTTTCAATTTCTTTAGCTAATTTGTATTTTACCGTAACATTTGTTGTTTTTAATAATAACTATTAACATATTAAAAGCTTCTTCGATGTCAGTATTAAATCAAAAAACAATCAAAATGCCTATAGAATTCAAAGGCGTTGGTCTACATAGTGGTAAGAAAGTTTCGATGACCCTTAAGCCAAGTTCTCCAAATTCAGGAATAGTTTTTAAGAGGATCGATATCAAAAGAAATAATTTGATCTTACCGGATGTTTTTAATGTAACCAATGCATCGTTTTGTACAACTATAACAAATGAGTTTGGTGTCTCTGTTTCAACTATAGAACATCTAATGGGAGCATTATATGGACTTGGAATAGATAATTTAGTTGTGGAAATTGATAATCAGGAAGTACCAATACTTGATGGTTCAGCAGAAATATTTGTTAAAGAAATATTAAAAAAAGGATTTGATGTAAGTGACTCACCAATAAAGATTATAAAAATTGAAAAGTTTGTTGATTATTCTGATGGGGAAAAAAACATTAGTATTAAACCAAGTAAACTAAGTTTAGATATCGATTTTGAGATAAAATTTGATAACCCTTTAATAGGAAAACAAAGAAATTGTATTGATTTATATAAATCTGATCTAATTGATGTTTATAACTCTAGAACATTTTGTTTATACGAAGACATTGAAAAATTAAGATCATCAAATTTAGCTCTTGGAGGATCCTTAGATAATGCAATTGTAGTAAGAGGTGATAAAATTTTAAATTCTGAAAAATTAAGAAATAAAAAAGAATTTGTAAATCATAAAATTTTAGATTGTATTGGAGATTTATATCTTTCTGGTTATAGAATCTTAGGAAGCATAATGTGCCAACAAGGGGGACATATGTTAACTAACCAGTTATTAAGAAAAGTTTTTAGCAATATTGCCAATTATTCTTTAATAGAACTTAAGGGTAAAACTATT
This sequence comes from uncultured Pelagibacteraceae bacterium, assembly GCA_902594915.1. Classification (GTDB taxonomy): domain Bacteria; phylum Pseudomonadota; class Alphaproteobacteria; order Pelagibacterales; family Pelagibacteraceae; genus Pelagibacter. The sequence continues at coordinate 42,737 of CACJOA010000009.1, read as the reverse complement.
CCAAAAACAATATTAAACAGAAGTTATCTTAGATCAATAGCATAATAGTTTAGTTTTAATAAAAAAACTGATAAATAATTTTCATAATAATGAAAAAATTTTTTTTTATAACTTTGTTACTTTTTTTAATTTCGTGCTCTCAGAATAAGAATGATATCGTTACAGAAATAAGAGGCGACAGCCTCGAAGAGCAAATGATTGATGCTTATAAAGAAGGCGTTTTAGCTTTAGAAAAAGGTGATGTTTTGTATGCTACTAAAAAATTTAATGAAGCAGAACTTCTTTACCCGCAATCTGAGTGGGCTCCAAAATCATCTTTAATGGCAGCATATGCTTATTGGACACAAGCTTATTATGGAGATTCAGTGAATGAGTTAAAGAGATTTATAAAACTTTATCCAAAATCTAAAAATCTAGATTATGCTTATTATCTTATAGCAATGAATTACTACGATAGTATTGTGGACGAAAAAAAAGACCTAAGACCTCTTAAAAATGCAAAAAAATATTTTAATTTAGTGATAAGAGAATATCCTAAGTCAGATTTTGCTTTAGATGGAAAATATAAGTTAGAACTTATAGAAGATATGTTGGCTGCAAAAGAAATGTATATTGCAAGACATTATATTAAAAAAGAAAAATGGATTGCAGCAATTAATAGACTTAAACATGTAATTACAAAATATGAAACCACAATTTATGTTGAGGAAGCATTACATCGCTTAGTTGAGATATATTATATTATAGGTCTTGAAAATGAAGCAAAGAAATATGCGACTACATTAGGTTATAATTATCAGTCTGGTGAATGGTATAAACAGTCATATAAAATTTTTGATAAGGATTACGTCACTTTGAGAAAAAAAGATAGGAAAGACAAAAAAAAGAAAAATTTATTAGATAGAATTAAATCTTTCTTTTAACAAACAATGAAAAAAGAAAAAATTAAAGATCTTTATAAAAAAAAAATTAAAGAATTCAAACATCATAATTTACTGTATTTTAATAAAAATAATCCAAAAATAAGTGATGCAGATTTTGATCAATTAAAAATAGAAATTTTAGATTTGGAGAAAAAATATAAATATCTTAAGAGTAAAGATTCTCCATCAAAAATCCTAGGATCAAAACCATCTAAGAATTTCAAAAAAGTATTTCATAAAGTCCCAATGCTCTCACTTTCTAATGCATTCAGCGAGGAAGATTTGTTAAATTTTGAAAAAAGAATAATAAATTATATTGATGAAACTAAAGATTTTAGGATTGAGTATAGTGCAGAGCCTAAAATTGATGGTATCTCAGCATCTTTAATTTATAAGAATTGTAAATTTGAGAGAGGTTTATCAAGGGGAGATGGCAGTGAGGGTGAGGATATAACTGAAAACTTAAAAACGATTACAGATATACCGCACCAGATAAACTCAAAAGATTTCCCTCATGAAATAGATATTAGAGGTGAAGTTTTTATTCAAAACAGTGATTTTAAAAAATTAGAAAATAAGTTTGCGAATCCAAGAAATGCTGCATCTGGTTCATTAAGGCAAAAAAATCCAGATGACACAAAAAAAATTCCGCTAAAGTTTATTGCATATACTTTTGGTTTTGAAAAAGGCTTAAAAGTAAACACTCAAAAAAGTTTTCTTGAAAAATTGAGAGATTGGGGTTTTAAAATTAACCCTCTTAATAAGACAATTATAGGGGTCAAAAATTTAATGGATAATTATCACAGTATTGAAAAAATTAGAAATGATATTGATTTTGATATTGATGGAATTGTTTATAAGATTAATGATTTTAAATTACAAAAAAGATTAGGTTATGTTGCTAATGCTCCAAGGTGGGCAATAGCACATAAATTTTCAGCTAATAATGGCATTTCAAAAATTTTAGATATTGATATTCAAATTGGAAGAACTGGTGCGCTTACACCTGTGGCGAAAATAAAACCTATCAATATAGGAGGAGTAGTTGTCTCTAACGCAACTTTACATAATGAAGATGAGATAAATAGAAAAGATATAAGAATTGGAGATACTGTTTTGGTTGAAAGGGCAGGCGATGTTATACCACACATTATATCTGTAGATTTTAAAAAAAGAAATATTAAATCTAAAAAATTTTTGTTCCCAACTAAATGTCCATCCTGTGGTTCGAAAACTATTAAAGAATTTAATTATGTTACAAAAAAAAAAGATGCCGTAAGAAGATGTTCAAGTGAGGGTTATGAATGTAAAAAAATTGCTATTGAAAAGATCAAACATTTTGTTTCTAAGGATGCATTCAATATTGATGGTTTTGGAAAAAAAATTGTTGAAAATTTTTGGAAACTTAATTTAATAAAATTACCTCAAGATATTTTTTATTTAGATTTTGAAAAAATAAAAAAATTAGAGGGGTGGGGAAGACAATCAGTTTCCAATATTAAATATTCAATAGATAATAGTAAAAATATCTCTTTTGAGAGATTTATTTATGCTCTTGGTATAAGACATATAGGTTTTGAAAATGCAAAACTTTTATCTAAACACTTAAAATCACCACAAAACTTTTTTGCATTGTCAAAATTAGATGACTTTACGGAATTATTGAATATCGATGGTATCGGTGAAACACAAATTAAATCTTTAAAAAATTTTTTTTCAAATAAGATTAATGTAAAAGTTTTAGATGATTTAATCAAAATACTTTCAATTAAAAATGTTACAAAGAGTAGAGATAATGGACTATTAAAAAATAAAACCTTCATGTTAACAGGTAAACTTAATGGTATGAGCAGAGCAGAGGCGAAGTCATTAATTGAAAAAAATTCTGGTTCAATAATAAGCAATGTATCGAATAAATTAGATTACCTTATTATTGGAGACAAACCAACAAAAAGAAAAGTTGATGCCGCGAAAGAATTTAACGTTAAAATTTTAAATCAAAATGAATTGCAAAATATGTTAAATAAAAGAAGCTAACCATTTTTTCTCACTATTATTTAAATACTTCGAAATTTTTAAATATGTATTTAGATGATAAAAAAATAAATAATTCTTTTCTTTTATAGTAAGTTGATTGAAATCTATTAACTCTTTTTCTAAGGGAACAAAAGTTAAATTTTCAAAGAAAAGTTTTTTTTTATACTTTTTTATATAAATTAAATTCTCAATCCTTATACCAAAATTACCTTTTTCATAATACCCAGGCTCGTTACTTATTATCATTCCTTCAACTAATTTTATTTTATTAAATTTAGAAATTGATTGAGGTCCTTCGTGCACATTTAAAAAAAAACCAACACCATGGCCGGTTCCATGATTATAATTCAGATTTTTTAACTTTAAATTTCTTCTAGCTAGAATGTCAATTAGCGATCCATTAAAATTCTTTTTAATATTAGCATTCACAACTGCAATATGCCCTTTCAAAACTCTTGTAAAAATATCTTTAACTCTTTTTTTAGGTCTTGAAAAACAAATTGTTCTTGTAACATCAGTTGTTCCATATTTATATTGTGCACCTGAGTCACATAAAAATATATCATTTTTGTTTATAATTTTTGAAGTTTCTTTTTTTGCCTTATAATGAATAATAGCAGCGTTGGGTCCAGCTCCTGCAATAGTATTAAAGCTTGGGTATAAATACTTTTTATTCTTTTTTCTAAATTTCTCTAATTTTTTTTGAGCATCAAACTCAGATATTTTTTTTTTATTGATTCTTTTAATCCAATACAAAAATTTAGTTACAGCTACTCCATCTAAAATATGACTTTCAATCATATTTTGAATCTCAACTTTATTCTTTATAGATTTAAGGAGGTAAATAGGATCTTTTTTTTTAGATATTATTAGTTTTTTTTCTAATTTATTTTGAAATGATAGTGAACATGTTTTTTCATCAATAATAATTTTCCCTTTGTCGATATTTTTTATAAAAAAATCAAAATTCTCTGGTTCAATAATTTGGTTTTTGTTAATTTTTTTTTCTTTGATTAATCGTGTCAATTTTCTTTTTTTTGCAATTATAAAAATTTTTTTATTTTTTTTTACAAAAATACGACAGTTTGGTAATGGACTATGAGGGCTATCATGTCCTCTTATGTTCATTAACCAAGCAACATTTTCAGGGGCAGTTACAAATATATAGTCTGAATTATTTTTTCTTATATATTCCACTAATCTATTTATTTTTTTCTTATGACACTCACCTACAATGTTTTTTTGTAGTGAAAAAAAAGGTTTGGATTGATAAGAAGAATCAATGTAATTGCCATCTATTAAATTTTTTTTAATTTGCTTAGTTTTATTATGTTTTAGAAAAAATTTTTTTATCTGATTTGCAGTAAAAAGATTTGGATCAAATCCTAGAGTAAGATTTTTAAATAACTTACAATTAATTATTTTTTCATAACTAATTATTTTAAATATCTTACCTGATTCTATTTTTGCTTGAATTGTATATCTGCCATCCACGAATAAATAGTTCTCATTTTTTAAGATAATAGCAAGACCTGCTGAACCAGAAAAATTAGAAATTATCTTTAATCTATCTATTTGAGAATATTCTGAAAAAAATTCGTCATTTTTGGGTATTACATATCCATCAATTCCATAATAAATAAATTTCTTTTTTAATTCTTTAATCTTATTTTTAATCATTTAATTCTTTTTTGGTATCTAATCCATCCAGGGCTTCGTATGTTATCATCAGTATCTAAGTCTTGATTAAAGTCAAAATCATCAAGTGTATCTTTGGTATCTTCGAAAAATGAATTTTTTTCTAAATACTTTTCAGGAAGTTCATCAATAAATCTTGATGCCATACTTTCAATCCAATCACCTTGGTAAAATCTACTCATTGAAAAAGATAGTATTGCTCTTTTTTTTGCTCTAGTAATACCAACATATGCTAGCCTTCTCTCTTCTTCTAAACCGTTCTGACCTTTTTCTTCAATTGATTTTTGGTGTGGAAATATCCCTTCCTCCCATCCTGGTAGGAAAACTATTTCAAACTCTAAACCTTTAGATGCATGCATTGTCATCATATTAATTTTTTCACCATCCCATTCTTGATCTACAGATGTGGCTAGTGATACGTGTTCTAAAAAACTTTCTAAGTTATCAAACTCTTTCATTGCATTTAAAAGTTCTTTTATATTTTCAAGTCTATTTTCGTTATCAAAATCTTTTTTATTTTTTAACATTTGAGAATACCCAGACTCATCCAGTACTAATTGTAATAGTTTCACGTGATTAATTTTTTTAATATTAAGGTCATTTCTCCATTTAATAATTAAATTTAGAAAAATATTTAATCCAATTTTGGCTTTCGGTTTTATTAAATTTTCTTCTATCATTTTTTTAGATGATAACTCTAGATTGGTCGAGTTTTTGCTAGAATACTCATGAATTGATTTTAATGTGCTTTCTCCTATTGACCTCTTCGGATTATTTACAATTCTTTCAAAAGCCAAATCATCTTTAGCTTGATATATGAGTCTTAAATAAGCAATACAGTCTTTTATTTCAGCTCTTTCATAGAATTTTGTACCTCCCACAATTCTATATGGAAGACCAATTTTTAAAAATCTTTCCTCAAATTCTCTTGTTTGAAAAATCGCTCTAACTAGTATTGTAATATTATTTAGTGAATAATTTTTTTTTATCTTTTCAATTTCATCTGATATTCCTATGGCTTCATCTTTTACGTTCTTAAAACAATTTAGTTGAACTAGATCCCCATCATCTTTTGTTGCTTTTAGAGTTTTACCTACTCTGTTTTGATTATTGGATATTAAATTAGAAGCTACTGATAAAATATTTTGACTAGATCTATAGTTTTGCTCCAACTTAATAATCTTTGTATTTTGATAAGTTTTATCAAATTCTAAAAAGTTTTTAATTTCTGCACCTCTCCAACTATAAATAGACTGGTCGTCATCTCCTACACAACAAATATTTTTTTTTTCATTAGTAAGCAAATTTAACCATTTACTTTGTATCAAATTAGTATCTTGATATTCATCTACCATTATGTATTTAAAGTTCCTTGAGTAAGTTTCTCGAATACTCGTATTTCTTTCCAAAATCTTAACAGAATGCAAAATTAAATCTCCAAAATCACATGAATTCAATTCTAGAAGTTTCTTCTGATAAATTTTGTAAATTGGTAAGATCGTTTTTTCGTAAATATCCCTCTGATTGATTATAACTTCTCCAGGATAAAACCCTTTGTTTTTCCATCTATCTATTATTGCTAAAATATATCTTGGAGATAATTGTTTCACGTCAACGTTTTCAGCTTTGCAAATATTTTTGATTAATCTTAATTGATCGTCGGTATCAGTTATTGTAAAGTTAGAGGTAAGACTAGCGGCTGATGCATGCTTTCTCAATAATTTTGCACATATAGAGTGAAATGTTCCTAGCCACGGTAATCCAATAGCAGCTGATCCTAGAGTTTTACTAACTCTTAGCTGCATTTCTTTTGCAGCTTTATTTGTGAATGTTACAGCTAGAATTTGATTTGGATAGGCCTTATTTTTTCTTATAATATTTGCAATTCTTGAGGTAAGAACTTTAGTTTTACCTGAACCAGCTCCCGCTACAATCAATAAAGGTCCTTCAGTGTGAAGAACGGCCTCTTTTTGCGCTTTATTTAAATTATTTAAATATTCAGAGTTTACCATTTAATTTTTTTAATTATAAGTTGAAAGAGTTATATTATGTATAAACATAACTCATTTGTTAAAAAGCTTAAAAAGCATTTCATATCATTTAATGACACTTTAGAAAGCTATTTTAATAGTCTTAAATATTTTAAATCAAATTATAAAAAAATATTACTTGCTAAGAATAATATAGTTTTTTTAATTATAGGTATAGTTGTAATTTTGACACCCGCTTATCTTACACTCCCATCTTTTTACGATAAAATCGTTGTTAAGAAATATATTAAGAATCAAATATTAAATAAATACAATTTTGAAATAAGATTTAACAATAAAATAGTTTATGGATTATTACCGAAACCTCATTTTTCCTCAAAAAACTTATCGATTCTTCATAACAATAAAAATATTGGAAACGTAAAAAATTTTAAAATATTTATTTCTTCAGATAGGCTTTTTTCGTTTAATAATATGGAACTAAAAAATTTAATTTTTGAAAAAACAGATTTTGAAATCGATAAAGATGATTTAAATTTTTTTTCTAATTTTTTAAAAACCGAACCAAATGAAAATAAGATAATATTTAAAAAAAGTAATATTTTTTTTAAAAATAAAGAAGATGAAACTCTATTTATAAGTAAAATTTATAATTCTGAGTTTTTTTATGATTTTAACAAATTAGCAAATACTTACTCATCAAAAAACGAGATATTTAATGTGCCATTTAAATTGATAATCAAAAATGATAAATTTAATAAGAAAATATTATCAGAATTTAGTTCAAAAAAGCTTAGATTGAATATCGAAAATGAGATCGACTATGAAGATAAAATTACTAAAGGGCTTCTAGATATTTTGTTTATTAATAAAGATACATCTTTATCGTTTTTAAAAAAAGAAAATTCAATAAGTTTTGAATCTAGTGGTAAAAAAAATTTTTATAATGGAATTATTGATTTTAAACCCTTTTATTTATCCTCTAATTTTAATTATGAGGGAATAAGTTTTAAAAATTTTTTTTCTGAAGATTCTATAGTTTTCGATTTGTTAAGATCAGAATTATTAAATAATTTGAATTTAAATCTGAGTTCAGTATTAAATATAAAAAAAATAATTAATTTTGATGAATTAAATAATTTACTTTTAAACGTTGAAATAAATCAAGGTAGTATTAATTTAACTAATTCTAGTATAGCATGGAAAGATGATTTAAATATAACTCTTCGAGATGGTCTAATTGATTATGGAAAAAATAGTATAAATTTAATTGGAAAAATTGTTATTATCGTACAAGATGAAAACGATTTTTATAGTTCTTTCCAAGTAAAAAAAAATAATCGAAAAGATATCAAAGAAATAGAATTTGATTTTGTTTATGATTTGATAAAAAGTAAGATTATTTTTGATAACGTTAAGTTAAATAAAAAATCAAGTTCAAAAGGTGATGAATTTATAAATAAATTTAATTCCAAAAATATGACTCTTAACAAAATTTTGTTTAAAAACTTTGTTAATAATTTTTTTGACGCCTATTTTGGGTAGATCATTTTTTTTGGAACCACAATTTTTTCATACTCTTTTTCATTAATTAAACCAGATTTAAGAGCTTCAATTTTTAATGTTGTCTTATTTTTAAGTGCTTTTTTTGCAATTAGAGCAGCATTATCGTATCCAATTTTAGGAGCTAAAGCAGTTACTAACATTAAAGACTTATCTAAATAGTATTTAATTTTTTCTTTATCTGCCTTTAAACCTTTTACACAATATAGGGAAAAGTTCTTGGAGCTATCAGCTAATAAATCTATAGATTGTAAAATGTTGTGAGCAATTAGAGGTTTAAAAACATTTAATTCAAAATGCCCATGAGAACCAGCCATAGTAATTCCATTATGATTACCAATAACTTTTACACAAACCATTGTGACTGCTTCTGATTGGGTTGGATTTATTTTGCCTGGCATAATTGATGATCCAGGTTCATTCGCGGGCAAGATGAGCTCACCATAACCGGCCCTAGGACCAGACCCTAAAAATCTTATATCATTAGCAATTTTCATTAAGCAAACTGCTGTTGTATTTAAAGTTCCAGAAAAATTAACTATCTCATCATGAGCTGCTAGAGCTGCAAACTTATTTTTAGTTGGTTTAAAGGGTATTTTTGTTATTTTTTTAATCTCTTGAATAACTTTTTTATCAAAACCTTTTCTACTGTTTATACCTGTTCCTACCGCCGTTCCACCTTGCGCTAAAAAATATATTTCATTTAAAGCATTTTTAATTCTTAAAATACAATCTTGAAGTTGTGCTTGATATCCGGAAAACTCTTGTCCCAGGGACAATGGGGTTGCGTCTTGAAGATGCGTTCTACCAACTTTAATTATACTTTTAAATTTTGAAATCTTTTTTTTCAACTCTTTGTTAAGCATTTCCAATGATGGCAGTAATTTACTTCTTGTTTCAAGCGCTATTGCAATATGCATAGCTGTTGGAAACACATCATTTGTAGATTGAGATTTATTTACATGATCATTTGGGTGCACTGGCTTTTTTGTACCCTTTCTTCCACCTAAAATTTCAATAGCTCTATTAGCTATTACTTCATTTACGTTCATATTAGTTTGTGTTCCTGATCCGGTTTGCCATACTTTTAAAGGAAAGTGTCTATCTAATTTACCAGAAATTACTTCATTAGAAGCTTTTATGATTGCTTGTGAGAGATTAGGTGGAATTTGTTTTTCTTTTGAGTGAACTTTTGCAGCTGCTTTTTTGATTATGGCAATAGATTTTATCAAAACTGGTCTTACTAAAAATTCACCAATATCAAAATATTTTTTTGATCTTTGTGTTGAAGCGCCCCAATATTTATCATTAGGAACATTAATAGATCCTATACTGTCGAATTCTTTTCTAAATTTCATTGATAGTAATAAATTTATTATATATTAAAATTTGATTAACTTATAGGAGCAAAATGACAAATTTTAATAAAGTTGGTGAATTTATGAAAACTTTCGGTCAGGAGGTAAAGAATAAACCTTCATTAAGTACAGAAAAAATAAATCAGTTAAGAATAAGCTTAATTCAAGAGGAATTAAGTGAGTTAAAGGAGGCTATGGATAATAAAGATTTATTAGAAGTTGCTGATGCTTTAACTGATTTATTATATGTAACATATGGTGCAGGTCATGCTTTTGGAATAGATTTAGATAAATGTTTTGATGAAGTTCAAAATTCCAATATGAGTAAATTAGGAGAAGATGGTAAGCCTATTTATAATGAATTTGGTAAAGTAATGAAAGGTCCTAACTATTTCAAACCAAATTTAGGAAAATTTATAAAAAAAAATGATTAAGAATTATCTTAATTAACTTATAAATTCATATCTGGCCAATTTTTATCATTATATCTATCAATCTCTCTTTTTGAGAAAGGCCTGAAGAGAACCCAGGCAATAACTATTACAAGTGCTAAGATAATTAATGTTTGCATAATCGATTTTTACATATTGTTTTAACAGGGGCGTTCTGTTGCCAGGTGCCCCAAACCCCGTTTACTTAATTAACAAAGTTAATTAAGCAGCAAGTGCGTAACTTTCGTTAGCAATTATAAATTAGCCCGTTACGGTGGAACAATTCCGAACGAAAGAATAGCCTTTAGTCACCCGTCGAATCTAGTTCACCCCCATAAGTTGTAAATGGTGGAGGTGGTGGGTACTGCCCCCACGTCCGCAATGGTTATTACGAAATTCGTTTATCGTCATAGTTGGAAAACCAACTATATTAATATAAAAGGAAAATTATTAGATTCAATAACAATCATGAAATTAACAATAGAACAACAAAAAGAGATTAAAAATCAACAATCGCAAAGCAATAATACTAAAAGAGTCACTGCTCCAGAATTAGAAAAAATTTTATACGAAGCAGTTCCTGCTTTAGACCATGGTTTTGTTAGAGTAATTGACTATATGGGAGATGATACTTCGATTGTTCAGTCAGCGAGAGTTTCTTATGGAAAAGGAACTAAACAAGTGTCAACAGATAAAGGCTTGATAAAATATCTGATGCGTCATTGGCATAGCACTCCATTTGAAATGTGTGAAATTAAATATCATGTAAAATTACCCATATTTATCGCTCGTCAATGGATTAGACATAGAACAGCTAATGTTAATGAATATTCTGCGAGATATTCTATCTTAGATAAAGAATTTTATTTACCAACCCATCAAAATCTTGCTGCACAATCAACTAATAACAGACAAGGTAGAGGAGATATTCTTGAAGGCGATCAAGCTAAAGAAGTTTTAGAGCTTTTAAAAAATGATGCAGAAAGAACTTATTTGAATTATGAAACTATGCTTAATGAAAGATATGACGGAACTAAAATTAATGAGAATAAAAAAGGTTTAGCTAGAGAGCTTGCAAGAATGAATCTAACTTTAAACACTTACACTCAATGGTATTGGAAAACTGATTTATTAAATCTGATGAATTTTTTACGTCTAAGAGCAGATCATCATGCTCAGTATGAAATAAGGGTTTACGCAGATATAATGTTGGATACAGTAAAAAAATGGGTGCCAATTACCTTTGAGGCATTTATGGATTACAGAGTAGGTGGAACAGAAGTTTCTGCAAAAGGGAAGACAGTAATTCAAAAATTAATTAAGGGTGAGAAAGTTTTAATGGAGGATTCTGGTCTTTCAAAAAGAGAATGGAATGAATTAATGGAGGCTTTTAATCTTAAAGATAAGTTGATTTGATTTTTTTGGCAAAATTTATAAATATTTGCGAAATTTCGTGATCAGGATTTTCCTCGACTATTGGTTTTCCATTATCACCCGATTTTCCAACATCAGGGTTTATAGGTATTTCCCCTAAGAAATTTTTTTGGAACTCTTCTGCAGTTTTACGTACTCCACCCTCACCAAAAATATAATATTTTTTATTGTCATCACCAATAAAAAAACTCATATTATCTACTAGACCTAAAATTTTTACACCCAATTTGTCAAACATTTTAATACCTCTTTTTACATCCAATAACGCAACTTCTTGAGGTGTAGAAACTATAATTGCTCCATCCATTTTGATTTCTTGTGAAAAAGTAAGTTGTGTGTCACCAGTTCCTGGAGGCATGTCTACGATTAAAAAATCCAAATCCTTCCAACTTACTTTTTGAGTAAAAGTTTTAATTGTGCTTGTTACCATTGGCCCACGCCAAATCATCGGGGTTTGTTGATCAGTTAAAAAGCCAATGGACATACATTGAATGTTATACTTGTTTATTGGCTCTAACTTTTGTCCATCGCTTTTAGGCTTTTCCTCTATACCAAACATTTTTGGTACTGATGGTCCGTATATATCAGCATCAAGTAAGCCAACTTTGCAATCGATCTTATTTAATGCTAACGCTAAATTAGTGGCAAAAGTAGACTTTCCAACACCACCTTTTGCACTTGATACTGCTATAGTAAATTTGGTTCCTATTATTGGATTTTTTTTAAAAACCTTAGGTTTCAGTCTATTTTTTATTGCGGCACTTAGTTCAGGCTTTTTATCAGACATATTTTCATCTTAACTTGTTTTTGACAAATAAGACACTATATAGGTATCATGTCTGACGATTTTCAACAAAGAGGCGGAAGTCCATGGGGCTCACCCCCTGGAGGGGGAAGTGGCAACGGATCAGGAAGAGGACCTACTCCTCCAGACGTTGATAAAATTATTAGAGAGTTCCAAGAAAAATTGAAAAAATTTCTACCAGGTGGTAGCTCATCTGGAGGTAAACAGGCAATTTTGGTTTTAATTATCCTAGGTTTTGTATGGTTAGCTAGTGGACTTTATAGAGTTTTACCGGATGAACAGGGTGTTGTTTTAAGATTTGGTAAATTTGTTAAAACTACACAGCCAGGATTAAATTATCACATACCATTTCCAGTAGAAAGTGTCCTCACTCCAAAAGTAACAAAAGTAAATAGAATTGATATTGGTTTTAGATCAGAAAGAGACAGTGGATTTTCATCATCAGGTGGTGTTGCGGATGTACCTCAAGAGAGTTTAATGTTAACCGGTGATGAGAATATTGTTAACATCGATTTCTCAGTTTTTTGGGTTATTAAAGACGCGGGAAATTTTTTATTCAAGATTCAAGATCCAGAAGGGACAGTTAAAGCTGCTGCAGAAACTGCAATGAGAGAGGTTATAGCAAGGTCAGATATTCAACCCATTTTGACTGAGGGTAGGTCCATTATAGAGACTGATACTCAAGAAATAATCCAAAAGATTTTAGATGAATACACTAGTGGTATTCAAATAACTCAAGTACAAACTCAAAAAGCAGATCCACCCGATCAAGTTATTGACGCGTTCAGAGATGTCCAAGCAGCTAGAGCAGATATGGAAAGATCTAAAAACGAAGCTGAGGCTTACGCTAATGATGTAATACCTAGAGCTCGAGGAGAAGCAGCTAAAATACTGCAAGCAGCAGAAGCTTATAAAAAGGAAGTTGTTGCAAAAGCTGAAGGTGAAGCTAGCAGATTTTTATCAATATATAATGAGTATAAGAAAGCTAAATCAGTTACACAAGAGAGAATGTATTTAGAAACAATGGAAAAAGTTTTGGCAGACATAGATAAAGTAATAATAGAAAAAAATGCAGGATCAGGTGTTGTACCTTATTTACCTTTACCTGAATTAAAAAAGAAAGCGACCAATTAACAATGAATTTAGGAAAAATAATATTAGGAACTGTTGTTGCTGTGTTAGTAGTAGCATTCTTTTCAATATTTATAGTTAAAGAAGTAAATCAAGCAATAGTTTTGCAATTTGGTGATCCAAAAAGAATAATATTAAAACCAGGTTTGAATTTCAAATTGCCATTTATTCAAAATGCTGTGTTTCTTGATAAAAGAATTTTAAACTTAGATACACCACCAGAGGAAGTAATTGCATCTGATCAAAAAAGATTGATTGTAGATGCTTTTGCAAGATTTCAAATAATAGATCCACTTAAATTTTATATATCAGTTGGAAACGAAAGGGTTGCACGTTCAAGATTAGCTACGATTATTAATTCAAGAATTAGGAATGTACTAGGTCAACAAGAATTACAAACTCTTTTATCAGAGGACAGAACTAAACAAATGGCTCTTATTCAAGAAGGAGTGAATAATGAAGCTAAGAATTTTGGGATTAAAATTGTTGATGTTAGAATTAAAAGAGCTGATCTACCCCAAGCAAATAGTGATGCTATTTTTAGAAGGATGCAAACTGAAAGGGAGCGAGAGGCAAAAGAATTTAGAGCTAAAGGTGCTGAGATGGCAGTTACTATAACTTCTACAGCTGACAAGGAAGTAACAGTAATTTTAGCTGATGCTGAAAAACAATCTGCTATAATGAAAGGTGAGGGCGATGGACAAAGAAATAAAATTTTTGCAAACGCATTTGGACAAGACCCAGAGTTTTTTGCTTTTTACCGTGCGATGCAAGCATATGAAAAAGCTTTAATTGGCGGTGAAACTTCGTTAATTTTATCTCCAGATAGTGAATTTTTTAAATTTTTTGGAAATATCAAGCCAAAAACAGAGTAAGATTATTATGAGAGAATTGATCATAGCATTTGGTCTATTCTTGTTTATAGAGGGCATTTTATATGCCATATTTCCTTCAAAAATGAAAAGTATGCTAAAAAAGTTAGAACTTATTAAAAAAAGTCAATTAAGATCTAGTGGATTAATTTTTGCGATTTTAGGTTTTTTAATAATTTATTTCGTAAAAAACTAATATGAAAAAAATTAGAATATATATATTAATTGTTTTTTTTTCCATTTTTTCTAATTTAAACTCTTATTCCCAAAATATTCCTGGATCATTTGCGGATTTAGCTGAAAGATTAATGCCTTCTGTGGTTAATATCTCAACAACCACAACAATCACAACGAGATCTAACCCATTTCCGTTTCAATTTCCTCCAGGCTCACCTTTTGAGGATATGTTTAAAGAATTTGGCACACCACAAGAGAGAAAATCTTCTGCGCTAGGATCAGGATTTATAATCGATGAAAAAGGTATTGTAGTTACAAACAATCATGTAATCCAAGATGCAGAAGATATTATTATTAAGGTTAATGGAGATAAGGAGTTTAAAGCAAAAGTTATAGGCGCTGATCCTTTGTCAGATATAGCAGTATTACAATTAGAAACTAAGGAAAAATTTATTCCCGTAAAATTTGGAAATTCAGACAAAGCTAGAATTGGTGATTGGGTTATTGCTATTGGTAATCCTTTTGGTTTAGGTGGAACCGTTACTTCAGGAATTATTTCAGCTAGAAATAGATCAATAGGACTCTCAAGATATGAAGATTATATTCAAACAGACGCATCTATTAATTCAGGTAACTCAGGCGGACCGCTTTTTGATATGGATGGAGATGTGATTGGAATCAATACTGCGATTTTAGGAAGAAGTGGATCAATTGGTATAGGATTTGCGATACCATCAAATAGTGCCAAAGTTGTAATTAATCAATTGATAAAATTTGGAGAAACGAAAAGAGGATGGCTTGGTGTTAGAATTCAAGATGTAACAAAAGAGATTGCAGAAGTGGAGAAACTTGACAAACCTCGAGGCGCATTAGTTGCAAGTGTTGCTGCTAATAGTCCCTCAGATAAAGCCGGAGTAAAAGCAGGAGATATTATTTTAGAATTTGATGGTGAAAAAATTATAGAAATGAAAGAACTTCCAATAATTGTTGCTAGAACTAAGGTTGGAAAAAAAGTGAAAGTTAAAATTTGGAGAAATAAAAAAGAAATAGTTAAAACTATTATTCTTGGTAGATTAGAAACATCAGAAGATTTTAAAACACCAGAGAAGAAAACTAAAATTGTAGAAACAAATGTAAATGGACTTAAGATTTCAGTAAGACAACTTACAAATGAAGATATAAATTCTAGGAATTTACCCAATCAAACCACTGGTTTAGTGATTACTAAAATTGAAAATGATAGTCCCTTAAAAAATTCAGTTGAAATCAATAGTATAATTTTAGAGGCACAAAAAAATAAGATTAGAAATATAAATGACTTAAACCAGGCAGTTAGTAAAGTTTTAGAAAGTAATGAAAAAACTATATTGCTTGTTATTTATAACAGTCAAAATCAAAGAAGATATATTGGTATAAAACTAAACTAATATATGGATTTAAAATCCAAAATCGTTTTAATTTACGGGCCCACCGCATCTGGAAAGTCTTCTTTCGCAGTTAACTTAGCAATAAAAATTGATGGAGAAATAATTAATGCCGACAGTATGCAAGTCTATAAAGAACTAAGAATTTTAACTGCAAGACCAGTTAAGAGAGATTGTAAAAAAATTAAGCATCATTTATATGGATTTCAAAATGTAAAAAAAAATTTTTCAACCGGTGATTGGTTGAAACTAGTTAATAAAAAAATTTTAGATATTAAGAAAAGAAAAAAAACTCCTATTCTTGTTGGTGGCACAGGCCTTTATTTTAAAGCTTTGACAGAGGGATTAGTCAGTATACCAAATGTTCCGTTTAAAATTAGAAAAAAGATCAGAAACTTGCATAAAAGTCTTGGCCCAAAAAATTTTTTTTTAAGATTAATTAAAATAGATCCCTTGGTAAAAAATAAAATTAATCATTCAGATACTCATAGAGTGATAAGAGCATATGAAGTGAAGGAATATACAAAAAAATCTATTTATGAATGGTTTAAAGGTACCAAATCAACTTATGAAAAAGAGGATTTTTTCAAAATATATATTGATTTTCCAAGAAATGAACTATTACAAAGAATTAATCTTAGAACTCAAAAAATGATTAAAAATCATGCAGTTCAAGAGGTTAAAAATTTTATTAAACTTAAAATTCCAAGAAGTCGAAGTGTGTATAAAGCTATTGGAATTAGTGAAGCTAAAGAGTATATCAATAAAAAAATTAAATTAGAGGATCTGATTGAAAAAATATCAATAAAGACAAGACAATACGCCAAAAGACAGAGCACTTGGGGAAGAGGAAATATGCAAGATTGGATTAAGGTTAATCCGAACAACCTTAATAATTTTTTAAAAATATTTTAGATATCTATTACTTAGTCTTGACCAATCAGCACAACTTCAGCTAGATTGGACAAATGTCTAAATTATATACAGGTGCTGAAATAGTATTTAAATGTCTTGAGGATCAAGATGTAAAGTTTATCTTTGGATATCCTGGTGGGGCTGTATTGCCAATCTATGATGAGTTAAAAAATCATAATTCAATAAAACATATTTTGGTTAGACATGAACAAGGAGCTGGGCATGCAGCTGAAGGTTATGCAAGATCCTCAGGTAAACCGGGTGTAGTTCTCGTAACATCAGGACCTGGTGCCACAAATGTAGTCACAGCTTTAACTGATGCCTATATGGATTCAATTCCACTTGTTTGTATTTCTGGTCAAGTACCAACACACTTAATTGGAACAGATGCATTCCAGGAGTGTGATACAACAGGAATAACAAGACCTTGTACTAAACATAACTGGTTAGTAAAAGATATTAAAGATTTATCAAAAGTTCTTCATATGGCTTTCAAGGTTGCAACTACAGGGAGGCCAGGACCAGTTTTAGTAGATATTCCAAAAGATATTCAATTCGCAAAAACAAATTATTTTAAACCAAAAAAAGATAAAAAATTAAATGGAAAGAAGAAAAATAAATTTTCTTCTAGCGAAATCGATGAATTAATGAATTTAATATTAAAAGCAAAAAAACCAGTAATTTATTCTGGCGGAGGTGTTATTAACTCAGGACCAGAAGCAAGTGAAGTGCTTAGAGAGTTTGTAAGATTAGTTGGTTTTCCTATTACTTCAACGTTACAAGGTTTAGGTGCATTCCCAGGAGATGATAATCAGTTTATTGGAATGTTAGGTATGCATGGAACTTATGAAGCAAACAATGCAATGCACGATTGCGATCTATTAATTAACATCGGAGCTAGATTTGACGATAGAATAACAGGAAAAATTGATGAGTTCTCACCTAAGTCAAAAAAAGTTCACATTGATATTGATCCATCATCAATTAATAAAATTATAAAAGTAGATTTATCAATAGTTGGAGATGTCAATGAAGTTTTAAATGCTATTGTTAAAAAGATTAATAAAAAACAAAATGGATTAAAAATCTCAAATAAACAAAACATTTCAAAATGGTGGGAACAAATACAGAAATGGAGAACAAAAAATTCTTTAGGCTTTGTCAATAGTGAAAAAACTATAAAACCCCAACATGCGGTTCAAAGATTATATGAATTAACAAAAGACCAAGATACTTTTGTTACGACAGAAGTAGGTCAACATCAAATGTGGGCCGCTCAACATTACAAATTTAATAAGCCAAATAGATGGATGACTTCGGGTGGACTAGGAACTATGGGATATGGTCTTCCAGCTGCTGTTGGAGTTCAAATCGCTCATCCAGATAAACTCGTTATTGATATAGCTGGTGAAGCCTCAGTTTTAATGACAATGCAAGAGATGTCTACTGCAGTACAATATAATTTACCAATTAAGATCTTTGTTTTGAACAATCAGTACATGGGAATGGTTAGACAATGGCAAGAATTACTTCATGAAAAGAATTATTCAGAAAGCTACTCAGAGGCTCTTCCTGATTTCGTTAAATTAGCTGAGGCTTATGGCTGTAAAGGAATTAAAGTTGATAATCCTAATGAGCTAGATGCAAAAATAAAGGAGATGATAGATCATGATGGTCCAGTAATTTTTGATTGTCAGGTTGATCCAAATGAAAATTGTTTTCCAATGATACCATCTGGAAAACCCCACAATCAGATGATTTTAGGACCAACTGATGAAAAAAAAAATAAAATTACTGGAAAAGGGAAAGCCCTAGTCTAATGGCAAAACCTAAATCAGCATACAGCATTCCAACTAAAAAAGGAAAATTGGATACTCATATCATTGTTGTATGGGTCGATAATGAAGCTGGAGTACTTGCAAGAGTTGTTGGATTGTTCTCTGGTAGAGGTTATAATATTGAGTCTCTGGCAGTTGCTGAGGTTGATGCAACAAAAAATATTTCTAGAATTACAATTGTTACAACAGGGACACCACAAGTAATAGATCAAATAAAATTGCAATTAAAAAAATTAGTTCCAGTCCACAAAGTTGCTGATTTTAAAAGAGAGGATAAAAACGTAATATTTAAGGAAATGGCTTTATTAAAAGTCGTAGGAAAAAAGAAAAAGATAGATAAATGTTTAAAAGCATGTAAAAGTTTAAATCCTGTAATATTGGATAAAACAAAGCAATCAGTTGTTATTCAAGTAACCGCTTTGAGAAGAGATATTGATAAAATGAGTAAAAAATTGAAACCTTTTGGTTTAACTAGTACCTCAAGGACGGGTGCTATTGCAATGACAAGAGGTGCTGATACTTTCAAATGAATAGACTAGGAGAAAAAATATGAAAATGTTTTACGAGAAAGATACTAATGTAAATCTTATTAAAGATAAAAAAATCGCAATATTTGGTTATGGGAGCCAAGGTCATGCTCATGCCTTAAATCTAAAGGACAGTGGAGTTAAAGAGGTAGTGGTAGCTTTACGTGACGGATCTTCAAGCAAAGCAAAAGCAGAGTCAAAAGGTTTAAAAGTTATGAATTTGTCAGATGCAGCAGAATGGGCTGATGTGGTTATGATTTTAACACCTGATGAATTGCAAGCTACTATATATAAAAATCATATCGAGCAAAGAGTTAAAGAAGGTTCTTCAATAGCTTTTGCTCATGGTTTAAATATTCATTATGATTTGATAAAAGCAAGAAAAGACTTAGATGTATTTATGGTTGCGCCTAAAGGACCTGGTCATTTAGTTCGAAGTGAATTTGAGAAGGGGGGCGGAGTACCATGTTTGTTTGCAGTTCATCAAAATGGATCTGGCAAAGCCAGAGATTTAGCCATGTCTTATGCGTCTGCAATAGGTGGTGGTAGATCAGGAATTATTGAAACAACTTTTAAAGACGAAGTTGAAACAGATTTATTTGGTGAACAAACAGTTCTTTGTGGTGGATTAGTTGAGCTAATTAAAAATGGCTATGAAACTTTAGTAGAAGCTGGTTATGAACCAGAAATGGCATATTTTGAAACTGTCCATGAAGTAAAGTTGATTGTAGATTTAATCTACGAAGGAGGAATTGCAAACATGAATTATTCTATTTCAAACACAGCAGAATATGGTGAATATCAATCAGGGCCTAGAGTTATAAAAAGAGATGAAACTAAAAAAAGAATGAAAGAGGTTTTAGATGATATTCAGTCTGGTAAATTTACAAAACAATGGATGGATGAATGTAAGAATGGTCAAAAGAATTTCCTTGCAACAAGAGCAAAACTAGCTGAGCATCCAGTTGAAAAAGTTGGTGCTAGTTTGAGGGCCATGATGCCATGGATTGGTAAAAAGAAATTGGTTGATAGCGACAAGAAGTAAATTATATTCTCAAAATGGGCAAAAATACCTAATTTATTTTGCAATCTACACTAGAGGCTGTATATTCCATATTAAATTTTTTTATGTCAAAAAAAGAAAAAGTATACATTTTTGATACAACCATGAGAGACGGTGAGCAATCACCAGGGGCTTCAATGAGTGTAGAGGAAAAAATTCAAATTTCTAGAGTTTTTGATGAAATGGGTATCGATATTATTGAGGCTGGTTTTCCAATATCATCTCCAGGTGATTTTGAAGCGGTTAGCGCAATAAGCAAAAGTGTAAAGAATTCAATTCCTTGCGGATTAGCAAGAGCTACTAAAAAGGATATTGATGCATGTCACGAATCTCTTAAATTTGCAAAAAGATTTAGAATTCATACTTTCATTTCAACTAGTCCTGTGCATATGAAACATAAACTTAACATGACAGATGAACAAGTTTTAGGAGCCATTAAAGAAAGTGTATCTTATGCAAGAAAATTTACTGACGATGTTGAATGGTCTTGTGAAGATGGAACAAGAACAGATTTAGACTTTATGTATAAAACAATTGAATTGGCAATTAATTGCGGAGCTAAAACAATTAATATACCTGACACAGTCGGATATTCTATACCGGAAGAATTTGCAAAAACTATTTCTTCGATAAAAAATAATGTTCCTAATATAGATAAAGCCATAATTTCCGCTCATTGTCATAATGATTTAGGATTAGCAGTAGCAAACGCACTTTCAGGATTATCAGCAGGAGTTAGACAAATTGAATGTACAATAAATGGAATAGGTGAGAGAGCTGGTAATGCAGCTCTAGAGGAAATTGTAATGGCTATAAAAACAAGAGATGATTTACTTCCTTATGAAACGGGTATAAAAACTGAATTAATTAGCAAAGCCTCAAAAATTGTGTCTAACGCAACTGGTTTTCCTGTTCAATTCAATAAAGCAATAGTTGGAAAAAATGCTTTTGCTCATGAGTCAGGAATTCATCAAGATGGTATGCTAAAAAATAGAGAAACATATGAGATAATGACACCTGAAAGCGTTGGTGTAAAAAAAACATCCTTAGTAATGGGAAAACATTCAGGGCGACATGCTTTTAAAGATAAATTAAGTGATCTAGGTTATGCTGATGTTACTGACGATGTAGTTCAAGCAGCATTTGGCAAATTTAAAATTTTAGCTGATAAAAAAAAACATATATATGATGAAGATATTGTTGCTCTAGTAGATGATAGCTTAATAATTGATAATAAAATTAATGCAATTAATTTAAAGTCATTAAAAGTTTTTGCAGGCACTGGAGAACCCCAAAGAGCTGAAATGACTTTAGATGTTTATGGTGATATAAAAAAAACTACACAAATAGGTGATGGACCAGTGGATGCAATTTTTAAATGTATAAAAGAACTTTATCCGCATAATGTTAAGTTGTCTCTTTATCAGGTTCATGCTGTTACGGAAGGTACTGATGCTCAGGCTACTGTAAGTGTTAAGATTGAAGAGAATGACAGAACTACAGTAGGGCAATCTGCAGATACGGATACTTTAGTAGCATCTGCAAATGCTTATCTCAACGCTTTGAATAAGATGTTAATAAAAAGGGAAAAAAAATCTCTTTATAAAAATATTGAGCCAAAAAAAGTTAAAGGAGGAGTCTAATGGGTTTATTTGATAGTGTAAAAAAACTTTGGAGCCAAGATATGGCAATTGATTTGGGAACTGCTAATACATTGGTGGTTGTTAAAGGACAGGGGGTTGTTTTGAATGAACCGTCTGTGGTAGCTATTGTAGATCAGTCAGGTAAAAAACAAGTTTTAGCTGTAGGAGATGAGGCTAAGACTATGCTTGGAAGAACCCCAGGAAATATAAGTGCTATTAGACCTTTGAGAGATGGTGTTATAGCTGATTTTATAGTGACTGAAGAAATGATAAAACACTTCATTAAAAAAGTTCATAAGGGAAGTAATTTTGCAAACCCTAGAATTCTGATTTGTGTACCGACAGGATCAACACCAGTAGAAAGAAAAGCAATCCAAGATAGCGCTCTTGCTGCAGGTGCTAGGAGAGTCCAATTAATAGAGGAGCCAATAGCAGCAGCTATAGGTGCAGGTTTGCCAATTTCTGAGGCTACCGGATCAATGGTTGTTGATATTGGAGGAGGAACAAGCGAAATAGCTGTAATGTCGTTGGGAGGTTTAGTCTACTCTAAATCTTTAAGAGTAGCAGGCGATGCGATGGATGCTGCTTTAATAAATTATATGAGAAAAGAATATAATTTGATGATTGGGGATAGCACAGCTGAAAAAATTAAAAAAGAAATTGGTACTGCTATTCCATCTAATAACAATACTTATGCTGTGAAGGGTAGAGATTTAAGATCCGGTACTCCTAAAGAAGTAAATATAACAGAGGAGGACACTGCTGAAGCTTTAAATGGAATTTTGAGGGATATGGTAAATGGTATTAAAGATGCTTTAGAAAGTACACCACCTGAATTGTCCGCAGACCTTGTAGACATGGGATTAACCTTAACAGGTGGCGGAGCACTACTTAAAAATATTGATAAAAGATTTTCTAAAGAAACAGGTTTACCAGTTCATATTGCAGATGATCCCTTGTCGTGTGTTGCGATTGGAACAGGAAAAGCTTTAGATCAAGAGCAAACATTTTCGACGATGTTGACTGAATATTAAGAAAGATGGCATCTAGCAGAGATGATTTTATAATAGCAATTCGATCTGCTTTTTTAAAAAAGAGCACAAAGCAAAAATTTTCATTACTAACCTTAGTACTTATTTCTGTTTTAATTATCTTATTATCTAGTCTAGACTTTAAAATTATTAGATATTTAAAAATTGGTATTAGTGAGGTCGTTTATAGATCCTCATTTGTGGTATCTATCCCAGAAAATTTAATTAAAAAATCAGTTAAAGATATTGTTGATTATTCAACTTTTTATAAAATTTATAAAAAAGAAAAAAATGAATTAAATCAATTAAGATCAAATAATATTTCAAGTGAAATTACCCAATTTGAGAACAAGGAGTTAAAAGAACTAATAAATAATTATGTATCAAGTGCTGACAAAATACTTGCAAAAATAATTGTAGATCATGATAGCCCTTTTTTAAAAAGTATAATCATAAATAAGGGTAGTAAAGATAATATTAAAATTGGAACAAACATTTATGATCAATCATATTTAGTCGGTAGGGTAATTGAAGTTAATTATAAAACATCAAGAGTATTGCTATTATCCGATTTGAACTCAAATGTACCAGTCACCATTGCCCCCCAAAATATTCAAGCAATAATCACAGGTGCAGGAGATGAATATGGTCAAATAAAATATATAAAAAAAGGTTTTACTAATGACTTCTCAGAGCAAAGCATTGTCTATACATCTGGAACAGGAGCCATATTTAAAAGTGGAATTCCGATTGGAAGATTAAAAATATCTGAGGATGAAAAGAGTAAAAATTATATTGTTGAATTTTACAGTGATTTTTCACAGTTAAAATATGTATTTGCTGAAGTTGTAACGGAAACTGAAATTGTATCAGTAGATGAAAAAAATAGTCAGGAAAAAGATAATTTAAAGAATCCTATGAGTGCAAAATTAAAAATTTTAGAGGACGAAATTCAAATTATTGAGGAGACTAATTCTAAATTTAAAGATGAAAATGAAAATTTAAAATCAGAAGTTAATAGGCTGAATAATGAAATTCTAAACTTTGAAAATCAAATTCAATCTCAAAAAAAAACTATAAGTCAATTTGATTTAGATAAAAAAGAATTAGGTTTTTTAAGATTAAATCTAGAATACGGTCATAAATGTAGAAAAACTTTCTTAAATATTAAAGGTTTTGCTGTAGGAACATCAGAATATAAAAAATGTGTTTTAAACAAAGGAAGAATTAATGAGTAATTTATCGACTAAAAATTCTTTACATAAATTATATTCATGGTTGCCTATAATAGTATTGTTTATTTCTGTACTGAATGAATTTGATTTTAACTATTTAAATTTAAAGTACTTTTCTTTTAATTTTCCTTTCATTTTAATTTTTTTCTTTACTTTAAAAGATTTTAAGCACTTTGATTATTTTTTAGTTTTTATTGCAGGTTTAATTAACGATACAGTAGTAGGATTACCATTAGGTATAAGTAGTTTGTCTTATACTTTAATATGTATTGCTACGAGCTATTTAAGAAATATAACTATAAGACCAAATGCGATAAAAGATTGGTTTTATTTCTTGTTTATTATTAGTTTAATAAATTCTATGAATTATTCGATTTTAACGTTGTTTTTTACTTATAATCTTGAATTGGTTGGTTATCTGATAAATACTTTTTTTACTTTTTCGTTCTATATGATTTTCGTCACAATATTTAAATATTACATTAAGGGCTTAAATGATTAATTCTTCTAGTGATAACGTAAAAAAACTTAATTCAATAAATAGAAGAATGTTTATTACAGGTTCTTTGAAATTTTTTATAATGATTGGATTAGTAAGTAGATTATTTTTTTTACAAGTTAAGGAAAATAAAAAATATTTAACTCTTTCAGATAAAAATAGAATTAGAGAATGGAAGTTGGCTCCTGTAAGAGGAGAATTTTATGATTACTTTGGTAATACGATTGCGGGAAATTTTGAGGCTTATCAATTACATATTATTCCTGAACAGGTTGAGGATTTTAGATATGTGATATATAGGCTTAAAGATTTATTAGAGCTTTCCAATAAAGAGTTCAATAAAGTTTTAAAAAAGAAAAATGAAATTAAACCTTGGGAAACACTAATAGTTTCTGATAATTTAAGTTGGACTAAATTTTCAAAAATTAATAATCATTTATATGATTTAAATGGAGTAAAACCTGTAATATCCATTTCGAGAAACTATCCATTTAAAGAAAACTTTACACATGTACTTGGATACGTAAGTCAAGCTAATGAAAAAGATATTGAGAATACGGAGTCAATTAAGAAAAATTTTGTGCCTGGTCTCAAAGTTGGCAAAGTCGGTTTAGAAAAATCTTATGAAGACATTTTAATTGGCACTAATGATATTGAGAGATATGAAGTTAATGCTTATGGAAGAAGAATAAGTCAATTGGAATTTCAAAAGGGGGAAAAAGGTAAAAGTATTAGACTTACTATAGATACTAAAGTTCAAAAATTAGCCGGTGATCTTTTAAAAGATAAGGCTGGTTCAATTTGTGTAATGGATATTTATACTGGTGCAATTATTGCAATGCAATCTTCACCATCTTTTGATCCCAATTTGTTTGTATTTGGAATAAGTAATGATGATTGGCAATTAATAAGAAATAATCCCTTAAAACCATTAGTAAATAAAACTTTACAAGGCAACTACTCGCCAGGTTCAACAATTAAGCCAATAGTTGCTTTATCAGCTTTAGAAAATAAAATTATAAACACAAATTTTACTGTCAAATGCACTGGAAAAACAGAAATGTATGGGCAAACTTATCATTGTTGGAAGAAAAAAGGTCATGGATTTGTTAGTTTAAGAAATGCAATGAAACAATCTTGTGATACTTATTTCTATGAAGTAGCAAGAAAGCTTGGGGTTGATAGATTAAGCGAAACTGCAAAAAAATTTGGTTTAGGAGATAAGGTTTTTGGTAAATTATTTGGTATAGAAAAAAGTGGACTTATTCCGAATACACAGTGGAAAAAAAATGCCTTAGGCAAAGGGTGGTTATTAGGTGAAACAATCATTACGGGAATAGGTCAAGGCTATATCCAAACTACACCAATTCAACTATGTTTGATGACTGCCCAAATAGCTAATGGTGGTTATAAAATTTATCCAAAAATAATTGCTAATGATGATAATAAAAATGAGCCTGATGATAAATTTAAAGCTTTATTTAAAAATTCTAATCATATCAAAATTGTTCAAGACGCAATGTTTGGTTCTACCAATGAAGTTATGGGAACTTCATATCGTTCAAGAATTGAAAATAAAAAATATCAATTTGCTGGAAAAACTGGAACTTCTCAAGTCAAAAAAATTACAGAGAGAGACAGAGAATTGGATTTAAAAACATTTGAAATACCCTACGAGGAAAGAGATCACGCTTTATATGTAGCGTTTGGTCCGTACAAGAGTCCACGATATGCTTTAAGTATTATTGTAGAACATGGTGGAAATGGAAGTACCACAGCAGCACCTATGGCAAAAAAATTATTTAAATTAATTATTGATAGGCATTTATTAAGACAATCAATTAATAGTAAAAAATATTTGGAAATTTAAATGTATCAACATACTAGATTAAATAATAATCAATTTAGCTTTTTTCAAAAATTCAAAAATTTCGATTATATTTTACTAGTTTGTATTTTGTTATTAGGATTTATAAGTTTAACAACTATGTACTCCACTGACGGAGGGAAAATACTATTTCATACAAAAAGTCATTTTATAAAATTAATTGTATTTACTTTAATGATGTTTGTATTTTCATTTATAAATATTAAATTTTGGTTTTCTATTGGCTATCTATCTTATTTAGTAGTTGTTTGTTTACTTATATGGACTTATATGTTTGGAATAACTTCATCAGGATCACAAAGATGGATTAATTTATATTTTATAAATTTGCAACCCTCAGAATTGATGAAAATTTTTATTGTCCTTTGTTTAGCTAAATATTTTCATAGAATGAAACTAGAAAATGTAAATTCTGTTTATACTATTTTAACATCATTAATAATTATTATTCTGCCAATGTGCTTAGTAATTGTACAGCCGGATTTGGGAACAGCTCTTCTTATTGCCATAAGTGGTATAGCAGTTTTATGGTTTGCGGGAATCAATCATAAATATTTTATATATACTTTACTTGGTTTTGTAATTTCGATGCCTTTTATTATAGCTTTTTTAAAACCATATCAAAAATTAAGAATTCTAACTTTTTTGAATCCAGATAGAGACCCTCTAGGAGCAGGTTATCAAATTATCCAATCAAAAATTGCTGTAGGCTCAGGAGGATTATTTGGAAAAGGTTTTTTAAAAGGAACTCAAAGTTATCTAGAATTCCTTCCTGAGAAACATACTGATTTTATCTTTACTTTATTCTCAGAGGAATTTGGTTTTGTTGGATCTGCTATATTGTTGATAATTTATGCAATTATTATTTATCGAATAGTTGCGATAGGAGCACAATCAAGAAGTTATTTTGCGAAAATTTTTTGCTATAGTTTTTCTGCCGCAATTTTTGTATTTATTACTATTAATATGAGTATGGTATTAGGGTTACTCCCAATAGTCGGCTCTCCATTACCAATTATGTCTTATGGTGGATCATCCATGTTAGCAACTATGATTGGGTTTGGTATAGTTATGAGTGCAAAAGTACATAGTCAACAAGCAATCGCTTAGTATAATTTGTCGCTTAAGTTTTTTAGTAAAAAAATTGTATAATTTTATATGAACAATTATAATGTAGGTATTGTTGGAGCTGGAATACAAGGAATCTCTAATGCTCTTTTTCTCCAAAAAAAAGGATTTAAAGTTACAATTTTTGATAGAGATGACCCAGGTAGTCCTGCAGCATCATATGGTAACGCTGGTCATTTTTCACCATATGCTTCATTATCCCTAAATAGAACAGATATATTAACTGATGTACCAGCAATGTTATTGAGCTCTACAGGGCCTTTAGCGCTTAAGTGGAATTATGTGCCTAAAATGATTCCATGGTTTCTTCGATTTATCTTTAATACATCTAAAAATAAGATGATGCATACAGCAAAGAATATGCATCAAATTTTAGATTTGGCCTTACCAGCTTATGACGAGCTTTTTGATGAAATCGATTTAAATGGATTGGTTGAAAATAAAGGTATCTTATATGTTTGGAATGATAAGGATTTAAAAAGTAGAGAACTTGAAATTAGAGTAAGAGAAGAATTGGGAGTAAAACAACAGCTAGTAAACAAAAAAGAGATAAGTGATTTAGAACCTAACCTTAAACCTTTTTATCATGCCGGAGTGTATTATCCCTACGCCAGACATGCTAGAAATCCAAAAAAAATTTTACTTAAGTTTTTTGAGCTTTTCTTAAAAAAAGGTGGAAAATTTAATAAGATTAATGTGAGTAAAATTAGTCATCATGATGATAAACCAATCATTGTTTGTGATAATTCTTCAAAATATGTTTTTGATAAAGTAGTAATTGCATGCGGGGCATTTTCAAAAAAATTAACTGATAATTTAGGTGAAAGAATACCGCTTGATACTGAAAGGGGCTACCACATTCATTTTAAAAATTGCGATCATCTTTTGAGTAGACCTGTAATTTCCTCTAATAGAGGATTTGGTATCACACCAATGGACCAAGGTTTAAGAGTTGTTGGCACTGTAGAATTTGGTGGCTTAGAAAATCCATTGTCTAAATCAAGAATCAAAAATTTAATAAATAACGCAAAGTATATGTTAGATGATTTACCTGAACATGAGGACGAATGGTTGGGATTTAGACCAACATTACCAGATTTTTTACCTGTTATGGGACCTTCAAAGAATTATAAAAATATCTATTACTGTTTTGGTCATCACCATTTAGGATGGACATTAGGACCAATATCTGGAAAGATTGTGTCAGGAATGATTGCTAATGAAAATACCAATTTAAACTTGAACCCTTATAGCTCCGGAAGATTTTCTTAATTTTGTGTCAAATAAAAACTATTTAGCTTATTCATTTTTAGTTCTAGCTACATTGTGCTGGTCAGGTAATTTTATAGTTGGAAAATTCGCAACGTTATTTCAAATACCTCCTCTAACTCTAAATGTTTTTAGATGGATTTTAGTTTGGTTTATCTTAATACCTTTTACCTATAAGGAAATTTATAGAAATTTACCTTATATAAAACAGAACTGGTTTGTAATAAGTTTTATGGGCGTAATTACAATTAGCACGTTTAATTCTGTTGTTTATTTTGCGCTTAATTTTACGCAAGTGATAAATGCTGTTCTAATGCTTGCTGCTATTCCTGCAGCTACAATTGTTCTTTCTTCATTAATGAAAATTGAAAAAACAAACATTTTTCAATTAATCGGATTATTATTATCAATAATAGGAATTGGATCAATAATTTCTAATGGAAATATTCAAAAATTAATTTCTTTAAATTTTAATAAAGGAGATATGTGGATGTTAGTCTGTGTAATCACTTGGTCTCTTTATTCAACTTTACTTAAAAAAAAACAATTTAAGTTCTCACAATTCACATTGATACAGTTAATGGTTTCAGTCGGTATACTTTTTCTGATACCTCAGTTTTTTTATGAAAAGTCAATTGGCCTTGTACTAAATTTAGATAAAACCTTTTTTTTAATACTAATTTATGTAGCGGTTTTTCCGGCTATAGCAGCATATTATTTTTGGCAAAAAGGTATTGAGATAATTGGACCAAATCGAGCTAGTATGTTTATACAATTAATGCCTTTATTTAGCGCTATTATGGCAATCTTTTTTTTCAAAGAAAAATTTGAGTTATATCATTTTGTGGGTGCGATTTTAATATTGTCAGGTATTTATCTATCAAACAGGAAAGTTAATGCTTAAAGTTGCAATTTTAGATGATTATCAAAATTTTTCTCAACAATTTGTTAATTTAGAAAAACTATCGGGGAAATATGAATTTAAAATTTTTAGTGAACCATTTATTGATGAAGTTGACGCTATTGAGCATCTATTAGAATTTGAGGCATTACTCATAATGAGAGAAAGAACACCAATAACAAAAAATTTAATTAACAATCTTAAAAAACTAAAGGTTATAGTTACCACTGGTCTAAGAAATAAATCTATTAATTTAGAGGCTGCAAAACAGAGAAATATCTTAGTTTGTGGAACAGACAGTAATATTAATCCTACTCCAGAATTGACTTGGACTTTAATACTTGGATTAGCAAGAAATCTCAAAGAAGAAATAGACAATATGTATCAAGGTTATTGGCAGACAACTATTGGAGTAGAGTTAAAAGGAAAGATTTTAGGTTTAATTGGTTTAGGTAAAGTAGGATCTCAGGTTGCTAAAATAGGAAAAGCTTTCGGAATGCAGGTGATGGCTTGGAGTGAAAATCTAGATTTAAATAAATGTAAAGAGCTAGATGTATTACCCTGCACTAAAGAGGATTTGATTAAAAATTCAGACTTTCTTTCAATTCATGTTCAAGGTGGCGAACGATATAAAAATTGTATTACTTTAAAAGAAATTGAGAACATGAAAAAAAGTGCTTTTCTAATAAACACTTCAAGAGGACCAATCGTGAATGAGGATGATCTGATAATAGCTTTATCAACTAATATAATCTCGGGAGCTGGTTTAGATGTTTATGAAAAAGAACCGCTCCCAGAAAACAATAAATTAAGATTTTTACCCAACGCTTTATTAACTCCACATATTGGATATGTAACTGCTGAAAATTATAATATTTATTATAATCAAATGATTGAGGCATTGGAGGCATATACACTTGGTAAGCCGATACGTATAATTAAATGATTATAAAATATATTAGGTATTTATATTATCTTTTTTACCGAACTAAAATTTATTATCCGAAAAAAAGTTATTCTTTATTGGGTGAGGATATTTTTTTAAAAAAATACTTTAATAAAAAAAAAAAAGGATTTTATATTGACGTAGGTTGTTATCATCCAATATGGGGAAACAATACTTATCTATTATATAAAAAAGGATGGAATGGCATCAATTTCGACATAAGCAAGTTTTCTATTGAACTTTTTAATTTTTATAGAAAGAGAGATAAAAATATTTGGTCTGGAATTTCTAACAAAAAGGGATATAGAAAAATATTTTTTAGAAGAAAAATTAATATGCTTAATACTTTAAATAAAAAAATTGCAAAAATTCATTTCAAGAAAGGGTTTCGTACGGGAAAAGTTAAAGTAAATACGTTGAATTACTTTCTTAAAAAATTTTATAAGATTAATAAAAAAATCGAATTATTAAAAATTGATGTGGAGGGAGAAGAATTAAACGTTCTTAAATCAATTAATTTTAAAAATTATAAACCAACATTAATTTCTATCGAGATTCATAATCAAAAATCAATGTATGAGGATAATTCAAATTATTTTAAGACAGATAAAATTTACAAATATTTGACTGTGCTTAATTACAAATTAATTTGGAGAAACCAATACTCTTTTATTTTTGAGAAAAAAAAATATTAGTTTTTTATATGAGTTCACTTCCAATAGTAAATCACAAAGATTATTTTGCAAGAATTGGAGAGAATAATAAGTTTCCAATCAAAAAATTTGGAGCGCTTGCAAACTTACTTTTAGAAAAAAAAATAGTCGAAAAATTTTATAAACCATATCCTTGCTCTTTAAAAACATTGAAAAGAGCGCATTCAGAAAGTTATATAAAAAAAGTAATCAATAAGAGCTTAGATCCTATCGATATAAAAAAAATAGGATTTCCTTTAGTAGATAGCGTTATTAAAAGATCTTTAGTCGCTACTGGTGGAACAGTTTTAGCTTCAAAACTTGCAATAAATTTTGGTATATCTTGTAATACAGCTGGTGGCAGTCATCATGCAAATTTTGCGAGTGGTGCAGGCTATTGTGTGTTTAATGATGTTGCAGTAGCCTCGAGATATTTACTTGCTAAAGGTTTAGCGAATAAGATTCTAATATTAGATCTAGACGTTCATCAAGGAAATGGAAATTCAGAAATATTTAAAGATGATAAAAAAGTCTTCACTTTTAGTATGCACTCAAAATCAAACTATCCTGCAAAAAAATCAAAAAGTGATCTTGATGTTGAGTTAACGAACAATATGGAAGATAAAGAATATATAAGAATTTTAAAATATAATTTAAAACAGCTTAATCATCAAAATTTTGATTTTGTTTTTTATATAGCAGGTGTTGATATTCATTTTAATGATCGTTTAGGTAAATTAAAAATATCTGATGAAGGAATTAAAGAGAGAGATCGGCTTGTAACTGAAAATTTCTTTTCAAAAGGTATCCCTCTTTGTGGTGTTCTTGGCGGCGGTTATAATAAAGATTTTAAAAAACTTGTAGAATTACATTCTTTCTTACATCAGTCTTGTGCTAAACTAATATAGATTTATGAAGAAAAAGAATCCAAATCTTACGGCAGAACAAAAACTAGTTATGTTTGAGGATGGCACAGAGCCACCTGGTACAAGTGAATTAAATCTTGAAAAAAGAAGTGGAAGTTATCATTGTGCTAATTGCGGAATAAAATTATTTAACTCAGATGCAAAATATGAAAGTGGTTCAGGCTGGCCATCTTTTTATGAGTCATTACCCAATGTCTTTGAAACAAAAACGGACCATTTGATTGGCTATGCCAGAACAGAATATCATTGTAAAAATTGTAATGCCCACCATGGACACATCTTTGATGATGGACCGGAGCCGACAGGGAAAAGATATTGTAATAATGGTATTTGTTTAGTTTTTAAAGAAAATTAAAAATTAATAAATGGTGAAAAAATCGATCCTGAAAAATCAGGATTATCCAAACGCGAGTGGAATGAATTAATGACTGCTTTTGATCTAAAAGATAAATTGATATAGTCTCCAAAAAAAAATTAAACTATTGATGAAACTTATAAAAAAAATATTTATAAATAATCCATAATTTGGATTATATATAAATATTTCAAATATTAATTTAGATGAGTAAAATAAAAATTGTTTTCTATTTAATTTTAATTTTTGTTTTATACAAGGGTTATGATGCATTTAAAAATTTTGAAATTGGTGTTGGAGATAGAGTAGCTAAAATCGAGGAAATATCTGAATTTGAAAAAGAAGGTGAAGTTATTGGACTAATGATGTATTTAGGAAATCCTCCTGAACTAAAAGAACATTTATTTACACCAAATAGATCTAAGTGTTTAGAAATGAAACAAACTGCGGAAAAAAATTCATTTGCTTATTACGAA
Source organism: uncultured Pelagibacteraceae bacterium (assembly GCA_902594915.1). GTDB lineage: Bacteria > Pseudomonadota > Alphaproteobacteria > Pelagibacterales > Pelagibacteraceae > Pelagibacter. The sequence continues at coordinate 9,561 of CACJOA010000009.1, read as the reverse complement.
TGTGTAAAAGTGAATGCAGTACTTAAAGGTAGTAAGATAGTAAGTATTATCGATGAAATTGAAGTTATAGAATAATATTTTAAAATTATGTTGTAATTTTTATGGCAAAAAATAATGATTATTAAATATTTAAGTTTTTTAATTGGAATAATTTGGTCATATTCAATTATAAAAACCCAATCAATTTTTACGAAAAAAGCTGGAATAATATTTAAATTATTTATAACAAAAGTCTCATGGCTTACATTAATTGCAGCTTGTTATTTTGGATATAAAAATTTTTCTATTCAACTTACCATAATTGGTATTATTTTTTCTATTATATTAGTTAATGTTGGTTTTTATCTCTTAAAGAATTTTATTAGCCAAAGATTTGATGAAAAACAAATTTTAGCCGCTAAAAGTTTTTTTGAATATACTCTGATTTTTTGGGTTGTTTACTACGTTTTATTTTAAAAGATCTTGCAATTTATTTTCTTTTTCTAACGCTCTTAACTCATCATAGCCACCAATATGTTGATCATCAAAAAATATTTGTGGTATTGTTCTTTTTCCGTTCGCTTTTTTAATCATTTCATCCATAGCACCATCAACTGATGCAACGCTTATTTCATTATAGGGTGCATTATTTCTAGCTAACAACCTTTTCGCTGCATCACAGTAATTACAAAGAGGACCTGTGTAAATTGTAATACTTTTCATTTTTTTAGATATAATCATCTTTTTTAATTTTACTAGATATTTGTTTTCTAGAATATTCAAACTTTTTTCTGTGTTTGATACTTTTCTGATGAACTCTTTTTCTCCACAATCTGAAGGATGATGGTTTTAAAGATCTTCTCATAATTTTAATTACATCAGGCTCCCTAAATCCTGTTCTCTTTTCGATTTCTTCAAAAGTAATCCTATCTGCCCAAGCTGCCCAGATAACCCAATCTGGATCCTCACTATGTGGCTCTGGATTCTTGACCCGGGTTATAGGCCTGTGACCTTTTTTTTTCATAAATCCTTTATATTTGAAAAAAAACGATAATGCATTTTTTTTGAGTATCTGTTATAGTACTCCCTGATAGTCCTTCTTAGCCATCTTTAGCTCCCGGTTTTTAAGGACTATCTTTTTTTTTATATGCTCCCCTTAGACTTTATTATTTATTTACAAATAATCTTTTTTTTATTCATTACGCCAGGAACACCAAGAATAGTAATAGTTTCATACTCAATGAATTATGGATTACAAAAATGTATTTGGGTTGCATTAGGCGATGTATCTGCAAATATAATACAAGCAACATTAGTAATATTTGTTATTGGAAATTTTCTTTCAGATAATCCCAATTTTTTAAACTTTTTTAAGTGGATTGGTGTAGTTTATTTATTTTATCTTGCTTATGATGTTTACAAATCTCAATTGAAAAATGTCAATTCAAAGATAAAATTTTCAAAAAATTTTTTTTCTTTTTTCAAAGATGGTTTTTTAGTTGCTGGAACTAGCCCTAAAGCTTGGTTATTTTTCCCTTTAATATTTCCTCAATTTATAGATTTTAACTCAAGTTATATTGTCCAGTTCTTAATTTTAATAACAACTTATGTAATTTTAGATTTTTTATCATTAATTGGTTATGCATTACTCGCACAAAAATTAATTGTTTGGATAAAAGCAAATCCAAAAACAATTAATACAATCTCAGCGAGTGTTTTAATAATTATTGCTCTTATAATTATTATTACTTAACGTAATTAAGTTTGCTAATATGTGCTTTTTGGCACTTGCAAAAGTTCAATTTTCTTTATTTAATTGATCATTAATTAATTAATAACAAAGGAATAAAAATGAAAATAAATAAAATAATTGTTAGTTTTATTTCTGCATTAGCGATTTTACTATCAACATCTGTTGTATCATTTGCAAAAGTAGTTGGTGATAAAATTGTGTTAGGTGCAGCTATTTCATTGACAGGAAAATATTCATCTAACGGTGTTCATACTCAAAATGGATACAATTTAGCTGTTGAGAGAATTAACAGCATGGGTGGTGTTAAAGTTGGTGGAAAAACTTATAAGTTTGATATTATTTATTATGATGATGAGTCAAACCCAAAAAGAGCAGCGCAGCTTGCAGAAAGACTAATATCACAAGATGGTGTTGAGTTTATGTTAGGGCCATATAGTTCAGGTCTTACAAAAGCAATAGCTCCAGTTACTGAAAAATACGGTGTTCCAATGGTAGAAGCAAATGGTGCATCTAGATCATTGTTTACAAAGGGTTACAAGTATCTATTTGCAGTTTTAGCACCTGCTAATTTATATCTTGATGTAGCTATTGATTTAGCTGTTGAAAAAAATAATGGAAAGCCAGTAAGAATTGCACAAGCATTTGAGCAAGATGCATTCTCACAAGATGTTAGATTAGGTATTTTAGAGGCGGCGAAGAGAACTAAATCTGAAATAATAATTGATGATAAACTTCCTAAGGAACTGAACGATATGGCTGCCACTTTAGTAAAAGTGAAACAAATGAAGCCAGATGTACTAGTTGTTTCTGGTCATACAAAAGGAGCATTAACTGCAATCAGACAAATTGCTGAGATGAAAGTAGATGTTCCAATGTTAGCAATGACTCATTGTGATGCTGCAAAATTATCAAAACAACATGGTAAAAATTCTCAGTATGCATTATGTGCTTCACAATGGCATAAGTCATTGACTTACAAAGATAAGTTTTTTGGCACAGGAATGAAGTATGCGGCAGATTTTGAAAAAAAATTCAAATATGATCCACCGTACCAGTCAGCTGAATCGTCAGCAGCTTTATTAGTATTTAAAGATGCATTTGAAAGAGCAAATTCTTTTGATAAAAAGAAAGTAAGAGACGCACTCGCAGCTACAAATATGCAAACATTCTATGGAAATATTAAGTTTGCGCCTGGTGGTCAAAATGTCGACAAACCAATGGTACTTTTTCAAGTAATGTGTGATGACTCAGGTAAATGTGAAAATAAGGTTGTAGCTCCAACAAAATGGGCTTCAGCTAAATTAATTCATCCAATTCCTAGCTGGTCAAAAAGATAAAAAAAAATCTTAAAATACCCCCTAAAGTTTAGGGGGTATTTTTTTTAAAGGGCTAATTATGGACTTCATGGTTTTTCAATACCCAATGATAACCATTCAAGCTTGCTTGGATGGAATTCTTCTAGGAGTATTGTTTGCTTTAATTGCTTACGGCATGGCTTTGCAGTGGGGAGTTATGAATATTATAAATATTGCTCAAGGTGATTTAGTTATTCTTGGAGGTTACATTGCCTATTTTATGTATCTTTATGGAATTCACCCAGCATGGGGAGTGATTGTTTCCCCTTTTATAATGTACTTTGTTGGTGTCGGGATTTATAAATTGGTCATTAATAAAGTTGTTGACAGAGATTTATTTATTTCAATTCTGGCAACTTTTGGAATAAGTATTCTTTTCATGCAATTAATGAATTTTGCATTTGGTGCAGATGTTGTTTTGGCTAATTCAGGTTATGGAACAACTTTTTTATTTGATAATAATGTAGTTCTACCTAACTCTAAAATATTTTCAGCAGTAGTTAGCATTATATTTGCGATTTGTTTAGTGATTTATATGAAAAAATCAAAACTTGGTCGTGCAATTAGGGCCACAGCACAAAATGCAAGAGCCGCTAAAATTTTAGGTGTTGATACAGAAAAGGTTTATGCAGCAACATTTGGTATTAATGCTGCTTTATGTGGAGTTGCTGGAGCTTTAATTTCAATAACTTTCACAATCCATCCCTATATGGGTCTTCCATACACAATTAGATCTTTTATGATTGTTATTGTTGCTGGTCTTGGAAATCTTCCAGGGGTAGCTATGTCTGGAATGGGATTAGGTGTTTTTGAGGAATTTGCTGATTATCTTTTAGGAACTGAATTTAGAATTGGATCAGTTTTTCTGTTATTAGTTTTAATCCTTGTTTATAGAAGATTCAAACTTTCTAGAAAGAGAGAGTACTTAAAGTGAATAAAAATCTTATTTTATACGCCTCGATCTTAGTTTTTGGTTTAGCGGCACCTTTTGTATTTCCTGCTTTTAAAGTTCAGTTATCAATTCTTTGTGTACTAATCATACTTGCGGTTACATGGAATATTCAAGGTGGTGAGATGGGTTATAACTCATTTGGAAATATTCTTTTTTATGGACTTGGTATGTATTTATGCGCATCAGTACAAGTTGGCATGTTTTTTCCTTTATCTGAATGGACTGAAAGTGGTGGAGAAAAAACATTTGTTCATACACCATCACAATTTTTTCAAGGAATGGCTGCTGGACTTGCAGTAGCAGCAATTGTGCCAACAATTGTTGCAGGTCTAATTGGTTACTCAATTTTAGGTTTGAGAGGTCATTATTTTGCAATATGTACTTTAGGTTTGGGTGTTGCCGCTGGAGAAATCTCCGGAGGTATTGAGATTATTGGAGCAGGTCAAGGTTTCACAACCCCACCATTTCCAAATGTTGGTGGATTAGAGGCTAGAGGTGAATTTTTTTATTTTTGTAGTTTTTTTGCTCTAGTTTTGTCTTTCATCACTATACGAGGGATTTATTCAACTCGTTTTAAATTAATTCTAAATGCAATAAGAGACAATGAAGATAAAGCAGAAGCAATGGGTATTGAAACTATGAAATATAAAATTATTGGATGGATGGTTTCAGCCTTTTTCTGTGGCTTAGCCGGAGGAATAATGGGAGGTCTCGTTGGATATATAGACTCCACTGATGTTGCTTTTGATGGAAGGGAGATGGGAGTTTTTATGGTTCTGATGGCAATTTTGGGAGGAAAAGGAACTTTGTGGGGACCAATAATTGGAGCTACTGTATTTCATATTTTCAAAGAAGGTTTCTGGACATTCTTTTTAGGTTGGCAGTATGTTGCTTTAGGAGTTCTTATAGTTGTTATAGTAATTTATTTTCCAGAAGGGATTATGGGCTGGTTAAGAGAAAAATATCCTGAGAGGTTTGGTGAAATTGTAGACGAAGCTGATCGTAAAGCACAGGTAGAATTAAAATGAGTATTTTAGAAGTTAACAATGTTAGCAAATCTTTTGGTGGAGTAAAAGCTAATGTTAATATTTCTATGTCGGTAGAAAAAGGAAAAATATTTGGTCTAATTGGTCCAAATGGCTCTGGCAAAACTACATTATTTAATTCTATAGTTGGCACTTATCCTATTGATCAAGGTTCAATAAAGTTTAATGGAAAAGAGGTATCAGAATTACCAGTCCCAGTAATTGCTAAACTTGGATTGTTAAGAACTTTTCAACAAACTAGAATCTATGGAAAATTAAATTGTGTGGATAATATGCTTATTAGCCACAAAGGGAATGACGAAAGTATATTAAAGATATTTTCTAAAATTCCAAAAAACCTAACTGAGAAAGCTGAAAATCTTTTAAATTTTGTAGGACTTTATCAAAAAAGGAAATTAAGAGCAGGTGAATTATCGTTTGGTCAACAGAAATTGTTAGAGTTAGCTATGGCATTAATGAATGAACCGGAAATGCTTTTATTAGATGAACCAACAGCTGGAATAAATCCAACATTAATTAACGGTATAATAGACAGATTAATTAAAATAAACAAAGATTTCGGTATTACTCTTTTAGTGATTGAGCATAATATGAGAGTAATTATGCAACTGGCTGAGAGTATTTATTGTTTGGCGCATGGAAAAATGCTTGCTAAAGGTTCACCAGATGAAATTAAAAACGATAAGCGTGTAATTGATGCTTATTTAGGAGCTCAATAAAATGTCAAATCAATATGAAGTTTTAGGAAAAGCACCAGTCGCCGAAGATTTGAAAAAATTATCATCGTCAAATATTCATTTAACAATCAAAAATATGAATGCTGGCTATGGCAAGATGGAAATATTACATAATTTTGATCTTTTTGTTAGTAAAGCTCAATCTTTATGTTTGATTGGTCCAAACGGAGCAGGCAAATCAACAATTCTGCATTCTATATATGGTTTTACGAATATATTTTCTGGTCAGATTGAAATAGATGGGAAAGATATTACTAGCCTTTCTCCTGCAGAAAAACTTAAATCAGTTGGTATAGCTTATATTCTTCAAGATAATTCAGTATTTCCAGAAATGACGGTTAAAGAAAATTTGCTAATGGGTGGTTTTATTAAAGATAAAACGGAGGAATCTTTTATTGAGGCAGAAAAAATTCTTGAGAAATATGAAAGACTAGGAAATAGGAGAAACCAGCCAGCAAAAGTATTATCAGGTGGCGAAAGAAGATTGTTGGAAATTTCTAGAGCATTAGTTATGAAACCATCAGTATTGCTCGTAGACGAACCATCAATCGGTTTAGAACCAAAGTATATTGATATGGTTTTCGAAATTTTAAGAGATCTTCAAGAAAATGAAAAAAAAACAATTATTCTTGTTGAACAAAATGCAAAGAAAGGTCTTGAGTTTGCAGACATTGGATATGTTTTAGTCTCAGGTCAAACCGCAATAGCTGGTAAAGGAGACGATCTTTTGAACAATCCAGATGTAGGCCGCCTATTCTTAGGTGGTTAATGATAAATCTAAAATATTTTTACAGAGGGTTTGCAGCGATTAAAGGAGTTGGAAGTCCTGCGTTAGCATTAGGAGCAAGTTTTATTGCAATAGGTGCACTCTTAAAAAATATTGGATTCACAATGCAACAAAGTATTTTTTCTACTTTTTTAACTTACGCATTGCCCGGTTCTCTTGTAATGGCTGAGTCCATGTTAATTGGAGCTTCGTTAATAAATATATTTTTTGCTGTATGGTTAGTTAATGCGAGACTATATCCAATGACAGTCTCATTGATGCCATTATTAATGCACAAAACTCAACCAAAGTGGAAATACTATCTGTCTTGTCACTTCATAGCTGTTTCATCATGGTTAATTATGAAAGATAGTTATGAGAAAGTAGAGAAAGAAAATAGGATTGATTTTTGGATAGGTATTGGAGTCGCAACCTGGACAGTGGCAATAATTTCAACGATAATTGGTTATATTTCATCTGATTTTTTAAATAAAGATATATTAATCGGACTAGCAATTATAAATCCAATTTATTTTACATGTATGATGCTAGGCGCAATGCAAACAATCAAAATTAGTTTGTCAATTATTTTAGGAACAATTTTAGGACCGGCATTTTTTTTTGTATCTCAAGAATGGTGTATTTTATTCGGAGGTATTACTGCTGGCACTATTGCTTTTATTTTTGGAGAGATTAGTGGCAAATAATATTATTTTAGTAATTCTTGTTACTTCTTTAGCGACTTATTTATCTAGATTCTTGGGAGTGATAAGCTCTCAAAAGATTAAAGAAAATTCAAAAATATTTAGATGGTTTAATTGTCTAGCTTATTCTACCTTAGCAGCATTAATAGCTAGAATGCTTATTTTTCCTTCAGGCTTATTATCTGAAGTAAGCTATTTGATTAGAATAGTTATAATTATATTTTCTATTGTAATTTTTTATTCAACAGATAAAAATTTAGTTTACCCAACAATTTTCTCTGCTATCATGTTAGCATTATTTAGTAGCTATTTATGAAAAACGAAATTGAAGGATTTGAAATTAAAGAAAATGATAAAACTTCGAGAATTATTAATATAGATATTAAAGATGAAACAATAGAAAAACTTTTATTTCCTTTCAATAAGTTTGATTTGACTGCATTAGAGTATAAACCATTTACAAGGTTTACTATTGCAAAAAGCCTAGATGATTTGAGTAATAATAAATTATCAAAATTTTTAAACCATATTATCAAAGATAGAAATACCGGATGTTTTATTATTAAGCCAAAGAATATTACTTCTAAGATTGATGATACTTTTTTAGTAAAACTTTCAACAGCTGTTGCACATTTAATTGGTAAGCCAAATCATGATGCAATGGCTGGAAAATATTACGCCAGATTTCATGTAAAACATGTTGATAAAAGCGACTCATATCTAAGAAAGGCCTACACAAATATGGATCTTCATACAGATGGAACTTACGTACAGGAAAAAACTGACTGGTTATTGATGTCAAAAATTGAAGAAAAAAATGCTGAAGGTGGTGAAACCTCTATGCTACACTTAGATGATTGGGAACATTGCGAAGAATTATTTAATGATCCAGTAGCAAAAGAAAATTTTATATGGTGTTCTCCAAAAAGTAAAAATATTGACTATAAAGTTGAGCATCCAGTTTTTTCATCGGACAGCAAAGGTAGAGCGCAAATTTCATATATTGACCAATTTCCCGAACCAAAAAATATGAAACAAGGAATTTTTTTGCAGAAGTTATCTGATAGTCTCGAGGAAAGTAATAAAAAGTTTTTATCAAAATTACCTGTTGGCTCTTCTATTATTGCTAATAACTATTTTTGGTTGCATGGCAGAAGACCTTTCAAAGAGAATAAAGAATTAAGCAGGGAACTTCTGAGGATTAGGGGTTCTTTTTTTCAAGAATAGAACTCGATTCTTTTACTAAATTGTGGTTAAATCAAATTTAGCAATAACAAAGTTGTTAAGTTGTTAATTGATGTGAAATTTTATAATGAAATTTTCTTTTCAAAAAAACCTTGTAAATTAACAATTAAAGTGTGGTTTTTATGCAACAATGGCAAACTATTTATTTTGATTAATTTTAATTAGTGAAAAATTCAATATTTTAAATTAGTGTGTCGATTATTAAATTTAATAAAATAGGGCGTAATAATGAAAAGAATACTAATATTTACATTTGCAGCTATGCTAATGGCATTTCCAGCAAATGCTGACAGTGCAAGGGTCGGAATAACAGGATCTCTTGCAACAATCGACTCAACTGTTAAAGATGATATTGATAGTAACGGAACTACAGATACTACAAAAGACATTTCGAATGATGTAGCTTACGGTTCAATATTCCTAGAAATGAGTAAAGATTTAGGAAATATGACGTTAACTTATGGTGTAGACTTGATACCATTCTCTGCAGAGTTTGATAGCAGGTCAACAACTCAAAGTTCTTTAAAAACTAAAAATGATGGTGCAGCGTCTTCAGGAACTAACAGAGGTACTGTTGATATATCAAGACACTTAACTTTTTATGTTCAACCAGGTTATGATGTTGGAGAATTTACAGTATTTGGAACTCTTGGATACGTAACAGCTGATGCTGATGCAAATGGTTCTTCGGTTTCTTCATCTAATTTAGATAAGACATTAAGTCTAGACGGATACAAATTAGGAATTGGAGTAGTGAAAGATTTTGGTGGTACATTTGTTAAGTTAGAGTATGCAGAAACTGATTACGATGATATTTCTGTAACCACTTCTAACAATACAAAAATTACTGCAGACATTGACAATGCAACAACTTCATTGTCAGTTGGTAGATCATTTTAATAAGATCTGAAAATAAGAATTAAAACCCCCTCACGGGGGTTTTCTTTTCCTAATATAATCGACAAGATTGTTTATATATAATTATGAATTTAGGTTTTATAGGAACAGGCAAGATATCATCATC
>CACJOA010000008.1 GCA_902594915.1 uncultured Pelagibacteraceae bacterium | reverse complement strand
TATAGAATTTTCATTAAAAATGTGAATTTTTAAAATATTGGTTTTGAAAAAAAGTAGAGCGATGCACAAAAAGAATATAGCTTTTAAACGCACATAGAGGGGTTAATTTTTAACATAAACTAATTTTGGGTACAACTAACGGGTGAATTAGACTTTTTCAGTAAAAGATAGCTTAAATAGCTAAAAACCCATATTTTTCAAGGTTTTTGTTAATAAAAAAGACCAAAAAAAAGCTTAAATAGAAACTTTTTCAGATCTCAATAATCTTAATTTTTTTTTAATTCCTCCTTTGCCAGAGTAACCTCCAAGTTTTCCATCAGACCTAATAACTCTATGACAGGGTATTTTAGGTGAGTAAGGATTTTTAGCACATGCATTAGCTACAGCACGTGCTGCTTTGGGGCTTTTTATACTAATTGCTAATTGTTTATAAGTTATTACTTTACCTTTCGGTATAGTCTTAAGAAAATTCCAAACTTTTAATTGAAATATTGTACCTTTAAGTATCATTTTAGGATAAACCCTAATTCTTTGCACTTTTCAATGCAAAGAATAGTAGTTTTGGCACGTCGTTGATGCGCTACCGCCATGCCACCCGCCTCACATGTTCAGCGATGCTTTGTGAAGCTTTCTGCCCTCTAAAATTGTACCTCTCGGCTTTTCTTTAGCTGGCCAGTTAAGAGTTGCCTCTTAATTCAGATTAAAATTACTAGATAATAGTTGAATTTAACATCACTTTATAATTGATTTTCACTTAACATCCAATTTCTTGTGAATAGTGGGGATAATTATGCTTTAAAAACTAGTATAAAGTAACTTAAAAAAAATAAGATGGCTAATAAAGATAAAAATATAGTTTCTAAGCTTCTACCGTAATTTCTATATTGAATATAGCTTAAAATTATAAAACCAAAAGATGTTATCAAAAACCAAACGGCAGGAATTTCTCCATCAACTGAACCCATAATTTTTATAATTTAAACTATTGACATTTAAAATCATCTAATATATTAATTCCGATAATTAATGGTTATCGGAAAATAATATGAATGATTTAATTACTGACGTAAAAAGCCTTGAATTAGAAACTTTAAAAAATTTAAAGAATTCAAAAGCGTACAACACTTTGAGAGCTTATCAGGCAGATTTCAAAGATTTTACAGAGTTTTGTACAAAGAATGGTTTAAAATCATTACCAACTGATCCAAAAATAATAGCATTATATCTCACGCATTTAAGTGCATTTAGTAAATTTAGCACTTTAAAAAGAAGATTGGCCTCAATAAAAGTAATTCATAGATTAAAAGGGCATTATATCGATACAAAACATCCAATCATTGCTGAAAATTTAATGGGAATAAAAAGAAAGATGGGGGTTAAACAAATATCTAAAAAACCATTATTAATCAATGATTTAAAATTAATTATTAATGTAATAGATCAAGATAAAAATGTATATAAAAAGTATCAAAATCGAGCTTTATTATTAATTGGATTTGCAGGCGGCTTTAGAAGATCAGAATTAGTATCAATTGAATATACGGATATTGATTTTGTTAATGAAGGAGTAAAAATATTGGTAAGAAGGTCAAAAACAGACCAAACTGGTCTAGGAATGACTAAGGCAATCCCCTACTTCGAAAATAAAATTTATTGTCCCGTTATATCTTTAAAAAAATGGATTACACATGCCAAAATTATCAACGGTAAAGTATTCAATATATCTGACAAAACAGTAGCTTTAACAATTCAAAAATATGCACTATTAGCTGGGTTGGATAAAACAAAATATGCAGGTCATAGTTTGAGATCTGGATTTGCGACATCAACAGCTGAAATTGGTGCAGATGAAAGAAGTATTATGGCAATGACAGGTCATAAAACAACTCAAATGGTAAGAAGATATATCCAAGAAGCAAATTTATTTAAAAATAATGCATTAAATAAAATAAAAATTTAAAAAAATTTGGAGAAAAACTTTTTTATTTTGTCAGTAAATGTTTCTTTAAAATCTTGATTATAAAAATAATTTATGCTTTCACCCTTATTGATGAAAACAATATTTTGATGGAAATTTATAGCTTTAATTAATCCATCAAATTTATTCTTTTTAAAAAAAGGGCGATTATTTTTTTCGTAATTGACAGAGTCTGTTAAAGATTTTACAAAATTCATTGAGGATTTTTTTTTTCTAAGATTTATTCTAGATCCGCCATACCTAGGTATATAAGATGTTTGAAGATCTTCAATTACATACAAGCCATTATTATTTAAATAAGTAAATAAATAATTGAAAGAAGTAATAATATGTTTGGCTTGATGGCTCCCATCATCAATGATAATGTCAAATTTTTTATATTCACTAACTAAACTTTTTAAAAAATTCAGGTCTGATTGATCACCTTGAAGAATATTTGTATTATTTATTTTAAAATTTTTTTTATCAATATCTATCCCACAAATATTTGCTTTTGAAAAAAATTCTCGCCAAATACGTAAACTATCTCCATTATCAACACCAATTTCAAGTATATTTATTTCTGAATCTCTTAATGGCGTAAAATATTTTTCATATAACTGTATAAACCCAGAAATATTTTTACTAGATGGATATTTTTTTCCTATTTCTATCAAATTCATGATATTTTAATCCAATTATTAGGCCAAAAATCTTTATTATTAATTTGAAAATTTGAAAAAAAATTATCATCGGGTCGACAAATAATACCATTTTTGCTTGATGAAAGCCAAGCACCCCACCAATTAAAAGATGAGGGTATTGTAATGTGGTGATTACATTGAGAAATTAAAAATAGATCTAAAGCGCGTTTGTCAATATTTTTTTGATCATTATTATGATAAATCTTAGTTATATTTGATTTAAATTGAGACATATCTACATTGTCTAAATCATTTGACCATAAATAGAAAGTTGGATGATCTACTTCTTTTTTTATATAATCAATTGATTTATTGATATATTTAATTTGTTCATCCCGAAATTGATTAGACAAATTGATTAGATCTAAATTTTTGGGATTTTTTCCCTCAATAAATCTATTTTGCCTTAAACAAATTGAAACACTATTTTTTTTAATTAATTCATTATAAAATTTATTTTTTTTAAAAGTCATAGCATCTATAAATGAAAATTCATTTAATATGACTTCTTTTAAATCTTTAAAATATTTTTCTGTCTCAAAATACCCCTCTAAATAAGTTTTATGAGCTAATGTTATATTAAAAATTTTTTCATCAAAATTGGATATTTTATCGAAATTTTTTGGCTCAATATAAAAAACTTTTTTTCTTAAAAATGGATTGACCTTCTTTAATATTTTTCTTTTTATATAACCAATAACACCTATAAATTTATCTTTTTTAACTGCAGTTTTAGTTGAAAGATTGAAATTATTTAGTGCATATTTGCTAATATTCTTTCTTGTTAAAAAAGCCGTTTCATCATCAATGTAAAGTGACCTATTCAATTTTTTTGCAATTGCGAAAGATGATGCATACATAAACATTTGATTGCCTATCTCATTAGATATTCTTACAATAAATTTATTCATTTTTAAGAGCAAAGTTCATCTTATCAATTGTTTTGTTTATATCATCTTTTGGAATTATAAAATTATAATTATTATTATTTGGTACATGTTCATGAAATGAATTTTTATATCGATAAAAATCGTTTTTGTTATTGATAGAACAATAAAATAGATCCAATACTGGTTTATTTAAGATATCCCCTAATAGAGTAATAGTACCATGGCAAGCAATAGTAACTTTTGAATAATTTATGCAACATGCTAAATCAATACCATCTATATTTTCAAAATATAATATGTTTTTATTTGTTAAATTTTTTTTTTTAGTTTTAAAATCGTACCAATCATATTTATTTCTAAAATAATCATTATCATTATTTCTATCGATATCATTAATTAAAATTACATTTGGAAAATTTAATAATAAATGTTTAATAATTTTATCGACACCTTCCCTACCCCAACTTAAATTATCAAACATTAAATGTTTGTAATGTATCAAACAATAACTTTTTGGAAGTATATTTTTTAGTTCTTCAGATATGACTAAATTAAATTCATTTTGAGTTTTTTTTAATATTTTTTTGTCGGTCACTAAATCGATTTGTAATTGTTTTCTTGTGGGTCTTATTAATTTAGTATTTCTATCATTAATTACTTTTTTAAATAAAAGTTTTCTTAATAAAGTATTAGGTCTTTTATAATTATTTTTGTCATTTACACAAAGACCATAAAATTTTGTTTTTTTAAAAAAAAAGATAAGTGGTAGATAAAAAAAAAAATTTTTAGGCCTAATAATAAATACTTTTGAAACTTTTTTTTTTATCAAGTACGTAATTATTATTAACCTATCTTTCAAACTTAGATTATAATTAGTAATTATTATATTCACATTCTCATTTTCAAATAAAAATCTGATTTTATGATTAATTTTAGATAAAAAGATTGTAATTAATTTATCTTTATTTTCTTTTATTAAAATTCTCAAAGCAGGAACACTTGTCATTAAATCACCAATTCTATCATTCTTAAACACTACAATTTCCTCTTGATAATTCATTATTAAGCCTTTTTTACAATTTATTTATTGTATTTATAATTATTGACACCTCTTTATTTGATAAATTTGGATCTATTGGAAGACTTATGCCTTCTTTCGCTAGTGTTTCAGAATTTTTAAATTTTTGTGTTTTAAAATAACTTTTGAAAACTTTTAATTTATGTATTGGATACGGATAATGAAAACCATATTGTATTTTTTTTTGTTTAAACAATTTTATTAGCTTACTTCTATATTTAGTTAAAATTACATATTGATGATATATACAATTTTTTGAATATCTAATTTTTTTTATTTTTTTATTAAATATAAATCTATCATATTTTTTTGCAATTTTTTTTCTCTTTTGATTTAATTTTTTTAAATTTTTTAATTTGTGATTTAAGATTATTGCTTGAATAGTATCTAATCTACTATTATATCCGATAGTATCGTGAATAAATTTTTTTTCTGATCCTAAATTTCTGATTTTTCTAATCTTTTTATTTATAACATTTGAATTAGTAGTTATTATACCAGCGTCTCCATAAGCTCCTAAATTTTTACCTGGATAAAGACTAAATGTAGATATATCCGCAATAGATCCAACTTTTTTTCCTTTATCATCAGACGCACCATGTGCTTGAGCACAGTCATCTATTATAAATATATTTTTATTATTAATTAATTTTTTTATTTGACTTATATTTGTTACTGAACCATAAAGATGTACAGGCATTATAACTTTAGTCTTTTTTGTAATTTTTCTTTTAATTTTATCAATATCAATCGTAGAAGATAAAAAACCCGTATCTACTAATACTGGTTTAAGATTCGCGTTCAATACAGAGAATGCTGTTGAACAATAGGTCATAGCTGGAATAATCACTTCAGAATTCTTTTTTAGATTTAAAGATTTAAGAGCAATTGTAAGAGCATCAGTACCATTTGCACAACCAATGGCAAATTTAGAATTACAAAATTTGGCAAAATTTTTTTCAAATTTTTTTACATCATTACCTAGAATAAAATCACCTTTTATAAAAATTTTATTTAAATCAAATAAAATCTTTTTATGTAATCTTCTATCTTGCTTATAAATATCTAAAAATTTTATCATTTTATTTTAAGTATTTTTTCCATACCGGTGAGGAAGTACCATTCATAGACTCATTAACAATATATTTAGCAACCTCAATTTCATTAAAAAGTTTAAAATATTTTTTTTGACCATTCTTAGCGATTTTTTTTGAAGAATTGGGATTTTCTTTATAATAAGAAATTTTTTCGGATAAATCATATTTATTATGATAAAAAATTATTTCATTATTATTAAAAAAATGATTAAATTTTTTTTTATAATCCATAAATGTAAGTAACCCATTACCAATTAAAGAACCAATTCTATTACTAGAGGAATATTTTTTAGGTTTTCCTCTATTTAAATTAACTGCCATTGATGATCTAGATATAGCAGAATAAAAACTTTCTGACCAAACAGGGTTTCTATTTTTATAACCGTAGATATCAAATTTTATTTCTTTATTTAAAGATATCAGCTCTTTTATGAAATTTTCTCTTTCATCTTTCTTTCCACTTTTAATTGTCCCTCGATTGACACCGTGACTCATTGCAAAAAAAACATCATAAGTATAATTTTTTAGATTGTATATATTCAGTTTTTCAATATTTTTATCTACTGGTGTTGGTAAAAAGTGATATCTAATTTTATCATTTTTTTTACTAACATCATCTGGATGAGTTGATATAAAAAAATTATCAATATATTTGAAATTAGTTTTTAAGTTAGAAAAATTTTTTTGAAAATCTGGACCACTTAGAGTTAAATTATCTTCATACCACTGAGAAAAAATCAAATTACCACAAGTTTTTTTTATTTTATAAAAAGTATCTTCATTGATAGTATTTACATGTCCCATTAAAATTAAATCAGGTCTATAGTACAAAGTTTTTTCTAAAAATATTTTGTTTAAAATATCTTTTCCTCTGATTTTTGATGAATAACTTAAAAGATCTCTATCACTTATACCCTCAACGTCATGACCTAGCCTTATAAGTCCATTTTCTATCTTTTTTCCAGTTGAGATAAAATAAATTCTTCCACCTATCTTTTCAGCTCTGTTGTAAACATGTAATATTTTTAATTTCCTATTAAAATTTAAATTAATAATTTTGGGAGGTTTTATAGCTGAACTTCTATCATCATCCATTGTTTTAATATTATTCTTAATTAAATGAATTGGTTTATTAAAATTATCAATTTGTCTTTTTTTTAATAATTTTGGATTAAGTATTAATTTACTAATTTCTTGATAAATATTATTTGATGTTACATCTTTTAAAAAAATAGGAGTATTTATTGTTTCAGGTAAGCCCCCTCTTTTAGAAATAATTACAGCATTACCTCTTGATCCAGCCTCTAAAGATGATCTACCAAAAGGTTCTTCCCAAAGAGAAGGTGCTACGGTGATAGACGATTTATTGTAAAGTTTTAAAACATCATCTTGAGATATCCATCCTGTAAAATATAATCTTTTATGTTTAAAAGAGTATTTTTCTCTTGGTTCGTCACCAATAGCTGTAGCTTTCCAATCTTTAAATTTGTCTAAAATTTTTGATACAGCTGTTGCAAATTTATCAAAACCTTTTGCTGTGTTTAATTTTCCGGAAAAAATGATTAGTTTATCTTTTTTTGGAAACTTGTTAAGTCTATTTATACTCGGATATAAGGTTCGAAAATTAGTGTAGAAATTTTTATCTAATCCATTAAAAAATTTTTCTTCTACCCAAGTACTTACAAAGTAAATTTTATGACAAATTTCAAGAAGTCTTTTTCTTTCATTTATTGAAACAGATCCTTTTAGATTTAAAGGATCATTATGTATTACTAAAATAAAATTAGTTTTATGAATTTTTTCTGCAATTTCTATAAGATATGACGGACGATTATGAATTTCAACAATTGAAGGATTTTCTGATTTACAAAAATTTATTAATTTATTTATATAAAATTTAGATTTACTAAATACCTTAATTTTTGGTATTTCTATATTTACATAATTTTTTTTGATAAAAACGTTTTTGGTATTATTAGTTGATCCAAAAATTTTAATATTATTTTTGTATTTTGAGTCTTTAAAAAAATCCTTTACCCAAATTGAAGCTGATCCAGCATAATTTCTAATGAACTGATCTTTATGAGGAAGAATAATAAAAATTTTTTTATTCATATAAACTTACAATTTTCTTTTATCAAATATAATGTAATATAAAACCATTAATGAAAATAAATGTTTTAGGTTCTGGTTATATGGGCAAACAAATATGTTCATTATTTGTTACATTGGGTCATTCAGTAAATTTATGGCAAAATACTAGTGAAAAACTTGATCGAATTCTTGAGACTGAAATTAAAAAATTAACTAAACATTTTAAAATTAATAAAAAAGGAAACTTTTTGATTATAAATGATATATCTAAATTAGAGGAAAATTTAACCATTGAAACTGTAACAGAAGATCTAAGAATCAAAAAAGAGGTAATATCGAAATTAAGTTTTAAAGATAATATTTTTAGCAATACTTCCTCTATAAAGTTATCTGAAATTGGTGAAAATATTAATGGTTTTCATTTTATGAATCCTATTACAGTTCCTTTAATTGAATTATGTAAAAGAAAACAATATTCAGATATTTTATTAAATGAATTAATTATGTCACTAAAGAATTTCTCTTATGAAGTAATTAACGTTACTGATAAACCAGGTTTTTTAGTTAATAGAATTTTATTTAAAGAAATTTCGTATTTTTTTTATCTATTTGAAATTGAAAATAAATCAATATCTGAATTAAAAAAAATTTATAAGGTTCTCTTAAAAAGTTCTGATCCTATTAAAATAGTAAATATGATTGGTATTGATACTTCATTATGTATTTTAGAAAATCTAAACAAAGATGACAATAATATTTATGTACCTAATGTTCTAAAGGACTCTGTTAAAAAAAATATTTTAGGTTATAAAAATAAAAAATTACTCAGAATTTAAATATTCTTCTCTCATTTTCTTATATATTTCTCTAATATCTTTGGGATAATCTTTTTTAAATCTGTCAATCCATGGATATGCACTTTTGTTAGTATTGGGAATTTTAATATCTGATATATCTCCTTTAACTCTGAATGGATTACCGGCTCCAATTTTTTCAGAATTAACATCTTTATTTACTAAACTGTTAGCACCAATAAATGAGGAAAATCCTATTCTAACACCTGGTAGAATAGTTGATCTTGTACAAATTATCGAGAACGGTTCTAAAATAACTCCACTCCTGATATCACTTGGTGGTATAGGATCATTTGTAAGAACAACATAAGGAAATATATAAACAAAAGACATTATTTTTGAATGTTGCCCAACATGTACACAACTATGAAGTTTAGAATAATCTTCAATCGTGCAATATCCTTCTATATCACTATAACTTCCAATCTGGACATTTTTTCCAAAAATACTTTTCTCTCTTATAAGTACATTGTGACCAATTATATTATTTTCACCAATTTCTGATCCATTATAAATTGTAGAATGAGAATTAATTTTAGTATTTTTTTTAATTAAAAGTTTTTGTTTGTTATCATTGTTATTATCTAAACCAATAATACAATAGTCTGAAATTTTAACATTATCTTCAATGATGACATTTTCGCTAATTCTAGCTGTGTTAGCTATTTCACAATTTTTGCCTATCTTAGGTGACATTTATAAAAAGTTTGTGTAAATACTATTTACTTTTACACTATATGTATTGGGATATCTTTCATACGTAAACCTTCTTGTACCTAAAACTTCCTCAAAAGTAATTTTTTTTCTTAACCATTGATAAAATTCATTGTCTTGAACAACAAAATAGTGACTGTTGAAAGGTAATTTATTTTGATTATACAAAAAAACACTATTATTTTTTATATCTATACAAATTTTGCTATTTCTTTGAGACTCGTTTGAAATTAAAATTTTATGATCAATTTTGATTTTATTTTTTGAAATTTTGTTTTTTATAATCTTTAAGTGATTTTTTTGAATATTAACTTTTTTTTTAATTTTCTTATGATTTATTAACTTAATTTTTTTAAATGTGAAATTTTCTAATTTTTTATTAAATTTATTTGACGATATTTTTTCATAATAACAATCCATATTATTCCCATCTTTCAAACAATAGGACCCTGATAACATAGTTTTATAATTATTTTTAAAAGATTTATGAAATTTTTTTGCATAATTTACAAAATCTACAGGTGTAGCAACACCCTTATTCATTGCACACTTAGGATCATCCAAATGAAATAAATTTGATCCAAAAGGTATAACTATTTCAGGTTTTAAAATTTTAGCTTGTTGAATGCCATAATTCATAAATTGATTTTCAAGTCTTCTTGCCTCTTTCTTATTAGCTTTACTAGATAAAGTTTTTAATAAATATGGATAAAAATGTATAAAAGCAAAAGGAATACAAGCAACATCCACTTTACCAATTTTTTTTTTAAAAGGAGAAAGTGTTTTTTCTGTAATGAAATTATCATTACCATGGTAAACACTTAAATTATCATTTGAAATAATTAATGATGAGTCAATATCATTATATTCATGTAAACAACCTCTAACCCAAATCTTTTTATCTATATAAAATTTCTTATTGACAGGAATTTTTTTAAAATTAATCTTTTTATTTTTTAAATCTTGATTAAAACCAGGTCTACCATTTAAGATATAAATTGGAATATTCTTATTTTGAATTTTTTTTAACAAGTCTGGATCATAATGATCACCATGAATATGCGAAACAAAAACTCCATCAACATCAAAAATTCTACGATCATTAATTTGGCTAGGAAAAAACAACCAAGTGCGGTTATAAAAATTAGTATTTTTTATAACGTCAAATATAAATTTTTTCTTATTTAATCTTACTAATATAGATGCATGACCTATATAAAAAACACCATCTTTGTCTGAGTTCAAAAAATTACTAAGATCTTTACTAAATTTTTCTTTTGAATCGTTATAATTTATATACATATGTTAATAATATTTGTTTTTATATAAAAATTATTTATATAAAATACTAACACTTTATCAATCAGATTTTATGAAAAAAAGTAGTATTGCAATTATTGGATTGGGTTATTGGGGTACTATTGTTACTAATACCTTGATATCACTAGGTTTGTTTAAGAATATTTATATACATGATAATGATTCTAGTAAAATTAAGATAATTAAAAAAAAGTTTGGTTCCAAAGTCATTCAAAGCTCCTTGAGTGAAATTAAAAAAAATAAAAAAATTAGAAATATATTTTTAGCCACTCCCCCGATGAATAATTTCAAAATGTTAAAATCACTCATTAAAGAAAAAAAGAATATACTTATAGAAAAACCTGGAATGACATCTCTTAAACATTTTGATTTAATTAAAAAGGAAATCAAAAAAAATAAAACGAAACTATCATTTGGATATATCTATATTTACAATGATTACATCAGATATCTTAAAAAGATTATAAAATCAAAAAAATTAGGTAAAATAAGATATATTAATTTTCAAAGACAAAACTTTGGACCAATTCGCAATAAAGTTTCTGCTGTTTATGACTTAGCTACTCACGATTTGAGTATTCTTAATTATCTTCTTGATAAAAAGATGATCATTAAAAAATCAATTAATCATGACATTTTAGGTAAGAAAAATTTTGATGTTTCATTTTTAAATCTTCAAGCCGGAAAAACAAAAATTGATATTAATGTTAGCTGGCTTAATCCTGAGAAAATAAGAAAAATAATTATTATTGGAAGTAAAAAAATGCTTCTTTTTGATGAAATGAATACCAATAAACCTCTTAAAATTTATAACAACTATGTAAGTTTTCCAAAAATAGACAAATTTTCAAAATTTTATTTTAATCAATCAAAGTATATTTTTAAAGGAAAATCACAAACAATAAAATTAAAAGAAACAAAACCTTTAAATAATGAAATTAGAGAGTTTATTTTAAGTAAAAGAAATATTACTAATATTAATTTTTCAAAAAAAATAATAAAAACTCTCCTTAGTTTTACTGAGAAATTTTAGATTTTAGAATTATTTTTTTTCGTAAAGAGCGATTTTTCTTAAGTTTATATTCAAAAATCATTGCAGCAGATTTTGATAAAAATTTTTTCTTATATATCACAGACCATTTAAAACCCCTGGTCGATTTAGCTCCTTTGTTAGAATTATGAAGTTTAAGTCTTTTGATTAAATTATTAGTATATCCAACGTATGTCTTTTTAGTTGAAGAATTTACTGTTTTAATAAGATATACGTAATACAACATTTTTGGCGGTCCCTAGGGGAATCGAACCCCTCTTTCGAGGATGAAAACCACGTGTCCTAACCGATAGACGAAGGGACCAAAAAAGTGTTTTTTATTGTATAAATAATTATTTATCAAGCTTTATTAGTTTACTTTATTGCCTCAATATTTATTTACTTTATTAAAATTTTTGTTTTGTTTTAATTATTTTCTTTAAGCCTGTCGATTTGTGAGTAATTAAGGTTTCTGAAATAAATTCATCTTCATGAATCTCTATTCCTGAAACTAAGTCTCCTGAAGT
The DNA here is from genome assembly GCA_902594915.1 of uncultured Pelagibacteraceae bacterium. Lineage (GTDB taxonomy): Bacteria > Pseudomonadota > Alphaproteobacteria > Pelagibacterales > Pelagibacteraceae > Pelagibacter. Next base: position 36,498 of record CACJOA010000008.1, on the reverse strand, counting down.
TATTCCTGTAGCACAAAAAATTGAGTCTCCTGATATAATTTCATTTAATTCATATTTCTTATTAAAATCTTTTATTCCCATTTTACTAGCTCTTGACTTATCTTCATCTGTTTCAAATAAGAATCGTCCTTGAAAATTACAATTATAAGCATCTAAAGCGGAAGCTGCTAAAACTCCCTCTGGACCCCCACCAATGCCTAAAAATATATCAACACCAAACTTTTCGTCAGTCACTAAAAGTGCTCCCGATATGTCTCCATCTGTTATTAATTTTAATTTAACTCTAAGATTGATTAATTGTTCAATAATATGTTTATGTCTAGGACGATCAAGAATACAGGCAGTTAAATTTTCTGGTTTTTTGTTTTTATACTCCGCTAGATTATTGATATTTTTCTTCAGTGGAAAATCTAGATCAATAACATCTTTATCTAATATGTTGGTAGAAATTTTATTCATGTATGTTTCTGGAGCACTAAATAGATTCGATTTATTAGCTAATGATATTACAGATAGAGCTCCTGGGAGATTATTAGCGACAAAATTAGTGCCTTCAAGAGGATCAACAGCTATATCAAGTTCAGGCCCACTCATAGTGCCTAACTTTTCACCTATATATAACATTGGAGCTTTATCTAATTCTCCTTCTCCTATTACTATTTTGCCTTTCATGTCTATTTTATTTAATTCGCTTCTCATTGTATCCACTGCAGCTTTATCAGCTGCTTGTTTATTTTTCTTTCCAATTAAGTAATAGGAAGACAAAGCCGCTTGTATTGAAACATTTAAAAATAAATTCTCGAATTTTTTATCTAAAGAAATCATTATCTTGCAATTTCAAAAGAGGAATTTTTTTCTAATTTTGCTTCAAATTCTCTCAATCTTTTCCATACAGATATCAGCTCAACAATTATTGGCCAACTCCTTACTAAATATTGTAATGAAGTCTCAACTCTACCAAAAGCCCTTATAATTTGTTGAACAAATCCTAATGTAATTGCTCCTGTGACTATTGTAGGTGCTAAAGCTAAATACGGAACAATCACCATTCCTTGTAAATAACTCCACTTAACAGCATTAAAATATAAATAATGAAAGTACATTTTATAGTGAATTTTTCTAACTCCACCATATAGATCTGTTATTTTTTTTGGCTGAGCATTTTCTTTGAAATCCTCACCTAACACTAATTCTTTTCTATAAGCCGCCTCCTCTTTTTGAATATCATATTCGATCCCAGGAAGTTTTATCCCTACACTGGCTAATATGAAGGTTCCTCCTAATGCAGAAAGTATTGCGACCCAAACTAATGCATGTTGAACTTCACCAATCCATGGTAATACAGTTATACTTTTTGATAGACCCCATAAAATTGGAGTAAAAGCAATCAAGGTCATTAAACTTCTTAGAAGTTCCACACCTAAACCTTCCATAATTCTTGCAAATTTGAGAGTGTCTTCTTGAACCCTTTGTGAAGCGCCCTCTATAGATGATGCATCATCCCATTTATCGTGATAAAAGTCAGCCATAGCTGTTCTCCACCTAAAAGTCCAATGACTAGTGAAATAATCACTAAAAATAACAACTAGAATATAAATAGCTGCAATTTTTGCAAACGTAAATAAGTAAGCAATAAATTCCTTCTCTGTTACTGAATTTGGTTCTGTTAAAGCCTTTTGCAAGGTATCGTAAAATTCACCGAACCATTCATTAATTCTTACATCAAGTTGCACTTGATACCAAGTAGCTGCAAGAATTAATAAAGTTCCACCTATGCTCCATAGAAACCATTTTTTTTGTGTAAAAAATTTAAACATAAAATTATCTTAAAAAATTATCTGCATATGATTTTTTGACTATCTTTCTTTTTTTAGGTTTTATAATTTCATAATCTATTTTCTTTTTTTTTGCATAATTAATAGCTAGTTCTTTTGAAGAAAATTCTAACCTTAATTCTGTCAAAGTATCATTCGAACTTTCCCATCCCATAAGAGGATTTTTAGTAGGATCTTTAGTTTCAAATTCTAAAATCCACTTATCGGTCTTACCTACTCCGGATTGCATAGGATTTTTATTTGGAATATAAATTTTTGCTTTTTTCATACTTAATGGTCGGAGTGGCAGGATTCGAACCTGCGACCCTCTGGTCCCAAACCAGATGCGCTACCAGGCTGCGCTACACTCCGAGTGAAGTACTAATACAGCACTTATTAATTATTTCAAAGTATAAAGATACCTAAAATAAAGGTAATTTTAATAGAATCTGATATATAAATAACATGATTATTGTTTGTGTTAATTGTAACAAAAAATTTGAAGTCGATTCTAATCTAATACCAAAAGAAGGTAGAAAAATACAATGCGGGGCTTGTGATCATGTTTGGTTTTTCAAAAATGAAATTGATAACCCGATTTATTTAACAGATGATGAAAAACCAAAAAAAATATCAAAAATTAATAAAAAGAATAATCTAAAAAAAGACCATAAAATTATCAAACAGAATCCAATTAAAGAAATTAAAAAAAAAAGTTATGAGTTAACAAAATATAATACAAAATCTAATTTTTCATTAGGAAAATTCTTATCTTACATATTGGTCCTATCAATTTCTTTCATTGCTATAATCATAATCTTAGACACTTTTAAAAGTCCCCTCAATAATATTTTTCCTAATTTAGAGCTGGTACTATTTAATTTGTATGAAACATTGATAGATATAAAACTTTTTGTTAAGGATTTATTAAAACAATGATCAAAACTTTATCAAAACCTTTTAAATGGTTCTTTAAACTTGAGGCCGCTAGTGGACTAGTTTTATTATTTGCCGCAATTATTGCTTTAGTTGTAAGTAACTCTGAATTTGCTGATATATATTTCTCTTCATTAAATAAATATTTGTTTATTGGTATAAATAATTTTGGAATAAAACTTACAGTCATTCATTGGATTAATGATGCTTTAATGGCGATCTTTTTTTTCTTTGTAACATTAGAAATTAAAAGAGAGTTTATTCAAGGTGAACTTTCAAATATTAAGCAAGCCTTATTACCAATAATAGCAGCAGTTGGTGGTATGTTGGTACCTGCATTATTTTATATTATTATTAATTGGGGTGATGTAGAAACATTAAATGGATGGGCAATACCGTCTGCAACAGATATAGCATTTTCTTTGGGTGTATTATCTCTTTTAGGTAAAAGAGTACCGATTTCCTTAAAAGTTTTTTTAACAGCCTTAGCAATTATAGATGATTTAGGAGCAATACTAATTATCGCAATATTTTATTCAGGTGATTTAAGTACAAAATATTTAATTTTAATGTTTTTAGCTTTTATTACTTTATTGGTTTTTAATAGATTTAATATCAAGAAATTTATCCCATATCTTTTTATAGGCTTACTTCTCTGGGATTTCACACATAACTCAGGTATACACGCAACAATTGCTGGTGTATTGCTTGCAATGACAATACCTCATAAAAAACAAAAGAAAGATTTCTCTCTTTTACTAAAGATTGAACACTCTATAAGTCCTTATGTTGCGTTTGGTATTATGCCTTTATTTGCATTTGCGAACGCTGGCGTTTCTTTAGATGGTTTATCTTTTAACATATTGTTGGACAAAGTACCATTGGGGATAGTATTGGGACTATTTCTTGGAAAACAATTGGGAGTATTTTTATTTTCATATGTTTCAATAAAATTAAAAATTGCACAAATGCCTACAAATGCAAATTGGCCCAATTTTTATGGAGTTGGAATATTAACTGGAATAGGATTTACAATGAGTTTATTTGTTGGAAATTTAGCCTTTGTAGAAAATATGCAGTATATAGATGGTGTAAAAATAGGTGTCTTAACTGGGTCATTATTATCGACATTAGCAGGATATTTTTTGATATTATTAACTCCTAACAAATAAAATAATTAATAATGCAGAAACTTTTTTTTTTTAGCTTTATTATAATGATATTTTTTAAAAATTTTGCACAAGCTAATTATGATAAGTTGATTTATGATTTTCAAATTGATTCAATAGATGGAAAAAAAATTAATTTTTCCTCATATAAAGATAAAGCAATTCTCATAGTTAATGTTGCAAGTTATTGTGGATTTACAAATCAATATAAAGATTTACAAGATTTATGGAATATTTATAAAGATAAAGGTCTTATAGTAATTGGAATTCCCTCTAAATCTTTTAATCAAGAAAAAAATGATGAAAAAGATATAAAAAAATTTTGTGAAGTAAATTTCAATATAAATTTTCCTATGACATCAATTTATGAAGTTAAAGGAAATAACTCACATGAAATTTACAAATGGGCAAAAAAAAATTATGGTAATTCAGCAGTACCAAAATGGAATTTTCATAAAATTTTAATTAATAAAGATGGTAAAATTAGTGATACCTTTGCCCCTTTTACTAATCCAATGTCAAAAAAAATTACAAAAAAAATTGAAGAAATACTTAATTAATTTTTTTAGTGATATCTTTAATATACTTTTTTAGCTTAATTTTACCAAAATATTTGTAAACTTTATTTGATAGATTCATGTTAGTAAGAGCTGAGGCATATCTTTCACCTGGTCTTTTTTTTAAAAACTTAATTCTTGCATTAAACATCTTAGCGACAGTCAAAATCGAGTAACTTTGTTTTGTTGATATACTATAATGACGACACATATTTTTTTTCCAGGCAAGATAACAAATTTCTATTGTGTCTTTGATATGTGTAAATCTTCTTGTTTGTGTTCCAGGTTTAACTACTGGAAGAGGTTTACCTTTTTTATAACAATCTTCAAAAATACCAATTACTGTAGACATTTTACCTTTGCTAATTTGTCTTGGCCCATAGACATTATAAAAATAGATTACTTCATATCTAAATCCATACCATTTTTTTAAATTTTCAAGTAATTCTAAATTTTTAGACTTTGTAAATGCATAAGGAGATAAATTTCTATCATCCCCTTTATTGCCTAAAGAAGCAGATGTAGCTGAATAAATTAATTTAATCTTATATTTCAAACAAAAATTAAAGATTGCGTTGGTTCCAATTGTATTTGAATCAATGCATTTATTCATTTCCAAAAAACTTTGGTATATCCTTGCAAATTCACCAAAATGGAAAATTGTTTTTATTGACTTTTTATTTTTAATAATTGTTTCGATGTCTTTTGTATTGCCTCTTAAATACTTTATTCTAGAGTTTTTGATGTGATTTTTTTTAAAACCTGAAGAATAATTGTCTAAACTTATAATTTTATAATTAGTTTTGTTTATTAAATATTCTATTAGATTAGACCCAACAAAGCCAGCTCCTCCTGTTATAATTATAGTTTTTTTTTTCATCTTTAAAAATTTATTGATAATCCATCATATGCAGGTTTTATATTTTTAGGTAATATATTCATTAGTTGATTATAGTCTAGATCTGAATGTAAATTAGTTAGTATCATTTTTTTTGGTTTTAAAAGAGAATTAATCTTTAAAACATCTTCAAGGTTAAAATGAGATGAGTGTTTTTTAAACCTTAAACAATCAATAATCATAAAACTAATATTATTAAATTCTTTAAAATTTCTTTTAAAAATTCTATTTGCATCAGGTAAATATGCAATTTTATTATTTATAATAAAAGAAAGACTATTTATAGAACCGTGACAAACCGGTATTGATTTGATTGACAAAAATTTTCCAAATTTAATTTTTTTTCTAATTCTATGTAATTTTAATGTTGCAGGATAATCTTTGTGGTCTTTAAAACAATAAGAGAATGAATTTGTTAAGTATTGAGTTGTAAGTTTATTAGCAAAAACTGGAATTTTCTTTTTTTTTTTCAAAGAAAATACACGTAAATCATTTATACCATGTGTTTGATCTGCGTGGTTATGAGTATAAAAAACTTTATCAATCGTTTTAACTTTGTTTTTAAGTAATTGTTTTCTTAAATCGGGAGATGTATCAATTAATATATTATTTTTTTTACTTTTAATTAAAGCTGAACAGCGTGATCTATAATTTTTTGGTTCTTTAGGATTACAATTTCCAAAAAAACCATCGGGCCTTGGTACACCCATAGAACTTCCACATCCAAGAATAATAAATTTCATAATTCAGAGTGAAAAAAGTCTATTAAAATTGTTTGATGTAATATTGATTAATTCATTAAGAGAAATATCTTTTAAATCAGCCAATTTATTCGCAGTATATTTTACGAAAGAGGGTTCATTCTTTTTTCCCCTGAATGGAACTGGTGCTAAATATGGACTATCAGTCTCTATTAAAAGTCTATCTAAAGGTATATTTTGAAATGTCTTCTGAAGTTCAATGGTATTTTTAAAAGTTATTATACCACTAGCTGAAAAATAAGCATCCAAACTAAAAAGTTTTTCTGCAAATTTTTTTGAACCTGTATAACAGTGCATTAATATCTTTAAATTCTCTTTTTCATATTTATTTAAAATTTCGAAAGTTTCAAGTTCTGCGTTTCTAGAATGAACAATCAGGGGTATTTCAAGCTCTATGGCAGCAACAATATGTTCTTCAAAGCTCTTTATTTGATCTTTTTTTTCACTATGGTTATAATAAAAATCAAGACCTGTTTCTCCTACACCAATAATTTTATTATTTTGAATTATTTCTTTTTTTATCAAAACAGAGTTAACTTTGTAATTTTTAACCTCGTGCGGATGAATACCATAAGTTCCAAAGATAATATCATCTTCATTAACGATATCTTTGATTTTTAAAAAACTTTCAAAAGTTGTGCAAATAGTTAAAATTTTTTTTATACCGACTTTTTTGGATCTTTCAATAACATTTTTTAAATCACTTAAAAGAGGCTCGTAATCAAGATGACAATGTGAATCAATCATTATTTTTTTCAATCTTTTTAAATAAAATATTTATTTGATTAATTTTTTTTCCGAAATCTAATTTCATATGATCTTCTATTGAAGAAAAATTTATGTCAGACTCATTCATACCAAAAATTTTTAATGCTTTAATAGATGAGTCTGGAATTATCGGAAAAAGCATTATACAAATTTTTCTTATAATTTCTAATGATGTATAGACAATACTATTCAACCTAAGAATATCATCTTTTTTTTTCCACGGTTCTTGATCATTAAAATACTTATTAGCCTCAAATAATCGATCAACTATATAGTTTATATAGTAATTTACATCCAATTTATCAATTTTTTTTCTGATAAGATTAATATCCGTTTTAAATTTTTCTAAAATTTTAAGATCTTCATCTAAAAATTTAATTTGAGAGGGTATTTCACCACTACAATTTTTAAAAGCAAAAGACACTACTCTTTGACATAAATTTCCAAAATTATTTGCTAAATCGCTGTTAATACAATCCTCTAGCCTTTCTTTTGAAATACTTCCATCATTTCCAAATGATACTTCTTTAATCAAGTAATATCTTAGTGGATCTAAACCATATTCTTTAATAATTTTAATTGGATCTAAGATATTTCCCTTAGATTTAGACATCTTTTCTTCTCCAGATAATATCCAGCCATGACTATAAATTTTTTTTGGCAAGGGAATTTTTGCAGCTAATAAAAAAGCAGGCCAATAAACTGCATGAAATCTAAGAATATCTTTACCAATTAGATGAACAGATGCTGGCCAAAACTTTTTAAACAAAGAATCTTTCATGTCTGGATAGTTTAGTGCACTAATATAATTTGTAAGGGCATCTAGCCAAACATAAATGACATGCTCTTTATTTTCTGGAACTTGAATTCCCCATGAAAAACTTTTTCTACTAATTGATAAATCTTTTAGACCGCCTTTAACAAAACTAATTACCTCATTTTTTCTTGATTCTGGAGACAAGAAATCTGGATTGTCTTCATAATATTTTAATAAGGACTTTTCCCATTTCGATAATCGAAAAAAAAAAGACTCTTCATTCATCCATTCAACAGCAGACTTTGATATTATTGACTGTTTTTTTCCATTAATATCCTCAATTTCCTCATCTGAATAAAAAGCTTCATCAGAAACAGAATACCATCCAGAATATTTTGAAATGTATATATCATCATTTTTTTTTAATTCTTGCCATAAATTCTGCACTGATATTTTGTGTCTTTTTTCTGTAGTTCTAATGAAATCAGTATTACTAAGATTCAAAATATTTGATAGGTCTCTAAATGTTTTGCTTAATTCGTTACAAAATTCCAAAGTATCTTTACCTTCATTTTCAGCTGCTCTCTGTATCTTTAGTCCATGTTCATCTGTGCCAGTTAAAAAATGTACATTATGACCATCAATTTTTTTAAATCTTGCAAAAAAGTCAGCTAATATACTAGAGTAAGCATGGCCCATATGTGGTTTTGCGGATGGATAATATATTGGTGTTGTTATATAAAAATTTTTATCCATTAAGTACCTTTTCCTTAAACTCCATAAATAAAAAATCTTCATCTAGATTAAATTTTTTTGTGTCAGAAACTTTTTTAATGAAAGAATCATATCCCTCAAAAACTTTAAAGTTTAACGATGTGCGAATCTTATAAAAATATAATTCTAGTAATTCAAAAATCAAATGTTGAATTAGGTTATCTTTTTTATAGAAATTTTTATCTATCAATAAATTCAAAAAATCTTTCAAATTCATTTTTGATAAATCCAGGGAGTTTAATTCAGAAAACCTAATTAAGTTAAAAATATTACCTGGTGAAATGTAATAATTTATAAAATCAGGGTGAACTAATAGATGTAATTTTTCTTTTAAAAGTCCATTAATAATTTTTAAACTTTCAGAATTTGAGATATTTACTTTAAAATTAATACATCTAGAGGACAAGGTTGGTAAAACTTTTTTATTGTTATTTATCAAAATAAAATGAGTATTTTCTGTTGGCTCTTCTAAAATTTTAAGTAAGGCATTAATTGAGTTTAAATTCAAATATTCAATATTATCAATTAATACAAATCTTGGTTTTTGGTTAAAAGATGATTTATTAAAATATGAGATTAATTCTCTAATTTTACCTATATCTATAAATTTTTTCTCAATATCAATATCTATTAAGAAAAAATTTAGATTTGATTTATTTAAGACAGTTTTAAACGATTGATTTCTCTCATTTATTTCTAAATTTAACTCATCATATTTAAATTGTTCATCTCTTGATAAAACGTAATTGATAAAGTGAAATGCAAGAGTACATTTACCAATTCCTTTTGGACCACTTAATAATATCTTGTTTGGGAAAATTTTTCTTTTCTCTAAATTAATCAATTCATTAAAAAATCTATTTAAACCAATTAATTTTGTTTGATTTATTGGTAATAGTTCTTTCATATTAATTTCTCAATTTTTTTTTGTATTAAAATTTCATTAAGTTTTATATCTGAGTTAGAATCGATTATTTGATATTTTTTATTATTATTTTTTGCTAATTTTAAAAAGCCTTTTTGCACTTTATTGTAAAATTTTCTATCAAATTTATCGTATCTATTTAAATTTTTTCTTAATTTAAGTCTTTTAGCCATATTCTTATTATTAACAATATTTAAGAAAGTAAAATCAACCTTTAAGCTTCCTAAAATATAATTATTAATAATTTTAATTAAGTTAAGATTTACTCCTAACCCAAAATGTTGGTATGCTATTGTGGAATCAATAAATCTATCTATTAGGATTATTCTTTTTCTAAAATATTTTTTAATCAATACTAAATTCTCGCTTCTAGCAGCTAAATATAATAATAGGTCTGTATTTTTGGCAAAATTTGATTTTTTATTCAAAATTAGATTTCTGATTTTTTCAGAATTTAAACTACCACCAGGCTCACGTATCTTTATATGGTCTATCTTCTTTTTTTTTAAAAAGTTTGATACTTTTAGAATGTGATGACTTTTACCACTACACTCTATACCTTCAAAAACTATAATGGGTTTTTTATACATCACCCCAGATTAAATAATTCAAAGATTTCATTAATCTAGAAAAAATATTTACTTTTTTAATTTCTTTAAAAGCCAAAAGATCATAATCTCCTATTTCTTCATCATCGTAAATAATTTTTAATTTAGCAAGTGTCTGATCTTTTTTGATTGGTGCTTCTATAGGACCGCTGTAGATCATTTTTACTTTTAATTTTTTTTTTTGACCTTTTTTAATAGTTTTAAATATGTTTTCTTTTGTATAAACTTTGACAGTAGGTTCCTTTCCCAACCAAACGTCAACACTGCTCAAAGGTTGGTTTTTAGATGATATTTTTATCAAATCAAAATTTGTTAGTCCGTAAATTAAAAGTTTTGAGCTTTGTCTTGATCTCGTGCTTTTAGTATCAAAACCACTACCGACAGCAATTAATCTTCTACCTTTTCTAAAAATTGATGAAGCAAGTGAATATTTTTCAACCGCTAAATATCCTGTTTTTATGCCATCAGCACCCATATTTTTATATAACAAAGGGTTTCTATTTCCTTGTGTTATAGGATCACCCCCTGTCCTATCCCAAGTAAAATCTTTTTCACTAAACCACTTATAAAATTCTGGGTGAGTTTTTATTAAATAATTTGACATAATCATTATATCTCTAACAGTAGAATAGTTATCCGGATCATTTATTCCAGATGAATTTGCAAAGTTTGTATTTAACATTCCTATCTCTTTTGCTTTTGATGTCATCATAATAGAAAACTCTTCTTCTGTTCCTGCTATGCCTTCTGCAAGTGCAATACATGCGTCGTTACCTGAAGCAACGATTATTCCTTTTAGTAAATCTCTTACAGAAACTTCATCTCCTACCATTACAAACATAGATGAATATCCTGCTGTAGATAGTCTCCAAGCTTTTTCAGAAATAATAAATTTTTCATCTAAATTTAATTCACCAGATTTAATCAAATCAAAAGCAATAATGCTTGTCATAATTTTTGTCATTGAAGCTGGATAAATAGATCTATCAGGTTCTTTTTCATATAAAATTTCACCTGAAAAATAATCTTGTAAAATTGCCGTTCTAGCCTTTATGTCAATATTTGAACTTGCAGAACTACATATAAAAAAATACAAAAAACACGATGTAAATATTTTTTTAAACATTTCTTAAAATTTCTAAATTTTCAAAATTCAAAAGTTTCATTTTTTCAAAAGAATTTTTAAGACTTTTTATATCATTAAAAGGACCTATTAATACCCTATATTTTTTCGGTGATAATTTAACAATATTTAAGTTTTTAATTAAAGTCTCTTTTTTAATTCTTTCTAACATTGTTTGAGCCGTATCAATATAGTAAAAATCAGCGACTTTAATTGAATATGAAAATTTTTTTTTCTTACTTTTTTTTTGTTTTTGTTTTTTAATATTCAAGTCACTTATTTGAATACCATCAACCGGAGCTTTTTCTGCAACTGATTTCTCCTCTTCGAACATTTTTGCTTTTTTTGCAATAAAAATAGAATTTTTTGACATTAAAATTAAATCTACGTAAGGTTCATTTGGATCTAATTCAAGTTCTTCTGCTATCCTTAAACTTAAAACAGAGTTATAAAAATTAGAAAATCTTATTTTATTTGATTTAACTTCTGCAATTAAATATTTGCCATTTACTGGATTTGTAATTTTAACTTTTGATTTTTTTTTTAAATATTTGTGATAAATGTTTAAAGATCTTTCATCTAATTTTTTTATTTTAGTTAGATTTTTATTATAAACTAAAGCGAAGCCAGAGTTTTTATATTTATTTTGAATAACTAGGTTTTTATTAATATCTTTATTAACTGATGGAGACTGACAGCCTAAAAGAAACACGAAAAGATATAATAATCTTAAATTAAATTTCATTTTTAATTTTGTTTTTTAAAGTGCAGACAGCAAGTGCAAATCTAAGTGATCTATTCCATTTTAATATAATTTCATAATTTTCAAATACTATATATGCTGGACTCAATGTTTCTGCATTAGGAATAATATCTTTATCAGGTGTAATAATTGCTACCTTTAAATTTTCATCAAGAAAAGCAATATCCTCATAATTTTGAATAAATTTTTTAAAATATTTTAAAGTTTTTTTATTTTTAATCTTTCTTGCAGAAACATTAAGGTATTTTTTTGATATATCTTTTTTTAAATTAATTTTATAAAAACAATGTGAATTTTTTTTCCATCCCATACTGTTAAGATAATTAGCTGCAGATGCGTATGCATCTTCAGGATTTTTAAGATTTATATAATTGTCATTATTATAATCGATAGCATGATTCTTAATAGTCGATGGCATAAACTGAAAAAAACCAAATGCGCCTGCCCAAGAACCATAAAGTGTTTCGTGATTAATTTTATTTTTGTCTATAAGTTTTAGCAATGTTAAAAGTTCATTAGTAAAAAACTGAGATCTTCGTTTATCATAACTTAAAGTTGATAAAGATGAAATTATATCCATTTTTCCTAAGTATGTGCCATAATTTGTTTCAATACCCATAAGTGAGAGTAGTAAATCTTTTTCTATCTCATACTTTTTTTCAACCATATTAATTAAATTAATATTGTTCATATAAAAGTTTATACCTTTTTGTACTTTTTTTTTTGAAGTTCTTTTTGATATATATGTTTTTGTATCCTCATAAAATTCAGGCTGAAATCTATCATACTCTATAACTTTAGGTATAAACTTTGCATCAGTCATTACTAAATCAAAAGTTTTCTCTGAAATCTGATTTTTTAAAGCCAGTTTTTTAAAATTTTTTTTCCACTCTAAAAATTTTAAATCATCATTAGCTAATAAATTTGTGTTGTATATAATAAAAATTAATAAAAAAAATTTAATTAGTTTCATAAAGGTCCTTTAAATATATAATTACAGCAATCCAAATGATAATAAAACTTACAAATTTAATTAAGGAAAATAATTCATTGTAATAAAAATAGCCTAAAATAAACTGTAATGTAGGTGTTATATAAAAAATCATACCTGTAGGGCCTAAACCAATTAATTCAACACCCCTTACATATAAAAAAAGTGGAATCACAGTCATTGGACCTGCTAATATTATGAAGAGACTTAAACCAGGATTTAAAAAACTAAAATCATTAAAATTATTTTCTGAAATTAAATAAAAAGCAACTAAAGCAAAAGGAAGAATGTATAAACTTTCTATTAATAAGCCTGTATCAGTATCAACATTAATTTTTTTTCTAACAAGGTTATAAAAAGCCCAACTTAACGCTACTATTAATCCAACCCATGGTAAGCTTTTAAGATTAAAAAAAATTAGAATTAATATTGAGATAAAAACTAGAATTATTGAAATTATTCTTTTTTTGTTCAAATTTTCTCTAAAAAAAATATACCCTAACATAACACTTATTATTGGCATTATGAAATATCCAAAACTTGCATCAATTATTCTATCAGTAGCAACCGCATAAATCCAAATAGCCCAATTAATAAAAATAAGTAAACCAGAAAAAAATAGAGCGAGTAATTTTTTTATATTTGAGCATACTTTAAAAAAAATATTCCACTTTAAAAAAAAAGTGGATGTAAGAATTAACATTACAGCTGTCCACAGGCATCTATGAACAACTAATTCAATATGACCAATAAATGAAATAGACTTAAAATATATTACACCAATAAAACCCCACCAAAATGATCCTAATGAAGTTAATAATACACCTTTGTTAAAATCTTTTTTCATAGATAATTTTATCAATTAGATAATTACTTTGTTAAATAGACTATTTTATTGTTGAATTAAATATTTTTAATTATAAAAGATTTATCAAGGAGAGATGGCTGAGCGGTTGAAAGCACCGGTCTTGAAAACCGGCAAAGGGGCAACTCTTTCCTGGGTTCGAATCCCAGTCTCTCCGCCAATTAATCATCAATATTTAAAATTTTTAAACAAATTATTAATCTTATTGTCTTTAAATTCAACATCAGTATTGAGACCATTATAATAGTTATAAAGATTATTATCATCAATTTCTAAAAGTTTGATTAATTCATTTAAATCCTCATAATTTAATTGATCTAAGTATTTATTTGTAAAAGCACCCAAAAGTTTATCCATTTCTTTTGTACCACGATAATTTGATCGATAAATAATCATTTTTTTTATTTGTTCTATATCAGCAGCCATATTAGGAATATAATATTAGTTTATGGATTTTAAAAGAAATTATGAATACTTATTGTCTGACTTAAGTTCACTTAAAGGTGTTGGAATTAAAACCGCAAATCTACTTAAAAAGAAAAAAATAAATAGTATATTTGATCTTCTATGGAAATTACCAAAATCATACACAGATCGAAGTATGTCAACAAAAATTAAAGATTTAAAAATTGATGAAACGCAAACAATAAATATAATACCTCAAAAATATTCATTTCCAAGAGTAAAAAATTTACCAAATCGAGTTTTGTGTACAGATGAAACTGGTGAGATCGATTGTGTTTTTTTTAATAGTTATGAAGGATATATTAAAAAGATACTACCAATTGGAAAAGAAGTTACTATAAGTGGTAAAATTAAATATTTTAGAAATAAATATCAGCTAACGAATCCTAAGTACATATCTGAAGATTCTTCCTTAATAAAACAAAAACACAATAATTACTCTTTAACTGATGGTATTAGTGAAAAAGTTTATAATAAGATTATGTTACAAATTATAAATAATTTACCTAAAATTGAAGAATGGCATTCAAAAGAAATTTTAAAAAAATTTGATAATATAAGTTGGAATGATGCAATCAAAAAATTACACCAACCAGATAACATCGGTAAATTCAAAGAAAACTTTTATCAAAGACTTGCTTTCGATGAAATTTTCTCTACTTTCTTGGTTAACTCAGAAATAAGAAAAAAAATCAAAAAATTTAAAAAAATCAAAAAGAAATTTGATACGAAAAGACAAAATGAAATAATATCTAAATTAAATTTTTCATTAACTAACGATCAGAATAAAGCATTATATGAAATAAATAGAGATTTATGTTCTGAAACTAAAATGTTTAGATTGTTACAAGGTGATGTCGGTAGTGGAAAAACAATAGTATCTTTATTATCTGCTTTCAATACAATAATCTCAGGTTTTCAAGTAGCAATGATGGCTCCCACCGAAATATTAGCAAGACAACATTTTTTATTGGCAAAACAAATTTTCTCAAAAAATATAAGACTAGAATTACTTTCAGGTAAATTAAGTCTTAAAGATAAAAAAGATATTTTAACAAAATTATTAAACAAAAAGATTGATTTAATCTTTGGTACTCATGCTTTATTTCAAAAAAAAGTTGAATTTAAAAATCTTGGATTAGTTATAATTGATGAACAACATAAATTTGGTGTTAATCAAAGAAAAAAGTTGTCTGATAAAGCTGGAAAAAATTGTGATGTTCTTTTAATGACAGCGACACCAATCCCTCGTACCTTAACAATGACAATATATGGAGATATGGATCTTTCAATAATTCGTGAAAAACCAAATATTCGTAAAAAAATTAAAACTTACAGTAAACTTGAGAATAAAATCAATGATGTGATAAAATTTGTTAAAAAAGAGATAGAACTTGATAATCAAATTTTTTGGGTATGTCCTTTAATTGATGAGTCTAAAAAAATCGATCATACCTCAGCGGTAAAAAAATTTAAATACTTAGAGAAGTTATTTCCTAATCAAGTTTTTTTACTTCATGGAAAAACAAATATTGAGGAAAAAGAAATAATCTTAAATAAATTTTTAAAAAAAGATTTTAAAATTCTAGTTTCAACTACAATCATCGAAGTTGGTATAGATTTTCCTAATGCAAATGTAATTATTATTGAAAATGCAAACAAATTTGGATTATCTCAATTGCATCAATTAAGAGGTAGAGTTGGAAGAGGAAGCAAAGAATCTTCTTGCATATTAATGTTTAAGTCAAATTTAAGTGATAATGCAAAAAAAAGAATTAATATTCTCAAAGATACCAATGATGGTTTTAAAATATCAGAAGAAGATATGAAGATAAGAGGCTTTGGAGATATCCTGGGCTTTAAACAAAGTGGAATTAAAACCTTTAAATTAGCAGACCCAATTCATAATCAAAATCTTTTTATTTTGGCTGAAAAAGAAATTAAAAGAATTGAAGAAAAAAAAGAGAAAATAAATAGATTTAAACCTTTGATAAAATTATATGATCGAGCAGATATAATAAACGATATTGCTTAACTCTTACCACTTGAAGTTCCAGCTGACACAATAAATTTAGATGCTTCTTCGAATGTCATATTAAGATATATAACTTCATCGATTGGGAACATTAGTAAAAAACCACTTGTGGGATTTGGTGTTGTAGGAACAAAAACATTAATTAATTTCTTATTAGTTTTTTTAGCCATTTCTCCTTTATTTTCTTTCGTTGCAAATCCGACAGCCCAAACACCTTTTCTTGGATACTCAATTAAGACAACACTTTTTTTATCACTATCCTCTTTATTTGAGAATGTTTCTGTCATTTGAACTATCGCAGAATAAATAGTTCTTAGGACTGGAATTCTTTTAAATAAATCATCTATAAGTTTTAGAATTCGTTTACCTAGAAAAGATAGAGATAAACCTCCAACAATAGTAATAAATAAAACTGAAATAATAATTTCTATTCCTGGAATAGCGTAAGGAAGATAATTATTAGGGTTGATATTTTGTGGAATTATTTTTGATGATATTCCAATTATAAATTTTGTTAAATATAATGTAAAACCGATAGGTATTAATACAACAACACCAGTAATAAAGTAATTCCTTAAAATAAGTGTTAAAGATTTTTTTTTTTTCTCTTTTTGCATAAACTTAATTAAAACTTGAGTATATTACGAAAAAAATAGCTATAATAAATAAAAATAACAATATTTTATTATTTAGATTCATTGATAAATATATTATCAATGTTGAGCTAAAATGAATAGAAGAAAATTTTTATCATATGTGGGTTGTGGATGTTGTGGTGTTATTTTAAATTCCTGTTCTTCAACACCAATTACTGAGAGAAAACAACTCAGAATTTATCCTGAGTCGGCTCTAAATTCTCAGGCAGCTGCAATCTATGAAAAAATTAAATCAAAAGAAAAAATGAGTGATGATACTGGATCTTTGAGTCTAATTAAGGAAATAGGTAAAAAAATAGAGAATTCAATTAATGAATATTTTTTAAAAATAGATACAACAAATCCGGCTGCAAATTTTGATTGGGAATATATTCTCATAGAAAATAAAAAAGTCAGAAATGCCTGGTGTATGCCAGGTGGAAAAATTGCTGTTTATACTGGTATGCTAGAAGTAACAAAAAATAATGATGGTTTGGCTGCAGTAATGGGACATGAAATCGCTCACGCTGTAGCAAAGCATAGTGTCGAAAGACAAAGTACTGTTTTAGCAATGAATGCAGGTTCAAAAATTCTTGATATGCTTACAGGAGGAAAGGTATCTCAAGTTCGAAATACAGTATCAAGAACCACTGGTCAGGATATTTTAAAAATTGGGTTACTTAATCCTTTTTCTAGAAAGCAAGAAAGTGAGGCAGATTATCTTGGAATGATTTTTGCATCATTATCAGGATACGACATAAGAGAAACCGTCAAGATATGGGAAAGAATGAGTGAATTAAATAAAGGTAAAACTCCACCAGAATTTATGAGCACTCATCCATCTGCAGAAAATAGAATAAAAAAAATTAATGATTGGACCAATGAAATTATTTACAAATATCCACCTATAACATCATAAAATGCTAATGGTGAGCCGTGATGGACTCGAACCATCGACCCATTCCTTAAAAGGGAATTGCTCTACCAACTGAGCTAACGGCCCAAAAATATTAAACAAACAAGATGTGTATACATAATTATCTAAATAATTCAAATAGGTATTTTTGAGACAAATAGTTTCGTTCTTACAACTTATTTATGTATTTTTCACAAAAATTATTAAATGTTCCATTTTTGATATTTTTTCTTATTAAGGCCATTAATTCTTGATAAAAATTTATATTGTGTAGAGTCAAAATCATAGATCCTAAAATTTCATTTGTATTGAATAAGTGATTTAAATAATTCTTAGAATACTTACTTAAATTGAGATTAGTACACTTTTTATCAAGAGGAGAGTCGTCATTTTGATATTTATTGTTCTTTAAATTAATACGGCCTTCCCAAGTAAATGCTAAACCAGTTCTACCAGATCGAGTGGGTAAAACACAATCAAACATATCTATACCTCTTTTAACTGCTCCCAATATATCTGATGGGGTTCCAACACCCATCAAATAATGTGGTTTGTCTTCAGGAAGTTTATCTTTAAGGTTGTCCAAAACAAAAAACATCTCTTTTTGAGTTTCACCAACTGCTAGACCACCAATAGCGTAACCATCAAATTCTAATTCTAATAATCTTTTTAATGACTCGACTCTAAGATCTTTAAATAAACCACCCTGAACAATACCAAAAAGGGCTTTATGAGGTATATGGCCAAAAGCTTTCTTGGATCGCTCTGCCCAATATAACGATAATTTCATAGAATTTTTAATTAATTCATAATCATTACTTTTTTTTGGACACTCATCCATTATCATAACTATATCAGAATTAAGACCAAGTTGTATCCTTATACTTTCCTCCGGACTAAGACAAAATTTTCTTCCATCAACGTGTGAGTTAAATATTGCTCCTTTTTCACGATCAATTTTATTTAACTTAGAAAGTGACATTACTTGAAACCCACCTGAGTCAGTTAATATTGGTAAATCGCAATTCATAAATTTATGTAGTCCACCTACTCTCTTAATTCGTTCGACGCCAGGTCTAATCATAAGATGATAAGTATTACTTAAAATTATTTCTGAACCTGTTTTTTTGATATCTTCAATTGTACAAGCTTTAACAGTTGCTTGTGTACCCACTGGCATGAAAGCTGGTGTTTGAATATTGCCTCTATGAGTCTCTATTAATCCACATCTTGCAAAATCATTTTTGTTTAATACTTTAAAGGCAAATTTTTTATATGCCATCCTAAATCTATAAAGATTTGAAACTTAAAATTTTATCAGGTTCAGAAACAGCACCGTTATTATTTTCATCACCTCTTTTTATTTTATCAACAAATTCCATACCCTCAACAACCTTTCCAAATACTGTATACTGTCTATCTAAAAATGGAGCAGGTTTAAAACATATAAAAAATTGACTATTAGCACTGTTGGGGTCTGAAGAACGGGCCATTGATAAAGTTCCCCGATCATGTGGAAGACTATTAAATTCTTGAACTAAATCTGGTAATTCAGATCCTCCCATGCCAGCTTTTCTCAAATCAAATGAAGTTGACTCTGAATTTCCAAATTTAACATCACCTGTTTGAGCCATAAATCCATCTATGACTCTATGAAATACTACGTTATTATACTTTCCCGTGTTAGCTAACTCTTTTATTCTTTTAACATGATTTGGCGCAACATCTTCAAATAACTCGATTTTTACGTCTCCATCTTTAAGTTTTAAAATCATAATATTCTCCTCTGACAGTGATTGATTAATAATAAAAATAAAAATTACTAATACTTTAATAAATAATTTACTCATATTTCTTTTTTAAAAACTCAATAGTACTTTTTGTAGTAAATTTTTTTATATCACCCTTTAATTTAATTATTTCTTTGACAAATTTAGATGAAATAATTTGATTTTCAACATCAGACATAAGAAACAATGTCTCTATGTTATTACTCAATTTTCTATTCATTCCAGCTAATTGGAACTCATACTCGAAGTCTGAGACTGCTCTTAAGCCTCTAAGAATTATATTTGATTTATATTTTCTACATAAATCAGTAGTTAAAGATGTAAAAGAAATTACTGAAATCATCTTTTTATTTAGTTTAAGGTCTTTAAATAATGCCCGTCTAACTATTTCTTTTCGTTCATCAGAATCAAATAAATAATTTTTATTATCAACATCTGAAACAGCTACTACAATTTTATCAAATATTTTTAAACCTTTTTTAATTACATCAATATGGCCGAATGTAATTGGATCGAATGTTCCAGGATAAATAGCTACTTTTATCATTAAACTAAATTATCATCAATTTTATCAGCAGAAACAACTTTTTCTTCTCCTGTTAATTTTATAATTCTTACCCCTTGTGTATTTCTGCCAGCTGTTCTAATTTCTTTTACTGCGACTCGTATAACTCTTCCTTTATTTGTTGAAATCAAAATTTCGTCACCATTAAAAACAGGAAATGAAGATGATATATTTCCATTTCTTGGTGAGTTTATAATTCCTATTATTCCTTTTCCTCCCCGATTAGTTACTCTGTAATCTGTATGTAAAGTTTTTTTTCCAAAACCATTTTCCGTTATAGATAAAATGAATTTTTCTTTAGCTTTTAACTCAGAGGTTTTATCAATAGTTTTTTTACCGTTTTTTAAATTTTTATCATTATCTATGATTGATAGAGAAACTATTTCATCCGCAGGTGCTAAAACTATACCTTTAATACCTTTTGATGATCTACCTTTAAAAACTCTTAGTTTTTTTGACTCAAATCTAATACACTTACCTAATTTAGTGCTCAGCATAATGTCCTGATTATCTCTGCATATTTTAACACCGACAATTTTATCATTAGTATCTAATTTCATCGCTATTTTTCCAGCTGAATTGATAGATGAAAAGTCTTCTAAACTATTTTTTCTAATTTTTCCCTTAGCCGTAGCAAATACAATATGATAATTTTTTACCTCAGTTTCGCTATCAGGAAATGGCATAATTGAGCTTATTGATTGATGATTTTTTAAAGGTAAAATATTAAATAAAGATTTACCTTTTGATGCTGATGACCCTTCAGGTATTTTCCACGCTTTAACTCTATACACTAAGCCCTCTGTTGAGAAAAATAAAACCGATGTATGAGTATTTACAGATAGAGTTTGAACAACAGAGTCCTCATTTCTTGTAGTAATACCTGTTTTGCCTTTTCCTCCTCTTTTTTGTGTTTTTACATTACTTAAAGATCCTCTTTTAATATATCCTTGAAGAGTTACTGTAATTAGAACTGATTGTTTTTGGATAGTCTCTTCTATATCATAATTGAGTACAGCATCAATTATCTTTGTTCTTCTTGGTGAAGAATATTTTTCTTTTATAATTTTTAGTTCATCACTTATAACTCTTTGGAGTTCTTTTTTCGATGATATAATCTTTTTATACTTTAAAATTAATTCTATTAATTTTTTAATTTCAATTTCAATTTCATTTATTCCTAAAGCTGTCAATTTTTGAAGTCTTAAATCTAATATTGCTGAAACTTGTGCTTCAGAAAACGAATAAGACCCTTTATATTTTTTTTTATCAACTAAATAAATTATTTTTTGTGATTTTTTAATTTTCCAACTGGTTTTTAAAATTATTTTTCTTGCATCATCTGGTGTTTTAGAATTTCTTATAATTTTGATTATCTTATCAAGATTTTCAACAGACACTATTAAACCAATTAATATATGGGCACGTTCTTCTGCTTTTTGTAAATCAAATTTTGTTTTTTTTATTACAACATCTTCTCTAAAAATTAAGAAATTTGATAAAAACTCTTTTAAATTACAAGTTTGAGGTTTTCCTTCTACTATCGCAAGTGTATTAAAACCAAATGAACTTTCTATTTGAGTATTTTTATATAATTGCCTTTTTACAGTTTCTGGCTCTACTCCATTACGTAAATCAATTGAGACTCTAATTCCCTCTCTATTAGACTCGTCTCTTATGTCTCTTATTCCCTCGATTTTTTTTTCTCTTACAAGTTGGGCTATTCTTTCATTTAATACCGATTTATTAACTTGATAAGGTATGGATGTAATAACAAGTCTCTCTCTTCCATTTTTTAAACTTTCAATAGATATTTCTCCCCTTATCTTGAAAGAACCTCTACCTTTATTATAACCTTGCTTAATAATATCTTTACCTATTATAACTCCACCAGTTGGAAAATCTGGACCAGGTATATGTTTCATTAAATCTTTTATCTTAATATCTTTATTTTCAATTAATGCCAAGGTCCCATCAATTACCTCACCTAGATTATGTGGAGGAATACTTGTTGCCATACCTACGGCAATTCCTCCTGCTCCATTAACAAGTAAGTTTGGAAATTGAGCAGGCAATACTTGTGGCTCTTTTTCAGTCTCATCATAATTACTTTTGAATGAAATTGTGTTTTTTTCTATGTCATCAATCAAAAACTGAGAAACTCTTGATAATCTTGTTTCTGTGTATCTCATAGCTGCCGCAGGGTCACCGTCTATAGAGCCGAAATTTCCTTGACCATCAATTAATGGTAGACTCATTGAAAAATCTTGAACCATTCGAACAAGAGCATCATAAACTGATTGGTCTCCATGAGGATGATATTTACCAATTACATCACCAACAATTCTAGCTGACTTTCTAAATTGTTTAGACCAATCATAACCACCTTTATACATTGCATATAAAATCCTTCGATGTACAGGTTTTAAACCATCTCTAATATCTGGCAATGCACGACTTACAATAACACTCATAGCATAAGAAAGATAAGACGAACTCATCTCATCATGCATTGATATTAATTTTATATTTTTATCTTCAGGAATTTCTGTTTTTTGCATAATTATTAAAATGGAATATCATCATCCATTTCATTTGAAACTTGTGATATTTCTTCATTATTAGAAGATTGATTATTGTTAGATATGCCACCTGAATTACTGCTCCCTAACATAGTAAGTGAAGAATTGTATCCTTGAATAACAATTTCTGTTGAGTATTTATCTTGCCCAGTTTGTTCATCTTTCCATTTTCTTGTTGAAAGTTGACCCTCAACGTAAATTTGCGCACCCTTCTTAAGATATTGTTGAACTACGTTAACTAGACCCTCATTAAATACAACTATACGGTGCCATTCAGTTTTTTCTTTTTTTTCACCAGAATTTTTATCTTTCCAAGACTGACTTGTTGCAAGACTTAATCTAGCAACACTTTTACCATTAACCATTTGTTTGATTTCTGGGTCTGCGCCCAAACGACCAATTAAAAGTACTTTATTTAAAGATCCAGCCATAATATTTTAATATTTGTTAAATTTATTAAATAGATTTATATCACAATTTACTCTGAATATTAATTTTATTAATTTAAAGCAACAAAAATTATGATTAAAAAGATAGTTATTAAGGGAGCTAAAGAACATAATTTGAAGAATATTTCTTTAGAAATTCCTAAGGATAAATTTGTAGTAATTACTGGACTATCTGGATCAGGAAAATCTTCTTTAGCTTTTGATACTGTTTATGCTGAAGGTCAAAGAAGATATGTTGAAAGTTTATCTGCATATGCGAGACAATTTTTAGATAAAATGAAAAAACCTAATGTAGATCTTATTGAAGGGTTAAGTCCAGCGATATCTATTGAACAAAAAAATACATCTAAGAACCCAAGATCGACAGTTGCAACTGTAACTGAAATATATGATTATATGAGGGTCCTATTTGCCAGAGCAGGCATTCCCTACTCCCCTTTTACTGGTAAGCCGATACAGTCACAAACTATTACTCAAATAGTAGACAAAATAAAACAATTGCCAAAAAAATCGACTATTTACCTTTATGCTCCAGTTGTAAGGGGTCGAAAGGGAGAATATAAAAAAGAAATTCTTAGTTATAAAAAAAGAGGTTTTAGAAAAATTAAAATTGATGAAATATTGTATGACATAGAAAAAATACCAGAATTAAATAAAAAAATTAAACATGACATCTATATTTTAGTTGATAGAATTGTAATAAACTCATCATTAGGTAATAGATTAGCTGAAAGTATTGAGACATCCATTAATTTAGCTAATGGTTTACTTTTTGTTGAATATGAAGATGAAACTTTACCAAAAAAATTTAGAAAATTAGAAAGATTAATATTTTCTACAAAATTTGCATGTCCAGAAAGTGGTTTTACAATCGAGGAAATTGAGCCTAGGTTATTTTCTTTTAATAGCCCTTTCGGTGCATGTGAAGAATGTGAAGGTATAGGAATTAAATTAAATGTAGATCCTAAATTAGTTATTCCAAACGAAAAGAAAAGTATATCAGATGGAGCTATAGAACCATGGGCAAAAACATCAACATTGTATTATGCGCAAACTTTATCTTCACTAGCAAAACATTATAGTTTTTCATTAAATGAAAAATGGGCAAAACTATCGAAAAAAATTAAAGATATAATTCTTTATGGTTCAGATGATGAGGAGATAAAATTTTTATATGACGATGGATATGAAAAATATTCTCACAAGAAAACTTTTGAAGGTGTAATAAATAACCTTGAGAGAAGATATCTAGAAACTGATAGTGATTGGAAAAGAGAGGAAATAGCTCAATACCAGTCTGATACAAAATGTGAAAGATGCAAAGGTCATAGATTAAAAGATGAGGCTCTTTGCGTAAAAATTAATGAATTGAATATAAGTGAAGTAACAGAAAAATCTATATCTGATGCAGCTGAATGGTTTTCTGAGTTGGAAAAAAATTTAGATAAAAGACAATTCAAAATTGCCGAACACATTTTAAAAGAAATAAATGAAAGATTAAACTTTTTATTAAATGTTGGACTTGATTATCTAACTTTATCAAGAGAATCTGGAACTTTATCTGGAGGCGAAGCTCAGAGAATAAGATTAGCATCTCAAATTGGGTCTGGCTTAACTGGTGTCTTATATGTTCTTGACGAACCGTCTATAGGTCTGCACCAAAAAGACAATGTTAAACTTATTAATGCATTAAAAAGATTGAGAGATTTAGGTAACACAGTCATTGTGGTAGAACATGACATAGAAACAATGGAAAATGCAGATCATATTATAGATCTTGGACCAGAGGCTGGAAATAATGGAGGAAATATTGTAGCTCAAGGTACATTCGAAGAGATAAGTCAAAATCAAAATAGTATTACAGGTAAATATTTATCAAATAAGTTAAAAATTAATATTCCAACTAAAAGAAGATTAGCAAAAAATGGAAGATTTTTAGAAATTACAGGAGCTACTGGAAATAACCTAAATAATGTAAATTTAAAAATACCCTTAGGTAGTCTAACATGTGTAACTGGTGTTTCTGGAAGTGGAAAATCTACACTCGTACTCCAAACTCTTTATAATGCTCTTAACCTCACTTTGAATAATAATAAATCTAGAAAAATTCCAAAACCTTTTAAAGGATTTAAAGGAACCGAGCTAATTGACAAAATAATTGATATTGATCAATCCCCAATAGGTAGAACGCCTCGATCAAATCCAGCTACTTACACTGGAGCTTTTGGACCAATTAGAGACTGGTTTACAAATTTACCAGAGTCAAAGACTAGAGGTTATAAACCAGGAAGGTTTTCTTTTAATGTAAGGGGTGGAAGATGTGAAGCTTGCGAGGGTGATGGAGTAATTACTTATGAAATGCATTTTCTTCCAGATGTTTATATACAGTGTGATGAATGTAAGGGAACAAGATATAATAGAGAAACATTAGAAATAAAATTTAAAGGAAAAAGTATAGCAGACGTTCTAAACATGACTGTTGATGAAGGTTGTGATTATTTTGAAAATATCTCAAATATAAGAACAAAATTGCTTACATTAAAAAAAGTTGGGCTTGGATATATTAAGATTGGTCAACAAGCTACAACTCTTTCTGGTGGTGAAGCTCAAAGAATAAAATTAGCAAAAGAATTGTCAAAAAGATCAACTGGTAGAACAATGTATATTCTTGATGAGCCCACTACAGGTCTACACCAGCACGACATTAAAAAATTACTTGAAATCCTTCATACTTTTGTTTCTTTAGGAAATACAGTCGTTGTAATTGAACATAATCTAGATGTTATTAAAACAGCCGATTATATTGTAGATATGGGACCTGAAGGAGGCATAAAAGGTGGAAAAATTATTGCTGAAGGTAAACCAGAGGAAATATGCAAAATTAATGATAGTTACACTGGAAAATTTTTAAAGCCACTTCTTAATTAAATAAATAAGTTAAATATTAATAAAATTAGAGTATAATTTTCTTATAATGAAAAATTTTCAAACGAATATATTCAATTTTTTGTCATCTTTGTCGAAAACAGTCCATACCTCTTTAGCTTTAACCATACTTTTATTTCTTTTTTTATTTTATCTTAATAGTGGCTTTAGTTTTGATAAATCTTTTTGGAGTGGTATCGCTAAGTATACTCATGCTTTAGTTGCAATTATGTGGATTGGTTTGCTATGGTATTTTAATTTTGTTCAAATTCCAAACATAGAAAAAATACCTGATGAACATAAACCAGCTATTATTAAAATAATAACACCAGCAGCTTTATTTTACTTTAGATGGGCTGCAGTTCTTACAATTTTATCCGGTTTAATAGTAGCAAATTTAAATGGCTATTTACAAGATGCTCTGACTTTAAGTATAAGTTCTAAAATTCCCAAGCATACTGCTATAGGTATCGGTATGTGGTTAGGAATAATAATGGCTTTCAATGTTTGGTTTATTATTTGGCCAAATCAAAAAAAAGCTCTTGGATTAATAAATTGTGAGTTAGAAATTAAATCACGTTCAGCTAAAGTAGTATTGATTTTTTCAAGAATTAATACAGTTTTGTCCTTGCCAATGATTTTTTCTATTATTGCTGCACAAAATTTATACTAGTTATCTTTATCCTCTCTCAAAACTGTTCTTTGAGAAACTTTAAGTCTCACTAAAACTGTATTAGCAATATAAATTGACGAATAAGTTCCAAACACGACTCCAAAAATCATAGCTAAAGAAAAACCTTTTAAAATTTCTCCACCAAATAAAAATATAGATAATAATGCTAATAAAGTTGTAATAGATGTAATCAGAGTTCTGGATAAAGTTTCGTTAATTGAAATATTTGTTAGTTCAAAAATTTTTATATCTGAAAATTTCCTTAAATTTTCTCTGACTCTGTCAAATATGACAACAGTGTCGTTCATGGAATAACCAACTATAGTTAATACTGCAGCAACTATTGATAGATTTATTTCCAATCCTAAAAGTGAGAATAATCCTAAAGTTACGATCACATCATGGAAGAGAGCCAATATGGCACCTAAACTGAACTGCCATTCAAATCTTATCCAAATGTAAATAAGCATTAAAATTAGTGCAATAGAAATAGCAATAATTCCTGATCTTAGTAATTCTTTACTAACTTTGGGACCAACATTTTCAACTCTTCTAAAATTAAAGGTATCTCCAAAAGAATTATCTAAGTTTATTTTAATTTTTTCTACTATATCTTTATCATTTCTGTTCTCAAATTTGATCAAATAGTCAGTTTGATTACCAAAATTTTTAACTGAAACATCACCTAGATTCATCTGATTTAAATTATCTCTTAGCGAAGAAACATTAATGTTTTGATTAGTTGATTTTAATTCAATAAGCGTTCCTCCTTTAAAGTCTATTCCAAAATTTAAACCCTTAAATGTTAAAAAAAAAAGTGAAATAATTACTAGTGAAATGGATAATAAATTAAATTTATTATAATATTTATTAAAAGCTATCATTTAAATTAATCTCTCTTTATTTTTGTTTTTAACTATGTATAAAACTGTCAACAATCTTGCTATAAAATAAACAGAAAAAAGTGTAGTGAAAATTCCGACTCCTAAAGTTAATGAAAATCCTTTAATAGGCCCAGATCCCATAAAAAATAAAATTACAGCTGCTAAAAGAGTTGTAATATTCGCGTCAAGAATAGCGGTTTTTGATTTTGAATAACCACTATCGAAAGCGATAATATTATTTTTTTCATTTTTTAATTCCTCTTTAATTCTCTCAAATATTAATACATTTGCATCAACAGCCATACCAACTGTCAAAATTATTCCTGCAATACCAGGTAATGTTAAAGTTGCCTCAAATAATGATAAAATACCTATTAAAAGAAATAAATTAATTATTAGTGCTATATTAGTGATCAATCCAAAAATTTTATATTTTATAAAAATAAATAAAATTACTAATATAAATCCAATTATTAAAGCGATCATTCCTGCTTGAATTGAGTCTTGTCCTAAATCTGGTCCGACAGTTCTTTCTTCGATGATATTTAATGGTGCTGGTAATGCACCTGACCTTAAGAGAAGAGCGAGATCTGTAGCTGACTGAAATGTAAAGCCACCACTAATTTGACCTGAGCCACTTGCAATAGTATCTCTTATTACAGGAGCGCTTATGATTTTACCATCTAAAACAATAGCTAATTTTCTTCCAATACCGGTTGATGTGGCTTTTCCAAATCTTTTAGCTCCAACTCTATCTAGTGTAAATGAAACAATAGTTTCATTGGTCTCACTATTCATTCTTGGTTGAGCATCCAATAGATTATCTCCACTTAAAATAATTCGTTTACTTACTATTGCTTCTTCTGAATTATCTTCAAATTCTAATTTTTCTGCACCAAATGAGTCTTCAGTTTTATTGGTTACGAATCTAAAAGTTAAATTAGCAGTTTTTCCTAACAAATTTTTAATTCTCTGAGGATCATCTAATCCAGGAAGTTCGACTAAAATTCTATCATTGCCTCTTTTGAGAATATTTGGTTCATTCGTTCCTATTTCATCAATTCTTCTTCTAACAATTTCTAGGGCTTGATCTTGAGATGAGGTTTTTAATTCTACAATTCCTTGTTTGGAATAACTTATTATGAAAGAGTTTTTATTATTCTTAATTTCAAACTGATGTTGTTTAAATCTTGGATAATAAGGATTTAAACTACTCTCTTTATCAATAAAATCATCTAGTATTTTTTGTATATACTTTTCATCTACATTAAAAAAAATTTCTTGATTGTTAAGTTCTATATTATTCAATCTAATGTTTTTTTCTCTAAAATGATTTCTTATTGTTATTGTAAAATTTTGAAGCTTTTGCTCAATTACTGGACCATTATCTATTTCTAACAAAAGATATGAACCACCTTGCAAATCTAAACCAAGATTAATTTTTTTATTAAAAAATTCATTTTCAAATTTTATCAAATTTGAGGAAGCTACTAGAATAAAAAATAAAGATACAAAAAGGATAAAAAATATTCTAAATTTTGAAAAATATAACACTTTATTAAATGAAATTTATTTTTTTAATTCTTGAATATTCATTAAACTTTGAATTCCCGTACCTCTAATCACTTCAACAGTAACATTATCAGCTATCTCTACTTCTACTTTATCATTATCTACGACACGAGTAATAATTCCTGTAATACCACCAGAAGTAACAACTTTGTCACCCTTTTTTAAATTTTCGACCATTGCTTTATGTTCTTTAACTTTTTTTTGTTGAGGTCTTATTAAGAAAAAATAAAAAATAACAAATATTAATATTAAAGGTATAAATTGACCAATTCCTGAACTTTCCATAAAACTCCTTTAGTAAAAATGAATATTTATACTATCTAGACGACTAAAACAACTTTAATTGGATGAAATTTTTTGTAAATTATTCATATACGGTCTTAAAACTTTTGGAATTATAATTGATCCATCTTTTTCTTGATTATTTTCTAAAATAGCTATTAATGTTCTACCAACTGCTAAACCACTTCCATTTAGTGTACCTGCGTATAGGATTTCTTTTTTTTGATTTTTATATCGCGCTTTCATTCTGACAGACTGAAATGTTGAGCAGGATGAACAAGATGAAATTTCTCTATATTTATTTTCTGAGGGTAACCATACCTCAATATCATAAGTTTTTTCAGCACTAAAACCCATGTCTCCAGAACACAAAATCATTTTTCTATATGGCAATTCTAATAAATCTAAAATTTCTGTTGCACAATTCGTCATCCTTTCGAGCTCTTCCATACATTTTGATTGATCCACTATACTTACCATTTCAACCTTATAAAATTGATGTTGCCTAATCATACCTTTTGTATCTTTGCCGTAACTTCCTGCTTCTTTTCTAAAACAAGGTGTAGATGCAACAAATCTCATTGGAAGATCATTTTGATTTAAAATTTTATCTTTAACAATGTTAGTTAATATAACCTCAGCAGTAGGTATCAAAAACTTTCTTTCATTGGACTCATCTAGTTTAATTTCAAATTGATCATCTTCAAATTTTGGGAGTTGACCAGTGCCAAACATTGTGTTTTCAGAAGCAAGTAAAGGAGGAGAAATTTCCAAATATCCATTCTTAGATACATGATTATCCAACATGAAATTTGACAATGCCCTTTCTAAAAGAGCTAACTTATCTTTTACAAAAACAAATCTTGAACCCGTAGTTTTTGAAGCGAGGTCAAAATCAAGCATCCCTAGTTTTTCCCCAATTTCAAAATGAGATTTTGGCTGAAAATCAAATTTAGGAATTTGACCTGATTTTTTTATTTCAATATTATCACTTTCATCCTTACCATTTGGTACATCTTTATGCGGGATATTTGGAATATTAGAAAGAATTTGTTCAAGACTTTCCTTAGTTTTTTTTTGTTGAATATTAATTTTTTCAATAGCTGCAGAAATTTCTTTTGACCTTGAAAATAAAGACTTATCTTTAGATTTTGAAATATCTTTTTTTTCTTTTTCTAAAATTTCTTTTTTTTGAATAAATTCTCTATTCTTTTTATCTAAATTTTGAAGTAATTCAAAGTTTGTATCTATAGATCTTTTCTCAATAGCTTTTTTAAAAGCTATAAAATCTTTTCGAATTTCTTTTAAATTATGCATTAGTATTTTTTAATTTACGATTTTCAATAATTCTTACTGAAAATATAGATAATTCATATAAAATTAATAAAGGTATGGCTAAACCTATTTGTGTTATTGGATCCGGTGGAGTTAAAATAGCTGCAGTAGCAAATATTATTACTACAACATATTTTCTTCTTTCTTTTAAAAATTCAGAATCAACTACTCCAATCCTTGCTAAAAGACTAAGAACAACAGGTAATTGAAAACTTATCCCAAATGCAAAAATTAATTTCATAATTAGTGAGAGGTATTCATTTACTTTTGCTTCTAATTGAATCGGTAGATTTGTAGAAATTCCTGAACTTTCAAAAGATAAAAAAAATTTTATAGCTAGCGGCATTATCAGATAATAAACTAGGATACCCCCTAGAAAAAATAAAATTGGTGTCAAAATAAGATAAGGTAAAATAGCATTTTTTTCATGTTTGTATAAACCTGGTGCGATAAATTTCCATATTTGTAACAAAATAAAGGGACATGTAACAAAAAAAGCAGTAAAAAACGAAACCTTAAGATATGTTAAAAAAGTTTCTTGTAAAGCAGTGAAAATCAACCTTCTATTTACTTCATCATCTTTAACTGCTTGAGCGTAAGGCTCAACTAAAAAACTATATAACTGTTCAGCAAAAAAATAACATCCAATAAAAAATATAATAAGAAATATAAAACTGTGAATTAATCTTTTTCGTAATTCAGCTAGATGACTTATAAAGCCACCCTCATTTTCATCATGATTCATCTTTTTCTTCTTCTTTTTTATCTGTTTTACTATCCTCTAGTTCAATATTAGAAACTTCATTTTGAATATTGTTGATATATTTTTTTGTGTTTCCAATCCATGAACCAACTTTTTTTAACATAATTGGAAAGTCCTTTGGACCCAAAATAACTATTGCTATTGCAACAACAATTAAAATCTCAAACCAACCAATTGTAGGCATGTGATTTATTCTTTTTTATTAGAATCTTGATTTTCGTCTGAGATATTTTTAGGTTCAGTATCATCAGTAACATCAGATGCCATTCCCTTTTTAAAACTCTTTATTCCTTTTGCAACATCACCCATTAGGCTAGATATTTTGCCTCTTCCGAATAGTAATACCACTAGTATCACAACAATCGCTATTTGCCATATACCTATACTCATACAAAAGTTATATCCTTTTTATCATTATTTTAAAAGTATCTTTTTCTTAATAAGTTTTTTTCTTAAATTTTTACTTTTCATCTTCGTCACTAAGAGTGCTAGTAAGCATTTCATCAATATTTGAATAAATATCCTCTTTTTTATCATCCTGTTTTTCTCTGTAAAATTTACCAGTTCCAAAAATCGCACTATCAATATTGGTATTATCAATTAAACCAGCAGCCCCCAATTCATCTACAGTTGGCAAATCAGATAATCTTTGTAAATTAAAATGACTTAAAAAATCGTCTGTTGTTATATACTGAATCGGTTTACCTGGTAAATCTTTTCTACCACCAGGTTTTACCCAATTCAACTCCATCAAAATTTCTATTGTATTTGTACCAAAAGCAACGCCTCTTATTTCCTCTATTTCAGCTCTTGTTACAGGTTGATGATAAACTATAATTGCTAATGTTTCTATTGCAGCCTTTGACAGTTTTTTTTCTACAGTTTTTTCTTGTACCATCAATTTTGATAAATGTGGAGAAGTTCTAAAAGACCATTTTTTAGAAATACAAACTAAATTAATCCCTCTATTTGAGTATTCGGATTGTAATTTAATCAAAACTTTTTCAACATCTATTTTTTTTGAAATCTTATTTTTAATTGTCTCAATATCTAATGGTTCGCCAGCTGCAAAAATAATTGCCTCTATTTCTTTTTCTACAGAGGACAAATTATTTGGAAAATTAATAATATTATTTTTTTTTTTTATCTTTTTTTTTATCATTTACTTTCTCTTATATATATATCTTCAAAAAGTTTTTCTTGTTTAATTTTAAGGTCACCCTCTTTTACTAATTCTAAAGAACCAGCAAAAATTCCTGCTTTAGCAGTTTTACTAAACTTTGAATTTTTTTTAAAATTTTTTGGAATTAAATCGTCTAATTTTTTCCAATCAAATAATTTTCCAAAAAAATTTCTTATAGTCTTTATTCCCTCTTCTGCTGTAAAAACAGGTAATTTTGGAATATTCATTTTCTGAAAATCCTTGGTCATTATAATTGTTGAATATGTCTTTAATAATTCGAATAAATTTACTTTTAATTCACTGTTATAAATTGGTTTAATACCAGATCTCATACCTCTTGTTCTTATTTCTCTTCCAAGTCTTTTTCTTTTTAACATTTGCTCAGATAATAATCTTATCAACTCTAATTTTTTTAATTGTAATTTTAACTTTTCTGCTACTTCAATAACTTTAAACTCCTCTTCGGGAGAGCTAGGTAATAATAATTTTGATTTTAAATATGCTAACCATGTAGCCATTAGTAAATATTCAGAAGCAATTTCTAAATTCAAATTTTTTTCTAATCTTATAAAATCATTAAATTGATCAGCTAATTTTGTAATCGAAATATCCTCTAAATTCACTTTTTGTGATTTTGCTAAATCAAGTAGAACATCTAAGGGACCGTTGTAATTGTCAATTTCAACACAAAACAAGTCAGAATCATTTTTTTGCATTCGCTAATATTATCTTAAAATCTTATAAAATTGTGATGTTTTTTTTATAATAAATTTATTGATCATAGGTGAATTTTTTCCAACTATATTCATTTCTTTAATATTAGCGTTACAGTGTAAAACTATATTACAGCCTGCTTTAAACGCTTGAATTGTATTATCTTTCAAATTTCCTTTAAGACTTTTCATTGATATATCATCTGTAATTAGGATGTCTCTAAATCCTATTTTTTTTCTTATCAATTCAATTATTTTTTTAGAATGCGTTACAGTATGAAATTTATCAATTTTATCAAATAAAATATGAGCTGTCATTGCAAAAAAAGTTTTCTTATTTCTGAAAGCGCTAAAGTCATTTTTAATTAAGTAATCTAATTTTTTTTTTATAGTTGGTGTAAAATAATGACTATCAACTTTTGATAAACCATGACCTGGAATATGTTTCATAATAGTTCCAATCTTATTTTGATGATATAATTTAATACAGTAGTCACCAATTATTGAAACTACTTTAGAGTCACTTGAAAATGATCTGTCCCCAATAACATTACTGGTTTTTTTCACTCTTAAGTCCAAAACTGGGACCGTGTTAATATTTATACCAATTAATTTAAGAAGATAGGAAGTTTGATCTATAAATAATCTAAAAAATGACTGAAATTCTTTTTTATTAGTGTTAAATTTTTTTCCAAAAAATTCCGAAGTTAAATTATTAAAAGATATTATTGACTCTAATCTATTTACTCGCCCACCTTCTTGATCAATCAATATTGGATAATTTTTATCATTGAAAATTTTTCTTATGGATAATGTCAATTTTTTTGCTTGTTTTATACTCTTAATATTTCTTTTAAACAGAATTATTCCCCAAGGTTTGTATTTTCTTAAAAATAATTTTTCTTTTTTATAAAGTTTTGTTGATTTGAGGCCTACTATAAAAGCTCTTCTATTATTTAACATTTTCAATTAATTTCCAAAAATTAAATTTTTTTTGATTTTTTTTATTTAATTGTTCAACATATTCTATATTGTTTTTGGTATCGTTTTCTAAAATTGGTAATTTTTCTGCATAAATATTTAGCTTGTTATCAATATTTTTTAGAGATCTGTAAGAGTTTTTTTTGTTTTCGTCAGAAAAATAATATCTTCCAATAAAAAAAGAAAACAAACATATCACAATAATGAATATAAAATATTTTATTTCTCTTAACATTACATTTTTTCGGGGGCTGAAACACCAACAATTTTTAAACCCGTCTTTATAACATTTGAGGTTACTTTTAAAAAAACTAATTTATCCTCCGAAATATTTCTTTTATCGTTTATAAATCTTTTTTCAGGATTTTCTTTTCCTAAGTTCCAATACGCATGAAATAAGGAAGCAAGCTCATATAAATAAGTTGGTATTCTATGAGGTTCGAGTTTCCTGCTAGATATATCAATGCATTTAGGCCATTCAGAAATTTTTTTTAAGATATTAATTTCCTCTTTAGAAAATTTAAAATTATAATTTTTTACAATGATTTTAGATTTTATATCTTTCTCAATGTGTCTAAAAACAGAAGCTATTCTTGCATAACAATACTGAACGTAATATAAAGGGTTATCTTTTGATTTTTCAATTATACTATCAAAGTCAAATTCAAGTTCAACATCACTACTTCTATTCAGCATTATGAACCTTGCTGCATCTTTACCTACTTCATTTATTAAATCATCCAAAGTTATATAGTCACCTTTTCTTTTTGACATTTTAAAGGGTTTTTTATCTTTAATAAGTTTTACAAGTTGACTAACCTTACAAATTATTTTTTGTTTAGAGCCTGATAAAGCCTCTACAGAGAATGAAATTCTTTTGATATAACCTGCATGATCTGCACCTAAAATATTAATTAATTGATCAAATTTTCTATCTAATTTATTTTTATGATAAGCGACATCACTTGCAAAATATGTCCATGAACCATCTGATTTTTGTAAAGCTCTATCTTTATCATCTCCAAAATTGGTTGATTTGAAAAGTAATTGATCACGCTCAATCCAGTTTTTTGTGTTTTCCCCAGCTGGTGCTTTTATTTTTCCTTGATAAATAAAATTTTGACTTTGTAAATAATTAATTACCTTTTCAACTTCTTGATTTATTACTAATTTTTTTTCACTTATAAAACTATCATGTACAATTCCAAGCTTATTTAAATTTTTCTTTATCAATTTTAATGCTTCATTGGTAGATAAGACTGTTAATTGTTCTGAAATATTTTTGAAATTTTTATAATCATTTATACTCTTTGAGTTTAAAATATTTTTAGCAAAATTAATGATATAATCTCCAGGATATAATTCATAATTGTCTATAGGAAAAGGTTCATTAAATAATATTTCTCTAATTCTGTAATATACAGATTTTGTAAAATTTATAATCTGATTTCCGTAATCGTTTACATAATATTCTTTTGTAACTTTATGTTTATTGAATAACAATATATTTGCTATTACATCACCTAAAACTGCTCCTCTACAATGACCTACGTGTAATGGACCAGTCGGATTAGCTGATACAAATTCTATCAAATAATTTTTCTTTTTTTCTTTTTTATTAATTCCAAAAGTTTCCGAGTTTTGAATTATTTCTTTTACAAAGTTATTCCAGAAAATTGATTTTAACTTTAGATTAATAAAGCCAGGTTTTACTACATTGATGCTCTCTATAAATTCATCATCTTTTTTTATTTCATCTACCAAAATTGCTGCTAAGTCCTTTGGAGGCTTTTTATTAATCTTAGATAGCACCATTGCTGCGTTGGTTGAGATATCAGCATCAAATTTTATTGGTGGTATTTCTGTCGTAATTCCATCAAGATTTTTAGGTATAATTAACTCTCCATTTTTAGAGAGTTTTAATATAACTTTCTTTATCTTATCTAAATATTGTTCAAAAATATTCATTTAAAATTTTCGTATAAATTAATTGCATATCTATCTGTCATTCCTGATATAAAGTCTGATATAGCTCTGTGCT
>CACJOA010000007.1 GCA_902594915.1 uncultured Pelagibacteraceae bacterium | reverse complement strand
GCAAACTTACCAGGTTCTGGACAAACTTTTTTATGGGACGGTAGAACTGGTGAAAAATTTGATAGACCGGTAACTGTAGGTATCATTTATATGCTCAAATTACATCATTTAGTTGAGGATAAAATCCATGCAAGATCAACTGGGCCATATAGTCTAGTAACACAACAGCCATTAGGTGGAAAAGCTCAATTAGGTGGTCAAAGATTTGGAGAAATGGAGGTCTGGGCTCTAGAGGCTTACGGTGCATCTTATACACTTCAAGAGATTTTGACCGTAAAATCTGATGACGTTGCCGGAAGAGTTAAAGTTTATGAGACTATTGTAAAAGGGGAGGAAAACTTTGAATCTGGAATTCCAGAGTCATTCAATGTGCTTGTAAAAGAGATAAAATCTTTAGCATTAAATGTGGAGCTAAATTAGTATGAAAAAAGAACTTACGGATTTATTTAAAAACTCTCAGATTTCAGAGTCTCAAAATTTTAATAGCATTAAAATATCTTTGGCTAGTCCAGAAAAAATAAAATCTTGGACTTATGGAGAAATCAAAAAACCTGAAACTATTAATTATCGAACTTTTAGACCTGAAAAAGATGGATTATTTTGTGCAAGAATATTTGGTCCAATTAAAGATTATGAATGTTTATGTGGAAAATACAAAAGAATGAAATTTAGAGGGATAATATGTGAAAAATGTGGAGTAGAGGTGACAAAATCAAATGTAAGAAGAGAAAGAATGGGTCATATTAATCTTGCCACTCCAGTAGCTCACATTTGGTTTTTAAAATCATTACCAAGTAGAATTGCACTAGCTGTAGATATGAAACTCAAGGAAATTGAAAGAGTTTTGTACTTTGAAAACTTTATTGTTATTGAACCAGGTCTTACAGGTTTACAAAAAAATCAACTTCTAAACGAGGAAGAGCTTGCTAAATTTCAAGAGGAATTTGGAGAGGAAGCCTTTACAGCTGGAATTGGTGCTGAAGCAGTTCTAGAAATGTTAAGAAATTTAGATTTAGAATTAGAGAAGAAAAACTTAGTTAATTATATTAAAGAAACTAAATCTAAGGTAAATGAAGAGAGAGCAATCAAAAGATTAAAACTTATCGAGTCATTTATTGAGACTGGTCAAAAACCAGAATGGATGATAATGACAGTAGTACCTGTTATACCTCCTGAACTTAGACCGTTAGTACCATTAGATGGAGGTAGATTTGCAACTTCTGATCTTAATGATCTCTATAGAAGAGTAATAAATAGAAATAACAGATTAAAAAGACTAATGGATCTAAAAGCACCTGATATAATTGTTAGAAATGAAAAAAGAATGTTACAGGAGTCTGTCGATGCTTTGTTTGATAATGGAAGGCGGGGTAGAGTAATTACTGGAACAGGAAAAAGACCTTTAAAATCTCTAGCTGAAATGCTTAAAGGTAAACAGGGAAGATTTAGACAAAATTTACTGGGAAAAAGAGTTGATTATTCTGGACGATCTGTAATTGTTGTTGGACCTGACTTAAAACTTCATGAATGTGGTTTACCAAAAAAAATGGCTTTGGAACTTTTTAAACCTTTTTTATACGCCAGATTAAATAAATTAGGATTAGCATCAACAATTAAACAAGCTAAAAAATTAGTTGAGAAAGAGACAAATGCAGTTTGGGATGCTTTAGAATTAATTGTCAGAGAACATCCTGTGTTGTTAAATAGAGCTCCAACACTTCATAGATTAGGTGTTCAAGCTTTTGAACCAAAATTAATTGAGGGTGATGCAATAGAATTACATCCATTAACATGTGCTGCATTCAATGCAGATTTCGATGGTGATCAAATGGCAGTACATGTACCTTTAAGTTTAGAGGCTCAGCTTGAAGCTAGAATTTTAATGTTATCAACAAACAATATTCTTTCTCCATCAAATGGTAAACCTATAATTGTTCCAAGTCAGGACATGATTTTAGGTATATATTACCTATCCCAAGAACCAGTAAGTGACAAACCATCTGGATACTTTCTAAATTCAGATCAAATTGAATTTGCATTATCTTCAGGACAAATTAAAGTTCATAGCACAATAATTTCTCGTTTTGAAACTGTTGACGAAAAAGGTAATCAAAAATTTGAAAAATATACCTCTACTGCGGGCAGATTTTTATTAGCAAACTTGCTGCCTAAAAATAAAGATATTAAATTTTCTTTAATAGATAGATTGTTACCAAAAAAAGTAGTTTCAGAAATAATTGATATAGTTTTTAGATTTTGTGGACAAAAAACAACTGTAATTTTCTGTGATAAACTTAAAGATCTTGGATTTAAACATGCTTTTAAAGCAGGCATTTCATTTGGTAAAGATGATTTAGTTATACCATCAAATAAAACTCAACTTATTGACGATACAAAAAAACTTATAGCTGATTATGAAACTCAATACGCAGAAGGTTTAATAACGAGAGGTGAAAAGTATAATAAAGTAGTAGATGCATGGTCAAAATGTACTGATAGAGTTGCAGGAGAAATGATGAAAGGAATTTCTGCAACTGAAAAAACTTCTGATGGTTTAAAGATTAACTCAGTTTTTATGATGGCTGATAGTGGAGCTAGAGGATCGGCTGCACAAATGAAACAGTTAGCTGGAATGAGAGGTTTAATAGCTAAACCATCTGGTGAAATTATTGAGAGTCCAATTACCTCAAATTTTAAAGAAGGTCTTACAGCTCTTGAGTATTTCAATTCAACTCATGGTGCTAGAAAAGGTTTAGCTGACACGGCTTTAAAAACTGCTAGCTCAGGTTATTTAACTAGAAGACTGTGTGATGTTGCACAAGACTTAACTATCACAAAGACTAATTGTGAAAAACCCGGTTTTATAGAACTTTCGGAAATCCTTGAGGGTGGTAATGTAGTAGTAAGTTTAGCAGAGAGAGCTTTAGGTAGAGTTACAGCTTCAAACGTAAAACATCCTTTATCTGGTGATGTAATTATAAAAGAGTCAACAATGATTGATGAAGGTGCTTGTGATAAAATTGATTCAGCAGGAATTAAATCATTAAAAGTTTTTTCCGTTATGACATGTAGTTCTAAAGAAGGAGTTTGTGCTACATGTTATGGACGAGATTTGTCTAGAGGACAAATGGTTCACGTTGGTGAGGCAATTGGAATGATTTCAGCTCAATCTATCGGTGAACCTGGAACTCAATTAACAATGAGAACTTTTCACGTCGGTGGAACAGCCTCTGTAAAACAAGAATCTCAAATTATTAGTAAAAGTGAGGGTACTTTAAAGATCATAAACTCAAATATTTTAGAAGACTCAAAGAAAAATTTAATAGTTATGGGTAGAAATACTCAACTTTCTATAGAAGATGATAATGGAGTACAAATTGCGGTTTACAAGGTAGCTTATGGATCAAGGTTGTTCTTCAAAAATGGTGATAAAGTTAAATCAAATGCCAAAATTTGTGAGTGGGATCCTTACACTACCCCAGTTATTGCTGAGAAAAGTGGAATAGCTAGTTACGTAGATTTAATTGATGGAGTATCAATACAAGAAACAACAGATGATGCAACAGGTATTTCCTCTAAATCAGTTGTTGATTGGAGGTCTCAATCTAAAAGCTCTGATTTAAAACCTCGTATTACACTTCGAGATGAAAAGG
The DNA here is from genome assembly GCA_902594915.1 of uncultured Pelagibacteraceae bacterium. Classification (GTDB taxonomy): domain Bacteria; phylum Pseudomonadota; class Alphaproteobacteria; order Pelagibacterales; family Pelagibacteraceae; genus Pelagibacter. The sequence goes on along the minus strand of CACJOA010000007.1, from coordinate 49,856 downwards.
GAAACGTAATTAAAAAAGCTGATGATAATGAAGCAAGATATTATCTTGTTCCCGACTCAATTCTTTCGGTTAAAGATGGACAAAAAGTTTCAGCAGGAGATGTAATTGCCAGACTTCCAAAAGAAACAACAAAAACAAAAGATATCACAGGTGGTTTACCTAGAGTAGCAGAATTATTTGAGGCAAGAAAAGCAAAGGATAGTGCAATAATTGCAGAAAATGATGGACAAGTAATTTTTGGTAAAGAAGTAAGAGGCAAACAGAGAGTATCTATAGTGCCTGAAGATGGTTCTGAACCATCAAATTATTTAATTCCAAAAGGGAAGCATATTAATTTTAATCAAGGAGAAAAAATAAAAAAAGGTGAATATCTTTTAGATGGACAGCCGCTACCACATGATATTCTTAGAATAATGGGTATTAAGGATTTAACAGAATATTTTGTAAATCAAGTTCAAGAGGTATATAGGTTACAAGGTGTAATCATTAACGATAAACATATAGAAACTATTCTTCGCCAAATGTTGAAAAAAGTAGAAGTAAAATCGTCTGGCGACTCGACTTATTTGCCTGGTGAAATAATCGATAGAATAAAATTTGAAAACTCGAATGAAAAACTTAAATCTGAGGGCAAAACACCTGCAATAGGAGAAAGAGTTTTAATGGGAATTACAAAAGCTTCCTTGCAAACCGAGTCATTTATTTCAGCTGCTTCTTTCCAAGAGACAACCAGAGTTCTCACTGATGCAGCTATAAAAGGTAAGATAGATCCTTTAAATGGTCTTAAAGAGAATGTTATAGTTGGTAGATTAGTACCAGCTGGAACAGGTAATATAAAGAACAAATGGAACAAAAAAGCGCTCGAGGATGATAATAAATTTTTAACAGAACAAGAAAAAATTGAACCCTCAGAAACTCAAGTAAATCAATAAAAAATACAAATTTTTATCACAGTTTTAGTTTGACAAAATCAGATTAATTAGTATTTTGGCGATGTTTTTGGTTGGAATGTAGTGCTAATCAAGTGCTAAACGCTGCCATGAATAACCTGCCAGTTATTTCACTCAAAAATAGTAATATTAATAAAAATTTATGCCAACAATAAATCAGTTGTTAAAAAAAAAGAGAGTAAAGCAGATTACTAGAAATAAAGTACCTGCATTGCAGAAACAACCTTTAAAGAGAGGTGTTTGTGTTAAAGTGTATACAACTACTCCAAAAAAACCAAACTCAGCTTTGAGAAAAGTTGCGAGAGTAAGATTATCAAATGGTTTTGAAGTGACCGCTTATATTCCTGGTGAAGGTCATAATTTACAAGAACATTCAGTTGTTTTAATTAGAGGTGGCAGAGTTAAAGATTTACCTGGTGTCAGGTATCATATTTTAAGAGGTAATTTAGATACACAAGGAGTTGCTAATAGAAAAAAAAGAAGATCTCTTTATGGAACTAAAAAAGGTAAATAAAAATGTCTAGAAAAAAAACACAACCTAAAAAAAATACTATTCCTGATCCAAAATTTAATTCAACAATAATTCCTAAATTAATCAACAATATAATGTATGATGGCAAAAGAGGAGTAGCTACAAAAATTGTTTATGATGCAATCGAAAAAATTAAGTCAAAATCTAAAGAAGAGCCTATTAATGTTTTTAATGAAGCGATAAATAATATAAAACCTTCAGTAGAAGTAAGATCAAGAAGAGTAGGTGGCGCAACCTATCAAGTTCCAGTCGAGGTAAAAAGTAAAAGAGCACAGGCATTAGCAATTAGATGGCTAGTTGATTCAGCTAGAAAAAGAAAAGACAAACATATGTCTGATAAAATTTTCAATGAACTTTATGATGCTTATGAAAAAAAAGGAGCTGCAGTAAAAAAAAGAGAGGATGTGCATAAGATGGCAGAGTCAAATAAAGCGTTTGCTCATTTTAGATGGTAATTAATTATGGCTAGAACTCATACATTAGATAAATATAGAAATATCGGAATCATGGCTCATATAGATGCGGGCAAGACTACTACAACTGAAAGAATTTTATATTACACAGGAAAAAGTCATAAGATAGGAGAAGTTCATGACGGTGCTGCGACGATGGACTGGATGGAACAAGAACAAGAAAGAGGAATAACAATAACATCTGCTGCTACTACTTGTTTTTGGCAGGATCATAGGATCAATATAATTGATACTCCTGGACATGTTGACTTTACAATAGAAGTTGAGAGATCTTTAAAAGTATTAGATGGTGCTGTAGCTGTCTTTGATGGCGTTGCAGGAGTTGAGCCACAATCTGAGACAGTATGGAGACAGGCTGACAAGTATAAAGTTCCTCGGATCTGTTTTGTTAATAAACTAGATAGAACAGGCGCAGATTTTTTTAGATGTGTTGAAATGATAAAAGATAGGTTAGGGGCCAAACCTTTAGTAATACAAGTACCAATCGGAATTGAAGCCTCTTTAACAGGAGTAGTTGATCTTGTTAAAATGAAAGCACAAGTTTGGAAAGATGAGGCGCTAGGTGCTGAGTGGGAATATAAAGAAATTCCTGATGATTTAAAAGAATTAACAGAAAAATATAGAACTGAATTAGTAGAAATGGCAGTTGAACAAGATGAAAAACTAATGGAGTCTTATCTTAATGGTGAAGAAATTAAAGAGGAAGATCTAATAAAATGTATTAGAAAAGGTACATTAAATTTTAGCTTTGTACCTGTTTTGACAGGATCTGCTTTTAAAAATAAAGGCGTTCAGCCTTTATTGGATGCAGTAATCAATTATTTACCAAGCCCTATAGATATTGGTTCAATTAATGGCACAAAACTTGGATCTGATGAAGAGGTGGAAATGAAATTTAATGATACTGCACCATTCTCAGCATTAGCTTTTAAAGTTGCTAATGATCCTTTCGTAGGATCATTAACATTCATTAGAGTATATTCAGGAACAATAAAAACTGGGACAGCCGTATATAACTCTTCCAAGGAAAAGGAAGAGAGAGTTGGCAGAATGCTATTAATGCATGCAAATTCAAGAGAAGATATTAAAGAGGCTAATGCTGGTGATATTGTTTCATTGGCTGGACTTAAAAATACTATAACTGGACACACGCTATGTAATAAAGATAATTCAGTATTATTAGAACCTATGGAATTTCCTGATCCTGTAATTGAGATCGCTGTTGAGCCTAAAACTAAAGCAGACCAAGAAAAAATGGGTGAAGCTTTAGGTAGATTGGCAAAAGAAGATCCTTCTTTTAGAGTTTCTTCAGATGAAGAGTCAGGTCAAACAATAATTAAAGGTATGGGTGAGTTACACTTAGATATCATTGTTGATAGAATGAAAAGAGAGTTTAAAGTTGAAGCTAACGTAGGAGCCCCTCAGGTAGCATATAGAGAAACAATAGAGTCGTCTTCAGAGGTTGAGTACACTCATAAAAAACAAAGTGGTGGTGCCGGACAATTTGCTAAAGTAAAATTACTTGTTGAACCTCAAGAACCTGGCAAAGGTAGAGAGGTAGAGAGTAAAATAAAAGGTGGTGCTATTCCTAAAGAATTTATACCAGGTGTAGAAAAAGGTATTGAAACAGTTTCTGATGGTGGAATATTAGCTGGTTTCCCTATGATTGATTATAAAGTTACTATTTTAGATGGTTTACATCATGATGTAGATTCAAGTGTATTAGCATTTGAATTAGCTAGTAGAGCATGCTTTAAAGAAGCCTGCACAAAAGGTGGATTAAAACTTTTAGAACCTGTGATGAGAGTAGAAGTCGTTACTCCTGAAGATTATATGGGGGATGTAATTGGAGATTTAAATAGCAGAAGAGGTCAAATAAGCACTCAAGAGCAAAGAGGAAACGCTACTGTTATAACAGCTATGGTACCTTTGGCAAATATGTTTGGATATATTAATAATTTAAGATCAATGTCTCAAGGAAGAGCACAATATTCAATGTTCTTTGATCATTATGCGAAAGTTCCACAAAATGTTCAAGATGAAGTAACTAAAAAAATTGCAGGTTAAAATGGAAAAACAAAATATTAGGATCAAATTAAGAGCATATGATAATAAAATATTAGATGCTTCAACTGAAGAAATTGTTAATACAGTAAAAAGGACAGGAGCAACTATTAAAGGTCCAATACCATTACCCACAAGAGTTGAGAGATATACAGTTTTGAGATCTCCACATATTGATAAAAAAAGTAGAGAACAGTTCGAGTCAAGAACACATAAAAGATTAATTGATATTATTGAACCAACACCACAGACAGTAGAGGCTTTAATGAAACTAGATTTAGCATCAGGTGTAGATGTAGAGATAAAGATTTAATTATGAGTGAAATAGCATTAATTGGTAAAAAAATTGGAATGACACGTGAATTTTACAAGTCTGGTCAGTTAGTTCCTGTAACTGTCTTAAAGATGGAAAAAGCAAGAGTTATTCAAGTTATTGATGAACAAAAAAGAGGCTACAAAGCCGTACAACTTGGGTATGGAAAAATAAAAAGTTCAAAGCTGACTAAGGCTATGAAAGGTTATTTTTCAAAGAGGAATACAGAAGCAAAAAAGAAACTAAAGGAATTTAGAGTTTTAAATACTGATACTTACAAAGAAGGAAATGAGTTTGGAGTTGAAATTTTTAAAGATATAAAATTTGTTGATACTAGATCTCGAACAATTGGTAAGGGTTTTGCTGGAGCTATGAAAAGACATAATTTCGGTGGATTAAGAGCTTCTCACGGTGTCTCAATATCACATAGATCACATGGCTCAACTGGACAAAGACAAGATCCAGGAAAAGTCTTCAAAGGAAAAAAGATGGCAGGACACATGGGAGACAAATTAAGAACTATGCAAAATATTGAGGTTATCAAAACAGATTTAGAAAATGATTTGTTATATTTAAAAGGATCGATACCAGGTTCAAAAAATTCTGAAGTTTTTGTAAAAAAATCTGTAAAAGACACAAACAAACTAACAATTAGTGAAAAAATAAAAAAAATTGAAGATTTAAAAAAAACCCCTGAAAAAAAGAAAAAATAATGAAGATTGATAAATTAAATTTAAATGGCAAAAAAGATACAATAGAAGTTTTGGATCAAATTTTTTTGGCAAAAATAAATAAAAAACTTGTTAGCAACGTCCTTTACAAGACGAATGCAAATTACAAAGGGAGACATGCTAAAACAAAACAACAAAATGAAGTTTCTGGGCCAACGTCAAAAATTTATGCTCAAAAAGGGACGGGTAATGCAAGACATGCTAGTAAAAAAGCACCTATTTTTGTTGGCGGTGGAATAGCTCACGGTCCTAAAGGTGAATTGTCTTACAAAAAGAGGAAGTTGAATAAAAGTGAAAAAAAGCAAAGTATTGTTTCTTTAATAAGTGATAAAAATAAAAATAAGAATTTATTAATTTTTAGTGATTTTAATTCAGAAATTAAAAAGACCAAAGAAATGAATGTAATTATTAAAAAATTTGATATTGAGAATTCTTTAATAATTTTAGATAAAATATCAAAACAAAAAATCGAAAAATCTATTAGAAATATTCCAAACATTAAAATAACTGACATCAATCATTTTAGTGCGTACGATATAGTTAAATTTAAAAAAGTAGTTTTTACCGAAAGTTCAGTAAAAGAACTAGAAAAGAGATACATATAATATGGAAAAAATTCATTTATACGATAAAATTATATCACCATTTGTTACTGAAAAATCTACAAATTTATCAGATCAAAATAAAATTGTTTTTAAAGTACCGTCAAAAGCAAACAAAAAAAATTTGAAGTCAAATATAGAGAAAATATTCAAGGTAAATGTAATTAAAATTAATATAATTAATAAACAAAATAGAACAAAATTATCTAGAGGAAGAAAAACAAAAGTATCTGGTTATAAAAAAGCAATTATAACATTAAAAAAAGGTCAAAGTATTGACCTAACAAGTGGAATTTAATTATGGCATTAAAAACATTCAAACCTTATACGAAATCGACTAGAGGAACGATCTTAGTTGATAGAACTGGTCTTTGGAAAGGTAAACCTTTTAAATCACTTGTTTCTCCTAAAAAATCAATGAAAGGAAGAAATAACAATGGTCACATAACTTCGATTAATAGATCGGGTGGTCATAAAAAGATGTACAGACATATTGACTTTTATAGAAAAAAATTTGATATGCCAGCTGTTGTAGAGAGAATAGAGTATGACCCTAATAGGTCATGTTATATTATGTTGGTTAAATTTGAGGATAATACACATAGTTATTATTTAGCACCGCAGAAAATAAAAATTGGAGATAAAATAGAAAACGGCCAAAAAAAAGAAATAAAAATCGGAAATTGTATGCCATTACAAGATATACCAGTTGGAATTAATATTCATAATGTAGAGATCCAACCTGGTGGTGGAGGCAAAATCGCGAGATCAGCGGGTACTTCTGTTACTATTAGTGGAATAGATGGCAATTATAGTATCATTAAACTTGCATCAGGAGAGGTAAGAAAAATTGATTCTAGATCTCTTGCTACAATTGGTGTTTTGAGCAACCCTGATCAAAAAAATATTAAAATTGGTAAAGCTGGAAGATCAAGATGGTTAGGAAGAAAACCTCACACAAGAGGGGTAGTAAAAAATCCAGTAGATCACCCACATGGTGGTGGAGAGGGTAAATCGGCTGGTGGACGACATCCAGTATCACCTACAGGTCAATCTGCAAAAGGACTTAAAACTAGAGATAACAAAAGGACTGATAAATTTATTATAAAAAGACGAAATAAGAGGAAGGATACTAAATAATGGCTAGAGCGATTTGGAAAGGACCTTTTGTAGAGGAAAGTTTAATGAAAAAAGTAGATAAATATAAAAATAATCCAAAAAAGATTCCAATTAAAACTTGGTCTAGAAAATCCACCATTATTCCAGATTTTGTTGGTGTTAGTTTTTTAATTTATAATGGAAAAAAATTTATACCTATAACAATTTCAGAGGATATGGTCGGACATAAGCTTGGTGAATTTGCACCAACGCGTACCTTTTTTGGTCATACTCCTGCCGATAAAAAAGCAAAACCAGCTGAAGCGGAAGTTAAAAAATAAAATATGAGTAAAAAAAATAAAATTGATAAAAAAAAAGACATAACTGTGAGATCAATAAATAATAATATTAGATCTAGTGTAAGAAAATTGAATCCAATTTTGCGAGCTATAGTTGGAAAAAAAGTAGATGTAGCTATTAGAGATTTACAATTTTCTGAAAAAAGAGTAACGAATGATATTAAAAAGACAATCAATTCTGCAGTTGCTAATGCAGAAAATAACTTTCAATATGATATAGATAAGCTGATTGTTAAAGAGGCTTATTGTGGAAAAAAAATTATTATGAAAAGATTTAGACCAAGAGCAAAAGGAAGAGCGGCACCGATATTAAAACCATATTCGTCTGTAACAATAATTTTAACTGAAGCAAAAAAAGTGGAGGCACATGGGTCAAAAAGTTAATCCAGTAGGTTTTAGGTTAGGTGTGAACAGAGGTTGGGATTCAGTTTGGTATGCTAAAAAAAAAGATTTTGGTAATTACCTAATAGAAGATTTCAAAATAAGAGATTATATAAAAAAAAATGTAATTAACTCAGGTGTATCAAAAGTCATGATTGAGAGAACTGCAAACAAATGTTATGTGACTATTTATACCTCGAGACCTGGATTTGTAATAGGCAAGAAAGGTAGCGATATTGATAAAATAAAAAATAATCTTTCAAAATTTACAAAAAATGAAATAACATTGAATATTAAAGAGGTAAAGAAACCAGAAACCAATGCATACTTAGTAGCTGAGAACATTGCACAACAATTGGTAAAAAGAATTTCTTATAGAAGAGCAATGAAAAGATCTATGCAGTCGTGTTTAAGGCTTGGAGCTAAAGGAATTAAAGTTTCAATAAGCGGTAGATTAGGTGGAAATGAGATTGCTAGAACTGAATGGTTAAGAGAGGGAAGTATACCTTCACACACTTTAAGAGCGGATATAGATTATGCAGAGGCTGAGGCTTTAACAACTTATGGAATTATAGGTATAAAGGTTTGGATTTATAAAGGCGAAGTTTTTGCAAAAGAATTCAGCCAAGAAACAAATAAAAATATAACAAATGAGAGTAAAAGTTAGATGTTGCAACCAGTAAGAACTAAATGGCGAAAAGCGCACAAAGGAAGAATTCATGGTAATGCTTCAAGAGCTAATTTTATCAATTACGGAGCATATGCTTTAAAAGCCTTATCACCTGATAGAGTTACCGGTAAACAAATAGAGGCAGCAAGAGTTGCATTAACAAGACATATGAAAAGACAGGGTAGAGTTTGGACAAGGATTTTTCCTAACATACCTGTATCTAAAAAACCTATAGAGGTACGAATGGGAAAAGGTAAAGGTTCACCAGAATTTTATGCATGTAGAGTTAAACCAGGAAGAATACTTTTTGAGGTTGATGGTGTTTCAGAAGAAATTGCAAAAGAGGCACTTTATAAAGCTTCAGCAAAACTGCCAATAAGAACTAAAACTATAAAGAGATTTGCATAATGAAAAAACAAGAAATAAAAAAACTTACAAAAGACCAAGCATTAAAAAATATCGATAAATTAAAAAAAGATTTATTTAATTTAAGATTTCAAAAAATTAATTCACAAATAACAAATCCCGCAAAAATAAATGAAACCAAAAAAACAATTGCCAGATTAAAAACTTTATTGAGAGGAAAATTGAATGCCTAAAAAAATTCTAACAGGAATAGTTGTCAGTGATAAACCTAATAAGACAATAACAGTAATGGTTGAAAGAAAATATTCACATCCATTGTTAAAAAAAGTTATTAAAGTAAGAAAAAAATATAATGCACATGACGAAAATAATAAGTTTAAAAACGGGGATAAAGTATCAATAATTGAGAGCAAACCATTTTCAAAAAAAAAGAAATTTCAAGTAATGGAGAGTAACAAATAATGATACAGGTGCAAACAGAGCTTCTAGTAGCAGATAATACTGGTGCTAAAAAAATTGAGTGTATAAAAGTTTTAGGTGGATCTAAAAGAAGATATGCTAGCATTGGTGATACTATAGTAATTGCCGTTAAGGAGGCCATACCAAAAGGTAAGGTAAAAAAAGGTTCTGTTCATAAAGCAGTAGTAGTTAGGGTAAAAAAGGGGATACATAGAGATGATGGTTCAAAAGTAAAATTTGATAATAATGCAGCAGTTTTGGTTGACGATAAAGGTGAGCCAGTTGGAACTCGAATTTTTGGACCAGTAACTAGAGAATTAAGAACAAGGGGTCAGATGAAAATAATATCACTAGCACCAGAGGTTTTATGATGATTAAAAAAGGATTAAAAGTTGTTGTTTTAACTGGAAAGGACAAGAAAAAAGAGGGTGAGGTTATTGAAATAGACAGATCAAATCTCAGAGCAAAAGTTAAAGATATCAATATTGTTAAAAAACATATTAAAACGACAAAAGAAAAAAAAGGTGGAATATTTTCGAAAGAGAACTTTGTTCATTTTTCAAACTTAAGATTAGTTGAAGATAAAATGAAATCAAAAAATAAAACAAAAAAGGTTAAAAAATAATGATACCCAGACTTAAGGAATTATATCTGAAAGAAATTCAACCTGCATTAAAAAGTCAATTCGGATTGAAGAATGTTTATATGGGACCAAAAATTGAAAAAATTATTTTAAATATGGGTCTTGGTTTAGACGGTAACGACTCAAAAATTTTAAAGTCGTGTGATGATGATTTAGCAAAAATAACAGGGCAAAAACCAATAGTAACAAAATTTAAAAAATCAGTGGCTAATTTTAAAACCAGAAAAGGTTCTAACGCAGGATTAAAAGTTACGTTAAGAAAAAATAGAATGTATGAATTTTTAGATAGGTTAGTGAATATTGCATTACCAAGAATAAAAGATTTTAGAGGCTTATCTTTAAATGGTTTTGACAAATTTGGTAATTACACATTTGGAATAAAGGAACATATTATTTTTCCTGAAGTAACTTTCGATAGAGCTGATAAAGTCAGAGGTATTGATATAACAATTGTAATTTCATCAAAAAATAAAGAGCATAGTTACGCATTATTGGAAAAATTAAATTTTCCATTCATAAAAAAAGGAGAAAACTAAAATGGCAAAGTTAAGTTCAATAAATAAAAATAACAGACGAATAAAACTTTCAGATAAGTTTTATAAAAAAAGAGAGAAATTAAAGAAAATAATAATGAATAAGAAACTTCCTCTTGAAGAAAGATTTAAAGCTCAACAAAAACTATCAAAATTACCAAGAAATTCTGCAAAAACTAGGGTTATGAACAGGTGTCAAATCACAGGTAGACCACATGGAGTTTACAGAAAGTTAAAAATTTCGAGAATTGCTTTAAGACAATTAGGATTACAAGGAAAAATACCTGGCTTGGTTAAATCAAGTTGGTAGAAAGGAAATTATGAGTTTAAGCGACCCAATAGGAGATATGATTGCAAGAGTTAAAAATGCTCAAGCTAGAAATCATAAAAAAGTTGAACTACCTTCATCTAATTTTAAAAGTAAAATTGCTGATATTTTAAAAAATGAAGGATTCATTAAAGACTGTAAGGTTATTTCTGAAAATAATAAAAACATTTTGTTATTAGAATTAAAGTATCATTCTGGAAATCCTGTTATAAGTGCTTTTGAAAGAGTATCCAAGCCAGGTAGAAGAATTTTTTCAAGCGCAGACGGTCTACCGAAAATAAATAATGGCCTAGGTATAGCAATTGTTTCAACACCTAAAGGAGTAATGACTGATGTGGATGCAAGAAAACAAAGAGTTGGCGGAGAAATAATTTGTAAGGTATTTTAATGTCTAAAATTGGTAAAATAAATATTTCTATTCCTGAAAAAGTAAAAGTTGCTCTAGCAGGAAATATCTTGAATATTGAGGGACCTCAAGGCAAAAGTTCAATTAATATAGATTTAGAAATTTTTAATTTAGACATAAAAGATGGGAAAGAAATTTCTCTAAAACCAAAAAAAATTAATGAAAATACAAAAAGACTTTGGGGAATGAACAGAAGTTTAATAAATAACGCTGTAATCGGCTCAGGTTCTGGTTATGAAAAAATTTTAGAATTAGTTGGTGTAGGATATAGAGCAGCATTAAAGGGTAATCAACTTAATTTACAATTAGGATATAGTCATGATATTAATTTTGATATTCCTCAAGGAGTAAAAATAGCTGTGGAAAAACAAACTACTTTAAAAATTACAGGTAATGATAAACAACAAGTTGGATCTGTAGCGTCAAAAATTAAGACTCTAAGAAAAATTGAACCTTATAAAGGGAAGGGTATAAGAGAAAAGGGTCAATATGTTCTTAAAAAAGAAGGAAAAAAGAAATAATGAAACTCAACACTACACAAAGAAAAAAGTTCAGAGTATCTGGAAAGTTGAAAAAGTTTGCTTCAAAAGATCGTTTTAGATTGAGTATTTCGAGATCATCAAAAAATATTTTTGCACAAATCATTGATGATTCAAACAACAGAACATTGCTATCGGCATCGTCAATTGAAAAAGACATAAAATCCGGGTCTAAAGTTAATAAAACAGAGTTGTCAAAAATAGTTGCCACGAAGCTTGCAAAAAAAGCTTTAGAGAAGAAAATTACCAAAATTTTTTTCGATAGAGGAATTTACAAATATCATGGACGAATAAAAGTTTTTGCAGAAACACTAAGAGAGAATGGGATGGAATTTTAATTATGGAAGATGTAAAAAACAAAAAAAACGACGATATATTAGAAAAATTAGTTCATATTAACCGTATAACTAAAGTTGTGAAGGGTGGTAGAAGGTTTGGTTTTTCAGCTTTAGTTGTTGTAGGTAATCAAGCTGGGAGAATTGGTATTGCTCATGCTAAAGCTAAACAAGTTCCTGATGCTATAAAAAAAGCTAATGAGATGGCCAGGCGGAAGTTAATTCATATTCCTTTAAGAGAGGGTAGAACAATACATCACGATGTTAAAGCTAAGGAAGGTTCAGGTAAAATAATTTTGAGAGCAGCATCTAAGGGCACTGGTATTATAGCCGGTGGACCAGTAAGAGCGGTTTGCGAAGTTTTAGGAGTAAAAGATATTGTGGCCAAATCTATGGGAACTTCTAATGCTCATAATGTTATTAGAGCAACTATGAAAGCTTTGTTAAAACAAAACTCACCAAAACAAATATCAAGTATAAGGAATAAAAAAATTTCAGAAATAGTTGAAAAGAGGGGATAATGATTACGCTTGATAATAGAGAAAAAATTAATAAGAAAAAAATTAGAGTTGGAAGAGGTATAGGCTCAGGTAAAGGTAAAACTTCAGGTCGAGGTGTTAAGGGTCAAAAATCTAGATCTGGTGTTGCAATAAAAAGTTTTGAGGGAGGTCAAATGCCCCTGTATAGAAGATTACCGAAAAGAGGATTTAACCCAATTGGAAAAAGTGAAGTTGCAATTTTAAATCTAGAAAAAATTCAATCACTTATTGATAAAAAAAGCATTAAGCCAAATGATTTAATAAATGCAGATCTCTTAAAAAAATTAAAACTTATTAATAAAAATAGTAAAAAATTAAAAATTTTAGGATCAGGCGAAATTAAAGAAAAGATTAATATCGAAGCAAACCTTGCTTCAAAGTCAGCTGTTGAAAAATTAGAAAAAATAGGCGGTTCGATTCAGTTGAAAAAATAAATCAGTATAATGAGCTCTTCTTCATCATCAACCGATTTAAAAAATAGAATAATTTTTACAATAGCAATACTTGCTGTTTATAGATTTGGAACTTTTGTGCCTTTACCCGGAATTGATCCTGAACAATTAAAGATTATGATGGAAGGAAATCAAAAAGGCTTATTAGGAATGTTTAATGTTTTTGCAGGAGGGGCAGTGAGCAGAATGGCTATATTTGCTCTTGGGATTATGCCTTACATTTCATCCTCAATAATAGTACAACTTTTAACAGGTGTTTCTGACTATTTTAAAAATTTAAAAGCTCAAGGCGAAATTGGAAGATCAAAAATAACTCAAATCACTCGATATGGAACAGTTTTACTGGCTACAGTTCAAGGATATGGTCTTTCAGTTGGTTTAGAGTCATCACCAAATTTAGTAATTAATCCCGGATTTTTTTTTAAAATTTCAACTGTCACAACAATTGTTTCAGGAACTATTTTTTTAATGTGGTTGGGTGAACAAATTACTCAAAGAGGTATAGGAAATGGGATATCATTAATAATTTTTGCAGGCATTGTAGCTGAAATTCCAAGAGCATTAGTTACAACTTTTGAGCTTGGTAGAACAGGTGCTGTATCTACATTTATGATCTTAGCAATATTCATATTACTTATATTAACAATTTTATTTATTGTATTTATGGAAAGAGCATTAAGAAAAATTTTAATTAATTATCCTAAAAGACAAATGGGTAATAAAATGTACGGCGGAGAGTCTTCTCATTTACCATTAAAGATAAATCAAGCAGGTGTAATCCCAGCTATATTTGCATCTGCCTTACTGTTATTACCGGTTACTTTTTCAAATTTTAATTTTTCAGATAGTGATACTTTTTTAAATTTGAGTTCTTATTTCACACAGGGACAACCCTTGTACATGCTTTTATATGCTGCTGGAATAATTTTTTTTACTTTTTTTTATACTTCTATAACTTTTAATCCAAACGAAACAGCTGACAACTTAAGAAAATATGGTGGATTTGTACCAGGTATTCGACCCGGAGAAAGTACAGCATTATATATTGAAAATATATTAACAAAATTAACTACGATTGGAGCACTTTACTTAACTTTAGTGTGTTTAATGCCAGAATTTTTAATTGCAAATTATCCTATACCTTTTTATTTAGGAGGTACATCAATATTAATTGTTGTTGTTGTAGCAATAGACACTGTTACTCAGATACAAACAAGACTCATGAGTTCTCAGTACGAACAGTTAATCAAAAAAACAAAATTTGGTAAATCATAAAGTGAATATTATTTTATTTGGTCCCCCAGGTGCTGGTAAAGGAACTCAAGCTAAATATTTATTAAAAAAACTTAACGGTTTTCAAATTTCAACAGGTGATATGTTACGTGAGGAAATTCAAAAAAATTCAGATATAGGAAAAAAAATAATAAATGATATGAATGAAGGAAAATTTGTGAGTGATGATATTGTAAATAAGCTTATCCACAGTATAGTATCTGACCCAAAAAAAAAGAATAAATTAATTTTTGATGGATATCCTCGATCATTAAGTCAGGCAAAAAATCTAGATATCTTACTAGATAGTTCTAATCAAAAAATTGACCTAATTTTCTTTCTTAATGTGAATAAAGACACAATTATTAAAAGAATAAAAAAAAGAAAAATTTTAGAAAGAAGATCAGATGATGATTTAGACACAATTCTTAAAAGATATGATACATATATGAAAACGACTAAGCCTGTCTTAGATTTTTACTCTAAAAATGAAAATTTTCATGAGATAGATGGCTCATTAGAAATTGCTGAAATTACAGCAAAAATGGAGCTTTTTCTCGAAGTTTAAGTCGTTGACTTTGAAGAAACTTATTATATAAAAGTGCCTGAATTTTATCACTAAATTATGGCGCGTATAGCAGGTATAAATATCCCACAAAATAAGCTTGTGCATATTGGTTTGACTTATATTTATGGAATAGGCGACAAGTTTTCAAAACAGATTTGCTCATCTTTAGATATACCTAAAAAAAAAAGAGTTAATGAACTTACAGACGATGAAATTTTGAAAATAAGGGAATATATAGATCAAAATTTTAAAGTTGAGGGAGATTTGCGAAGAGATTATTCATTAAGTATAAAGAGATTGATTGACTTAGCTTGTTATAGAGGAACAAGACATCGTAAAAAATTACCAGTTAGAGGTCAAAGAACAAGATGTAATGCAAGAACAAGAAAAGGTAAGGCAATTGCAATTGCAGGTAAAAAATTAACACCACTAAAAAAATAATTATGTCAAAAGTAGATAAGACTGATAACAAAGATCAAAAAGTAGAAAAGTCCTCAAAAAAGATAAATAAAAGTTCCTATTCAAAAAAAAAGAAAGTAAAAAAAAATATATTAAATGGTATTGCATACGTTCAATCAACTTTTAACAATACAATTATTTCAATAGCAGATACAAATGGAAATGTTATTTCCTGGGCTTCAGCTGGTCAAAAAGGATTTAAAGGATCAAGAAAATCTACACCATATGCTGCTCAAATAGCTGCTGATGCTGCAGCGTCTAAAGCTTTAGAATATGGAATGAAAACATTATCAGTTGAAGTTAAGGGCCCTGGATCAGGACGAGAAACTGCATTGAGAGCTTTACAGGCTAGAGGATTTAAAATTTTAACAATTAAAGATACTACACCTATGCCACATAATGGTACAAGACCACCAAAGAAAAGGAGAGTTTAATAATGGAAACTGAGAATGTAAATGTAAAAAATTGGAAATCATTAATAAAACCTGCGAAGCTAGATGTTAAAATAAGTGAGGATTTAACTCATGCAACGATTGTAGCTGAACCATTAGAAAAAGGTTATGGTTTAACATTGGGGAATTCTTTAAGAAGGATTCTGCTCTCGTCCATAAGAGGAGCAGCTGTTACCTCTATACAAATTGATGGCGTATTACATGAATTTACATCAATAAAAGGTGTTAGAGAAGATGTTACAGACATTGTTTTGAATGTAAAATCTTTAGCATTAAAATCAGGATCTGAAGGTAATAAAAAATTAATTCTTGATGCAAAAGGACCAGGCGAAATTAAAGCCTCAGATATTACTCCAGTCGCAGATGTAGAAATATTAAATCCCGACTTAGTTATCTGTAATTTGGATGAAAATACAAATTTTCATATGGAAATGAATGTAAACACAGGTAAAGGTTATGTTCCTGCAGAACTTAATAAACCAGAGGAGCCACCATTAGGACTTATTGCAATAGACTCTTTATATAGTCCTGTTAAGAAAGTATCTTATTCAGTAAGTACAGCAAGAGAGGGTAAAGCATTAGACTATGATAAATTAACTATGGAAGTAGAGACAAATGGATCGATTTCAGCTGAAGACGCCGTAGCTTATTCTGCTAGAATTTTTCAGGATCAATTAAAAATGTTCATAAATTTTGATGAACCTGTAGAGGTACCGGTCAAAGAAGTATCAACTGAACCAGAATTTAACAAAAATTTATTAAGGAAAGTTGATGAATTAGAATTATCTGTAAGATCAATGAATTGTTTAAAAAATGATAATATAATTTATATAGGTGATTTGGTACAAAAATCAGAAGGTGAGATGTTAAGGACACCTAATTTTGGCCGAAAGTCATTGAATGAAATTAAAGAGGTTTTAACTGGCATGTCTTTATATTTAGGTATGGAGATTCCTAATTGGCCACCAGATAATATTGCAGAAATGTCTAAAAAATTAGAGGAAGCGATTTAATGAGACATGGATTTGTAAATAAAAAATTAAATAGAACCTCTGAACATAGAAAAGCTTTACTTAAAAATATGCTTAATTCATTAATAAAATACGAGCAAATTAAAACTACACTGCCTAAAGCAAAATTTTTAAAACCACAGGCTGATAAAATTATAACGCTTGGAAAAAAGAGCACTTTGCAAAACACAAAAATTTTGATTTCTAAATTACAAAATTTAAATTCAGCAAATAAAGTAAAAACTCTATCAAAAAGATACGAAAAAAGAAAAGGCGGTTACACCAGAATAATCAAGGCTGGTTTTAGATATGGCGACAATGCACCAATGGCAATAATCGAATTTGTTGATAGAGATGTTGAGGCAAAAAGAGTTGATAAAAAGAAGAAAGATCCCGCTAAAGAAGTAATTAAAAAAGAAGAGAAAAAAGCGGTCACAGCTTAAAATTGCAGCTTAAATAATCATGATAAAAAGTTATATCGTTGACTCGACGTATAATAATATGCGTTTAGATAGATGGTTGAGAAATAAAATTGGAAATTTACCACAGAGTTTAATAGAAAAATCTTTAAGATCTGGAAAAATTAAGATTAATAAAAAAAAAGCTAAAAGTTCAATAAAAGTCAAAACAAACGACAAAATTGAAATTTTTAATCTGAAGTTTAAAGAAAACATCATTCAAAAAAAGAAAATATTTAATCCATCAAATGAAATTATAAAATCGAATGAAAATCTAATTATAGATGATAATGACAATTTTATAGTTTTAAATAAAAGTGCAGGAATTTCTGTGCAAGGTGGAACTAAATCAAAAAAAAATTTGATTGATATATTTGCTAAAAGCAAAATTTTTCAGGGTACTAAACCTTTTTCTGTTCATAGATTAGACAAAGATACATCTGGTGTTTTTATAATGGCTAAAAATAGAGAAACCGCACAATTATTAACTTCTCTATTTAGATTAAGAAAAGTTCATAAAACGTATCTTGCTATATGTAATGGTGAATTAGAGCAAAACTCAGGTGAATTGATAGATCAATTAGTAAGATACGATAATGGTAAAAAAATTATCGAAAATGCTAAAACAATTTTCAAAGTTTTAGATAAAAATTCAAATTCAAGTTTAGTAGAAATGAAACCCATCACTGGAAGAAAACATCAATTGCGTAAACAATTATTCAATATTGGCCATTCTATTTATGGAGACAAAAAATATAGGTCATTAATATCAACAAAAGGTTTAAACAAAGAATTAATGCTTCATTCATATCAAATAAAATTTATGATTAATAAAAAAAAATATACTTATAAAGCATTACTTCCCGATTATTTTAGAAAATTATTAAAAATAAAAAGACTTAATTTTTCAAATTTGAAATAAAATTTTCAATTAACCTGTCTCCAATTCCATCATAATTTTGTTCTTTAATGTTGATAAGGTTAGTAACTCCTTTGTCCTTAATTCCGCATGGCACGATTGCATCATATTTTTTTAAATCATTACTAATGTTTATTGAAAATCCATGATAAGCAATCCATTTGCTTACTCTTACTCCAATTGCAGCAATTTTTTTAATTTTAGAATTGTCATCATACCAGATTCCAATATTATCTTTGTCTGGAAATGAGTCAATTTCGTAATATTTAAGAGTTTTTACGATTGTTTCTTCAATGGTAGATATAAATTTTCTAATGTCCTTTTTACCTTTTTTTAAATCAATTACAAAATAACAAATTAATTGACCTGGTCCATGATAAGTAATTTTTCCTCCTCTATTGGTTTTTAAAATTCTAATTGATTTATCTATGATTTCATTTTCTTTATAACTTGTTCCTGCCGTGTATAGATCCTCATGCTCTAAAATCCAAATTAGATTATTAGATTTATTTTGGTCAATTTCCATTAGCCGTTTTTCCATAAATCTTAAAGCATCTTCATATTTTACTGGTTTTTGTGACTTTTTAATTTCTATATTCATTTATAAATTGTATTCTTTTTATTATGTATTAAAAGATCCGTCAGAATAATAGATAAATTTATGACTTTAATTAAAAAAATCAAAGATAAAAAAGTCAATTTTGAATTTAATAAGGAATACATAAAAGTTGTTACGGATAAAATCTCTAATAACGATGCTCAATTTATTACTAATTCTTTTAAGGAAATGCATCCAGCAGATGCAGCAGATATTATTGAACACCTAAGTGAAAATGACAGAGAAAACTTAATTAAACTTAATAACTTTAAGATCGACCCAGAAGTATTTATTGAATTAAATGAGTCAGTACAAACTGAAATTACTAAATATTTATCATCTGAAGCAATTGTAAGAATATTAAAAAATTTAGAATCTGATGACGCAATAGCTATTTTAGAAAATGTTGAGGAAAAAGATAAAAATTCAATTTTAAGTTTATTGCCACCGAAAGATCGTTTTGCACTTTTGGAAGGCTTAAGTTATCCAGAGGAAAGTGCTGCAAGAATTATGCAGAGGGAATTTACTGCAATTCCTAGTAACTGGTCAGTTGGACAAACAATTGATTATTTAAGGGAAAATAAAGATCTACCTGAGCAATTTTTAGAAATTTATATTGTTGATGAAAATTTCAAACCTATTGGAGCAGTTCCTTCTTCAAAAGTTCTTAGGACAGCCAGAGAAACTAAAATGTCTTCAATTATGGATGACTCAATTTTTTTAATTCCAGTAGATATGGACAGGGAAGAGGTAGGACATTCTTTTGAGAACTATAATTTAAATTCAGCTTGTGTTGTTGACAAAAATAATAAATTAGTTGGCATGATTACATCTGATGACGTCTTGACAGTTTTGAAAGAAGAAGCTGAAGAAGATGCATTAAGACTAGCTGGTGTTGGTGATGAGGAAATTACAGATGGTGTGATTACAAAAACTAAAAGGAGATTTAATTGGTTATTATTAAATTTATTTACAGCTTTTCTTGCAACGTATTGTATTAGCTTATTTGGCGCAACAATTGAACAGATGGTTGTTTTAGCTTTTTTAATGCCAATTGTTGCATCAATGGGTGGTAACGCTGGAATGCAAACTCTAGCAGTAACCATAAGAACGCTTGCAACAAACGATTTAACAAAAAATAATTTTAATCAAAATATATTCAAAGAATTCAATATTGGTATTTTAAACGGAATTATTTTTGCTGTTATAAGTTCATTGATAGTTCAAGTTTGGTTTCAAGACTATCAACTTTCACTTATTATTTCTATTTCAATGATTTTAACAATGGTAGTCGCTGGATTATTTGGAATATTAGTGCCCGTTACATTAAAAAAGATGAACATTGATCCCGCCATAGCATCAAGTGTTTTTGTAACCACAATTACTGATGTAATTGGTTTTGTATCTTTCTTAGGTGTTGGTGCTTATTTTTTATAGAAATTAAAAGTTATCTATTAATCTAATATTATTTAAATAGTATGCTAGAAAAATTCTAGAATTTTTAATTTTGTTTGAAAGTTGTAAATTTTTTATATTTCTTACTTCAAGATATTCAATATTAATACCATATAATTTCTCTAATTCATTTTTCTTAAATCTTATGATTTTGCTAGTAAAATTTTTTTTAGATAACTTTTTTTTGAAAGAAATTAACTCTTTAGCTATTTTTCCTGCTTTGATAAGATCTATTTTTTTTAAAAGTAAATTTCTTGAAGACAAAGCTAATTTATTTTTATCCCTAATTGTTTTACACGATATTATTTTTGACTTAAAATTAGTCTCAATAAATTTTTTTACTAAGAATAATTGTTGAAAGTCTTTTTCTCCCATAAATATTTTTGATGGTTTGAGTATTTTCGTCAAACGAGACATTACATCAATAACACCTTCAAAATGATTTTTTCTATATTTTGCACACAATATTTTATCTTTTTTTGTAAGCAGTATTTTAATTTTGTTTCTAGAGTTATAAATTTGTTTTTTATTTGGCGTGTATACAAAATTTACTTTTAATTTTTTTAGGATCTTTAAATCTTTTTTTAAATTTCTTGGATATCTTATATAATCACTTTTGTTATTAAATTGTTTTGGATTAACAAATATACTTACAATAGTTTTATCACAGTAATTTAAAGATCTTTTAATTAGGGAAATATGGCCCTTGTGAAGACTGCCCATAGTAGGTACAAAACCTACATTAGAGCTAACAGATAATGCCTCATTTAAATCATTATTTCTTAATAAAATTTTCATTTGTATAAAATATTTTAATAAGTAAAACATTTAAATGATTAAACAAGCAATTATTCCATTAGCTGGATTAGGCACTCGATTATTACCATTGACGAGTGTTTTTGCGAAAGAGCTTTTACCAATTAATGGCAAACCTGGAATTGAGTATATTTTAGATGAGTGTATTGAAGCTGGTATCAAAGAAGTAGTCTTTATCATCTCAAAAAAAAAACAGATGATCAAAAATTACTTCTATAACGATAGTTTCTATAAAAAAATTATTAAAAAAAAGAAAGATCCAAGAATTACCAAGGAATATAGAAAAATTTTAAAATATAAAAAGATGATTAAATTTGTATACCAAAATAAACCACTTGGTACTGGTGATGCTGTTTTGAAAACAAAGAAATTAATTAAAGGTAAATTTTTCTTGATGTTATTACCAGATGATTTGATTATTAAAAAAAACTGTTCTAAATCTATGATCAATGTTCATAAGCGTTTTAAATCTTCTGTAATCGCAAGTATGAATGTTAATAAAAAAACAGTTTCACGATGGGGAATTTTTAAATTAAGTCGGAAATATGATAAAAGGAATTATTTAATCAAAGATGTAATTGAAAAACCATCAATTGTTAATGCACCTTCAAATAAAGCAGTGATAGGAAGGTACATTTTACCTAAAAAAATATTTACTAAATTATCTAAACAAAAAGTCGGTAAGGGTGGCGAAATCCATATTACTGACGCTATTCAATCATTGATTTATGAAAATAATAAGTTTATAGCTCACACTTTTTCAGGAAAATATTTAGATTGCGGAAGTATGAATGGTTATATTAAATCAACTTTGGAGATAGCTAAATCGTGAAATTATGTATGATAGGCACTGGCTATGTAGGACTAGTCAGCGGTGTATGTTTCGCTGATTTAGGAAACGATGTAATTTGTGTAGATAATAATATAAATAAAATAAATTTATTAAAAAAAGGTAAAATTCCAATTTACGAACCTGGTCTTTCGGAATTAGCAATTAAAAATTACAAGAATAAAAGATTAAATTTTTCTTCAGATTTAAAAAGGTCAGTAAAAGAATCGGATATTATTTTTATTTGTGTCGGTACCCCTACAAAAAAAAAAGGAGGCTCTGCAGATTTAAGTCAGATCTATAATGTTTCTAAAGAAATAAGCTCTTCAATTAATAAGTTTAAAATTATCATAACAAAATCAACTGTTCCAGTTACTACAGGTGATGAAATTGAAAAAATTTTGTCTAAAAAAAATAACAAAAAAAAGTTTTCTGTTGTCTCAAACCCTGAATTTTTAAGAGAAGGAGAAGCAATACGAGATTTCATATATCCTGACAGAGTTGTAATTGGAACTAATGATAAAAAAACTGGTAGAATTTTAAAAAATTTATACAGCCCACTTATTTCTAAAGGAGCCTCATATTTACAAACCTCTAGAAGAGCAGCAGAATTAATCAAGTATGCTTCAAATGCCTTTTTAGCAACTAAGATTACTTTTATTAATGAAATAGCAAATTTATGCGAAAAAACTGGTATTAATATAGAAGATATATCAATAGGCATGGGACTTGATAAAAGGATAGGAAGTCGATTTCTTAGAGCAGGACCTGCTTATGGCGGATCCTGTTTTCCAAAAGATACTAAAGCTATCATTTCAACAGCTGATAGATTTAAGACAAATTTATCTGTTATAAAATCTGTAATTAAATCAAATGATAATAGATCTAAAATCTTACTTGAAAGAGTTAATCAAATTTTAAATAGAAAAATAAAAAACAAAAAGATAGCTTTTTTAGGAGTTACATTTAAAGCAAATACTGATGACATGAGAGACTCATCAAGTCTTAAAATGATACCTTGGTTATCAAAAAAAGGTGCAATAATCAAATATTTTGATCCAACCGGATTCAAGAATGAATTTTCGAAATTAAAAAATGTTACTAACAAAACAACGATTAAAGAAGCTGTTCAAGGGTCGGACCTTGTAATTATTCATACTGAATGGAATGATTTTAAGTCAATTAATTTTAAAAATTTAGTTAAAGGTAAAAAATTTATTATTTTTGATATGAGGAATATATATTCTTCAACAAAGATTAAAGATCAAGGATTTAAATACTATAGCGTTGGAAAATAAAATCTAATTCAATTCAAAAATTGCATCGACCTCTACCGATACTCCTAATGGCAAGCTATTAGTGCTTACAGCAGCTCTAGTATGCATACCAGCATCTCCAAACACTGCAGCTATTACGTCTGACGCACCATTGATTACTTTTGGTTGATCAATAAAATCATCAGTGGAATTAACAAATCCAGTTAATTTAATACAAGATTTAACTTTTGTTAAATCATTATCACAAGCTTTTTTAACTTGAGCAATAATACTTAATGCACATCGCTTAGCGGCATTGTAACCAGAATCAGTATCCAAATCTTTCCCAACTTTCCCTTTTATTAATTGACCATTTTCATCAATAGAAATTTGTCCAGATATAAACAACATCTTTCCAGAAATTTTAGTTGCAACATAATTTCCAACCGGTGGTTTCGCTTCAGGAAGCTTTATTTTAAGCTCTTTTATTTTTTCATCATAATTCATTTAGATTTCCTTTTTTTAGATTTTTTAGTTTTATCGTATTCTTTTCTTTTCTCAATCAATATTAAAGCCTCTTCCATTGTTAATTCAGTAGGGTCTTTTTCTTCAGGTATAGTTGCATTAAGTGATTTGTATTTAATGTAAGGACCGTATTGACCTTTCATTACTCTAACTGGCTTTTTATCCTCAGGATGTCCCCCTAAATCTTTAATCATCGATGAGGAAATTCGACCAGGTTTAGCTTCAGCTATAAGAGTAATTGCTCTATTTAAACCTATTGAAAAAATTTCTTCAATATTTTCTATTCTTGCTGACTTATTTTCACATTTTAGATATGGGCCGAATCTTCCAGTGTTTAATGTAATTTCTTTTTGATTGTCAGGATTTATCCCTAGTGATTTGGGTAGCGAGCATAAGAATTGAGCTTTTTCTAAATTAATACTTTCTAGATCTAAACCCTTAGGTATTGAAACATTTTTTAAGAGTTCATTGACATCTGATTTAGATTTTTTAGTCTTTTTCTTTTTTTTAGTATTCTTCTCAAGTTCAACATCTGAAAGAATTTTCTCATACTGAAGATACGGGCCAAACCTCCCATTTTTTAGATAAATTTCATTTCCATTTTCGTGTTTTCCTATTAATTTTGGTTCTGCTAATTGTGCTTGAGCCGCAGCTTTTGCCTTAGATAATGGTCGTGTAAACTTACATTCAGGGTAATTTGAGCATCCAATAAAAGCACCACCTCTGAAGCTATTTTTTAAACTTAATGTTCCAGAATTGCATAATTGACACTTTCTAACAATATTTCCTTCATTATCTTTATCAAAAATCAATTCGCCCAAACTATCATTGAGCAAGTCCAAGACCTCTCTAGTTCTTTTTTCTTTTACTTCTGATACATTATTATTGAAATCTTTCCAGAAAAGCTCCAAAACTTTAATCCAACTTTCTTTTCCAGTGGTTATTTCATCAAGCTGATCTTCTAATCCCGCTGTAAAGTTATAATCCACATATTTTGAGAACAATTTTTCTAAAAAGGCAGAAATCAATTTTCCTCTGTCAGTAGGAAAAAATCTTTTATTTAATATTTCTGCATAACCTCTGTTAGCAATAGTAGAAATGATGCTTGCATAAGTAGATGGTCTTCCAATACCAAGTTCCTCAAGTTTTTTAACTAAGCTAGCCTCAGAGAATCTTGGAGGTGGTTGTGTATAATGTTGTTCATCTAGTAATGCCTCAATATTAATAGGTCCTTTAGACATAGATGGTAAAATATTTTCGTCATCAGCTTTACTTTGATTGTTATAAATTTTTAAAAAACCATCAAATTTCAGTACTGATCCACTGGCTTTACAAATAGTGTTATTATTTTCTGAAGTTATAGTAATAGTGTTCCTGTCAAATTTGGCAGACTCCATTTGAGAAGATAAAGCTCTACTCCAAATAAGATCATACAGTTTATTTTGATCTGTACTTAAGTATTTTTTAACACCCTGAGGTGTTCTGATTATATCTGTTGGTCTAATTGCTTCATGAGCTTCCTGAGCATTCTTAGCTTTTTTACCAGAATAATTCAAAGCATCTTTAGGCAAGTATTCGTTACCAATTTCTTTTTGGATATAGTCTCTAAAAGCTGACACTGCATCTTTGGATAAATTAGTTCCATCTGTTCTCATATAAGTAATCAAGCCAATTGTTTCACCCTCTATCTCTATTCCTTGATAAAGCTTTTGCGCTATTTGCATTGTTCTAGATGCGCTAAAACCTAATCTACTAGATGCGGTTTGTTGAAGAGTAGATGTAGTAAATGGTCCGTATGGATTCCGACTCACAACTTTGCTTGAAATATCTGTAATACTAAATTTTTTTTTATTTATACTCTCTAAAGCTTTGTTTATTTCTTCTTTATTTCTAAATGAAAATTTTTCAATTTTATTATTATCTAATTGATTAATACTTGCGGTAATCTTTTGATTATTTTGATCTATAAAATTTATACTTAAAGTCCAAAATTCTTCTGGTTTAAATGACTCAATCTCATGTTCTCTCTCAGTAATTAATTTTAAAGCAACTGACTGAACTCTTCCTGCTGATTTTGAGCCAGGTAGTTTTGTCCAAAGTATTGGTGAAATATTAAAACCAACCAAATAATCTAAAGCTCTTCTAGCCATATAAGCATCAACTAAATGAGGTTCAATTTGTCTTGGATTTTCAATTCCTTGTATGACAGCTTTTTTGGTTATCTCATTAAATACAACTCTTTCAATTTCTTTATCTTTTAAAAGTTTTTTTTCATTTAAATATTCTTTTACATGCCAAGCAATAGCTTCACCCTCACGGTCAGGGTCAGTAGCTAATATAATTTTAGACGAATCTTTTGCTGCATCAGTAATTTCTTTAAGATATTTTTTCGAAAAACTGTCGACTTCCCATTCCATTTTAAAATCTTGATCTGGATCCACTGAACCATTTTTTGAAGGCAAGTCTCTTATATGACCATAACTTGCTAAAACTTTATAATCATCGCCTAAATATTTATTTATTGTTTTAGCTTTAGCAGGACTTTCTACAATGACCAAATTCATAGGCTACAAACTACCCAAATCACTTAGATAGTCAATTTAATAAATTTTTGTCTTTGTTTCTTCTTTATTTTTCAATCTTTTGATATTTTCTCTATGGGTAAAAAATATCAAGACAAACATAATCGTAAAAAAAATTCCCTGATCAAATTGAGTTAAAATTAATAAATATATTGGTATAGAAGCTGCACCTACTAAAGATGATAACGAAGAATACTTAGAAATGAAAAAAGTTACAAACCAAGAAACAGTAAAGATAATTCCAAAATAAATATTTATAGCAAATAAAATTCCAACATAAGTTGCAACACCTTTTCCACCTTTAAACTTTAACCAAATTGGAAAAACATGACCTAAAAAAGTACATAGAGAGGCAATATATAAAAAATCTTGATAAAAAATTTTTACATAAATGACAGGAGCTACAGCTTTCAAAATATCAAGCACCAATGTTGAATAACCTATTGTTTTATTACCGGTTCTGAGAGCATTTGTGGCTCCGATATTACCCGAACCAATCTCTCTAATATCTTTTTTTAAAAAGATTTTTGTTAGTATGAAACCAAATGGTATGGAACCCATAAGGTAAGAAATTATACCTATTAAGAAAATGTCCATTCTATAGCTTAAATAATTCTTTTCCTTTTACAAAGGTATTTGTTACTTTACCTTGAAGTTTTTTATCTTCTATTGAAGTATTTTTTGATTTTGAGATTAATTTATCTTTTTTTACAATCCATGGTTTATCAATATCAACTATACATAGGTCTGCGTCATTTCCTGTAGAAAGATTACCTTTGTTTATTTTGAGTATTTTTGCTGGATTAGATGTTAGAGCTTTAATAATAGTCTCAAGTTTGAGAGATCCGTTATGGTATAACTCTAAACTTAAAGATAAGAGTGTTTCAATACCAGAAGCACCAGTAGCAGCTTGAGCAAAAGTTAATCTTTTTGATTCTTCATCTTCAGGCTTGTGATCTGAAACAATTACATCAATCAAGCCATCTTTTAATCCTTGAATTAGAGCCAATCTATCTTCTTCTCTTCTTAATGGGGGAGATAATTTTAAAAAAGTTCTAAAATCTCCAATGTCATTTTCATTTAAGGACAAGTTATTAATCGAAACACCTGAGGTAAATTTAACAATATCCTTTCTATATTTGATAACCTCAACTGATTTTTGTGATGATAATTGAGATATGTGATATCTACATTTGACCTTCTCTAGCAATGTTAAATCTCTCTCTATCAAAATTCTTTCTGCGATTTCTGGTATGCCTGATAATCCCAATTTAGAAGCAATTATTCCAGAATTAATCATACCATTCTTTGCCAGTTCGTAGTCCTCAGCGTGTTGAATTATCAGACAACCTAAATCTTTAGCTGAGTTCATAATTCTTGACATTAATCTAGGATTTTGAATTGTTTTTATTCCATCAGTGAAAGCAATTATCCCTTTACTTTGCAAGAGACCAAATTCTGTCATGTTTGTGCCTTCAATATTTTTTGTAAGAGAAGCAGATGGAAAAATATTTATTTTTGACTTATCTCTTCCTCTTCTTTTTAAAAAGTCAACTATAGAGACATTGTCGATAATAGGATCAGTATTTGGCATCGTAACTACTGATGTAACTCCACCAGATAATGCTGCATTACTTAAGGTTCTAAAGTTTTCTTTGTATTCATATCCAGGTTCACCAACAAAAACTCTCATGTCTACCAAACCTGGAAAAATATACTTACCTTTTAAGTCAATTAGTTTTTCTCTTGTAGGTAGATTATTAGTATTTACTTTTTTTCCTATGGCTTCGATTTTACCTTCTTCATTTATAATCAAACCTCCAACTTCATTGATTGAATTATGAGGGTCAATTATGTTAGCGTTTATAAAATATTGTTTTTTCATTATGTACAAAATATCTTTAAACAAGCCATTCTTACAGCTACACCTAGTTCAACTTGTTCTTTAATTACGCTTTTATTTATGTCATCTGCTAATATTGTATCTATTTCTATACCTCTATTCATTGGTCCAGGGTGCATAATTAATGCATCAGATTTAGCATGCTCAAGTTTATCAGGAGTTAAACCGTAATATTCATAATACTCTCTATTTGATGAAAGATATGAACTCGTCATTCTTTCATTTTGCAATCTTAGCATCATGACGATATCACAATCTTTCAATCCTTTTTTCATATCAGTAAAAGTATTAACACCAAATTTTTCAATTTCTTTTGGCATAAGATTTGTTGGAGCAACAATATTGACTTCAGCTCCAAGCATATTGAGAAGATAAATATTTGATCTAGCTACTCTTGAATGTAAAATGTCTCCACATATTGCAATTTTTAATCCCTCAATTTTATTTTTTCGAGTTATAATTGTTAAAGCATCTAAAAGAGCTTGAGTAGGGTGCTCTCTTCTTCCATCACCAGCATTCAGCACTGCACAATTTACTTTTTGTGAAAGTAAGTTACAAGCCCCAGAGTCTTGATGTCTTACTACAATAATATCTGGATGCATCGCATTTAAAGTCATGGCTGTATCGATTAAAGTTTCACCTTTTTTAATTGCAGAGTTACTTATATTCATTGACATAACGTCTGCTCCAAGTCTTTTTCCAGCTAATTCAAATGAACTTTGTGTTCTAGTGGAGGGCTCAAAGAATAGATTGATTTGAGTTTTTCCCCTCAAAACATCAATTTTTTTATTTTTACTTTGATTAACTTTTATAAACGCGTGTGCTTCATCAAGTATTAAATTAACATCATTAATTGATAAATCTTGAATACCTAACAAATGTTTTTGGGAAATTTTAATAGCTTTATCTGTTTTTATTGCCATTAAAACCAACTCTATAACTATAAATGTCTACAATAGCAAGTATTAATTATTTAAAAAATCTATTGCTCCTTGTAATATAAAAGCAGCTGCATTTTGATCAATTTTCTTTTCTCTTTTACTTACATTGATATCTAATTGACTAGACAGGTTGAAAGCACCAACTGTTGATAACCTTTCATCCCATAGACAAATAGGTATATTTATGTTTTCCTCAATTTTTTGAGATGTGTCCTTTACTGATTGAACTGATCTACCTGATGAACCATCCATATTTAAAGGATTTCCAATGATGATTCCTTTAATATTATTTTCGTCAATAATCGCTTTAAGCTCAACAATTAATTCATTTAGAGAATTTCTGGTAATTGTTTTTAATGGAGTAGCAATTAATTGTTTTTCATCACAAATAGATACACCGATTCTTTTAGAACCAAGGTCTAAACCTATCAATCTACACTTATCTGAGTGTTTTTTTTTAAATTCCTCTAAAGTGATCATATTGTATATTTCAAACTTAAATGATAGTTTGCGTCATATTTAAATAGCATATGAGTATAGATCTTAAAACAATAAAACATATCTCTAAATTATCAAGAATTTCAGTTGATGAAAAAAAAGCTGAAAAATTAGCTGGTGATTTAAATTCAATTTTTGATTTTATTGAAAAACTTAATGAATTAAAAACAGATAATGTTGAACCTTTAACTTCTGTAGCTGAAACAACATTAAAACTAAGGCCTGACGAAGTTAAAAGTAAGAATATTAGAGAACAAATAGTTAAGAATTCTCCCCAAGATAATGAAGATTATTTTGTTGTACCAAAGGTGATAGAGTAATGTCAGATATAACTAAACAATCTCTATCAGAATTAGTTGAAAATATTAAAAATAAAAAACTATCGTCAACTGAAGTAACCAAAGCATTCATAGATAGATCTGAAAAATCCAAAGAATTGAATACATATATTACTGAGGACTTCACATCAGCTTTAAACAAGGCAAAAAAATTTGATCAAAAACCTAATTTAGATTTAAAATTGCCAGGTGTTCCAATGGCAGTAAAAGATTTATTTTGTACAAAAGATGTTAAAACAACTGCTGGTAGTAAAATTCTAAATAATTTTGTACCAACATATGAATCAACAGTAACTGACAATATTTGGAAAGAAGGTGCAATACTTTTAGGTAAATTAAACTGTGATGAATTTGCAATGGGCTCATCAAATGAAACTAGTTTTTTTGGTAACGTGCAAAATCCAATTGATAAAGACTTAGTTCCAGGTGGCTCGTCAGGTGGGTCTGCTTCAGCAGTGGCTGGACAATTAACACCGATTACTATTGGAACCGATACTGGTGGTTCAATAAGGCAACCTGCTTCTTTTACAGGAACAGTTGGATTAAAACCTACTTATGGAAGCTGCTCACGCTATGGAATTGTTGCTTTTGCATCATCTTTAGATCAAGCGGGACCAATGGCTCAAAATGTTAAAGACTGTGCTTTGTTACAAGAAGTAATAAGCTCTTATGATCCAAAAGATTCTACCTCAATAGATTTTAAAAGAAATCAATACAGCAAAGAACTTACTAATAATATAAAAGGTAAAAAAATTGGGATACCAAAAGAATATAGAGTTGATGGAATGCCAAAAGAAATTGAAGATCTTTGGCAAAAGGGAATTCAATATGTCAAAGATTGTGGAGCTGAGACAATTGATATTTCATTACCTCATACTAGTTATGCTCTACCAACTTATTATATTGTTGCTCCTGCAGAAGCGTCCTCAAACCTAGCAAGATATGATGGTGTTAAATATGGATTTAGAGCTAAAGGTGAAAATTTAATTGATATGTACGAAAAAACTAGATCTGAAGGTTTTGGTGCTGAAGTACAAAGAAGAATCATGATAGGAACTTATGTTTTATCGTCTGGTTATTATGACGCTTACTATCTAAAAGCTCAAAAAGTACGAAAGTTAATTAAAAATGATTTTGATAAAGTATATAAAAAGGTTGATGCAATTTTAACTCCGTCAACACCAAGTTCAGCATTCAAGATAGGTGAAAAAACAAATGATCCAGTTTCGATGTATCTAAATGATATATTTACAGTCCCAGTTAATCTTGCAGGTTTACCAGCAATTTCAATTCCAGCAGGACATGACTCAAAAGGGTATCCATTAGGCTTACAAATAATTGGTAAAGCTTTTGATGAACAAAATATATTGAATATTGCCTTCGCAATGGAAGAAAAGATTAATTTTAAAAACAAAATTACAGATTGGTGGATTAAGTGAGTAAAAAAAATTCAGAGTATTTAATCAATCGAAAAGATAATCAATACGAGGTTATTATTGGTTTAGAGGTCCATGCTCAAGTATTATCAGAGTCAAAATTATTTTCTACCTCTGCTACAAAATTTGGAGCCGAACCAAATACCCAGGTAAGTTTAGTTGATGCAGCATTTCCAGGGATGTTACCTGTAATAAATGAATTTTGTGTAAAACAAGCTATTAAAACTGGTATTGGCCTTAATGCAAAAATTAATAAACGTTCTGTATTTGATAGAAAAAATTATTTTTATGCAGATTTACCTCAGGGATATCAGATTTCTCAATTTAAAGATCCTATAGTAGGTGAGGGTAAAGTTATTTTAGACATGCCTGATGGACAAAAAGAAGTTGGCATTGAAAGATTGCATTTAGAACAAGACGCAGGAAAAAGTATTCATGATCTTGATCCTCAAAATACTTTTGTAGATCTTAATAGATCAGGTGTGGCTTTAATGGAGATTGTAAGCAAACCAGACCTTAGATCTCCCGATGAAGTAAGTGCATATATTAAAAAATTGAGATCAATAATGAGATATTTAGGTACATGTGATGGAAATATGCAAGAGGGATCTTTAAGAGCTGATGTAAACGTTTCTGTAAGATTAAAGGGTTCAAAAGAATTTGGAACAAGATGTGAAATTAAAAATGTAAATTCTATTAAGTTTATGCAAATGGCTATTGAATATGAGGCAAATAGACAAGTTGATATGATTGAAGAAGGTGAGTCAATTGATCAAGAGACAAGACTGTTTGACACTAAAAAAAATGAGACAAGATCAATGAGATCAAAAGAAGACGCTCATGATTATAGATATTTTCCTGATCCAGATCTTTTACCATTGGAAGTTTCTGATGAATTTATTAATGATCTTAAAAAAAATATTCCAGAACTACCAGATGATAAAAAGAAAAGATTTATTGATGAATTTAAATTGTCACCATATGAAGCTACTATTTTAGTATCAGATATTGACACCGCAAAGTATTTTGAGGAAGTTGTTGCTAAAATGGGTAAGAACAAAGATATGAAATTAGCAGTTAATTGGATTACAGGAGAGCTATTCGCTGTTTTAAATAGCAAAGGTTTAGAAATTTCTCAAAGTCCAGTAAGTGCTAAGAATTTTGCCATATTGATAAATCTAATTAAGAACGGAACCATTTCAGGAAAAATAGCAAAAACTGTTTTTGAATTAATGATTGATGGAGATAAAGATCCACAAATAATTGTTGAGGAAAAAGGATTAAAGCAACAAAGCGATCCAAAGGCTTTAGAGGCTTTAATTGATAAAATAATTAATGATAACAGAGAAAAAGCTATTGAATATAAACAAGGTAAAGAAAAATTATTTGGTTTTTTTGTTGGTCAAGCAATGAAAGCATCAGGTGGAAAAGCTAACCCTCAATTAATCAATAAGATCCTAAAGAAAAAACTATAAGGTTATGGGTTCAGACCTTAATATCACAAAGCATTTACAAGATTACATTCTAAAGAATGGTTTGAAATTACATCCAATTCAAAAAGAAATAATAGATTATAACATATCACTTGGTGACTCAAAAAGAATGCAAATATCTATTTCTCAATGTCAATTTTTACATTTGATTATTAAGATTTCTAAAATTAATAAAGTCCTAGAGATAGGAACTTTTACAGGTCTAAGTACGTTGTCCATGGCCCTAGCTTTACCCGACGAAGGTAGTATAGTTGCGTTAGATAAAAATGAAGAAACAAATAAAATTGCTCAAAATTTTTTCAAAAAAGCTAATCAAGATCACAAAATTAAAACAATAATTAAACCAGCCTTAGAAAGTTTGATGAGTATTAGAAATGAAAAATTTGATTTAGTCTTTATTGATGCAGATAAAATGAATTATCAAAAATATTATGAAATTTCATTAGATCTATTGAACAAAGAGGGTTTAGTAATTATTGATAATGTATTATGGCATGGAGAGGTTGTTAACAAAGATATAAATGACAAATATACTAAAAGCATAAGAGATTTGAATAATTTTATTTCAAAGGATACAAGAATTGAAAAAGTAATGGTACCTTTTGGTGATGGTATGACTGTTTGTAGGAAGATTTAATGTTTACTGTATTTGGTTTTTATAAATTTCAAAAAATTAATGATTTAAAAAAAAAACAAAAAATATTGAGTGATCTTTTAGTCAATAAAAACATAAATGGGACAATCATCGTATCCAAAGAGGGTTTAAATGGATCGATTTCTGGAATAAATAAAGACATTAAGACTACAATTATTAGATTAAAAAAAATTTTGAATATTAAAGAATTTGATTGTTTTAATGATTCAAAAAGTAAGTTTAAACCTTTTCATAAACCTAAAGTGAAAATAAAAAAAGAAGTTGTTCCAATGGATCTTAAAATGTCAAATAGGATCAAAAAAAAGAATACTCATATTGATCCAACGAAATGGAATGAATTAATTAAAAAAAAAGAAACTCTTTTACTCGATGTAAGAAAACCTTTTGAAAATAAGGTTGGATCTTTTAAAAAATCTGTAAATCCAGATATAGGTAACTTTAGAGATTTTCCAAAATATTTAAAAAAATTAAAAAAAGATCAACTGATAGCTATGTTTTGCACTGGTGGAATTAGGTGTGAAAAAGCCACTGTATATTTAGAAAAAAAAGGTTTTAAAAACGTTTATCAATTAAAAGGTGGAATTCTAAATTATTTAAAAAAAATTAAACAAAAAAATAGTTTGTGGAAAGGTGAATGTTTTGTATTTGACAACAGGGTAACTTTAAAACATGGACTTACACAGGGAACTTATTCAATTTGTGGTGGATGTAGACAACCAATTTCAATTAAAGATAAAAAATCCAAAAAATATGAGGAGGGAGTTACTTGTCCAAATTGTTTTAATAAACTCTCAAAAAACCAAAAATCTCGTTTTAGAATGAGGCAAAGTCAGGTATATAAAGCCAAACTATCTGGAAAAAAATATATTTTTCAAAAAGAATATAATTAAGGATTTATTTGTCACAAACACTTAAACTCACAAAAGATCCAATATGGTTTTTACTTAGAAAAGTAACTATTCCTGCCAGTGTTGGTTCACTATTCCAGACTTTTTATAATCTAGTTGATACTTGGTTTGCAGGCAGAATATCAGCTGAAGCAATAGCAGCTATTGCAAAATCTTTTCCAATTTATTTTATGATTATTGCTATTGGCGTTGGATTGACAGCCGGTACGAATACTTTAATTGGAAATAATATAGGTGCAAATAACAAAAAAAAAGCATCATTGTTTGTTGCACAGTCAATAATATTTGCAATTTTTTTATCTATTTTAGTTACTTTTATTGGATTAAATGTATCTGACTTTTTACTTTCTATAATGGGATCAGATCAAGAGGGTATAATTTTATCAAGAAAATATTTAGATATTATTTTTTACGGTACAATAATAGTTTTAATTCAGATATCCTTGAATGGCACTTTGAATGCCCAAGGAGATACTAGAAGTTATAGAAATGTGTTAATATTCAGTTTCTTTTTAAATATTTTTTTAAATCCTTTATTTATTTTTGGTTATGGATTCATCCCCGCCTTTGGTATTTCTGGATTAGCAATAGCAACAGTTGTAGCCCAGTTTATTGGTTTACTTTACCTAGCTCATAAAGTTTATTGTTGTGAATTAAAACAATATTTGAAACTCCAATGTTTTATTCCAAAGTTCAATCTTTTAGGAGAACTTGTCTATCAGACCATTCCTGTAATGTTCAGCATGTTGTTGATTGGGGTTGGATTATTCAATATTCTTTATTTTATTGGTCAGTTTGGTGACTTAGCTACAGCAGGTTATGGTGCTGCTTTAAGAATTGAACAAGTTTTTTTACTTCCTGTAATCGGATTAAATACGGCAGTCTTATCAATTGGTGGACAAAATTTTGGAGCTAAAAGTTATGATCGGTTAAGAGAATTATACAAAAAAGCTCTTTTATTTGGATCTGCCTTTATGATTTGTGCAGGTATTGTAATTTTTTTTGGTGCAGAATTTTTAGTCTCATTATTTACAGATAACTTAGAGGCAATTAAACATGGTGCAATATATTTAAAAGTTGCTGCCTTAATAGGACCAATTTATCCAGTTTTTTTTATAACTACCGCAATTTTCCAAGCAGTTAAAAAACCTTTATATAGTCTTTATATGAGCATTTTAAGATTAACAGCTCTTCCATTTTTAAGCTTGTGGTATGTAATAAATATTAGAGGTGGAGACTATGAAGATATTTTTTATACTATTTTAGTAACAAATTGGTTAATGGGAATTGCAGTTTTAATATTTATTGGATATTTCTTAAATAATGTTTTTAAACAAAATAAAAATTTTTTTACTAATTAGTATTTGTCTTATTTTTTTCTTTTTGACATATAATGATGTGAAGTCAGAAGAAATTAATATCATTTCAGGTACAGCAAAAGTGATAGATGGTGACACAATCCGAATTGGAAAAAAAAAAATACGTCTTTTTGGAATTGATGCACCTGAAAAAGAACAACAATGTAAAAAAGTTTGGTTAACAATTTCTTTTTTATCATTTAATAAGGATTATCCTTGTGGTCAAGTATCTACAAAAAAACTAGAGAATAAAATTAATGATAAATTTTTAATTTGTAAATGGATTAATAAAGATCGATATAGAAGATATATTGCAGAATGTTTTAAGAATAAAAGAAGTATTAATTCTTGGATG
This sequence comes from uncultured Pelagibacteraceae bacterium, assembly GCA_902594915.1. GTDB lineage: Bacteria > Pseudomonadota > Alphaproteobacteria > Pelagibacterales > Pelagibacteraceae > Pelagibacter. Next base: position 13,999 of record CACJOA010000007.1, on the reverse strand, counting down.
GTAGAATATGGATATGCCGTAGCTTATAGAAAATATTCTAAAAAGTATGTTTCTAAAGAAAATTTTGCTAAAAAGGAAAAAAGGGGCTTATGGTCAGGTAGTTTTGAAATGCCCTGGGATTATAGAAAAAAAAACTAATCTTTTTGTAATTTTTTTTCCAATTTTCTCACTAAATAAGAAACAATTAATATCAAAATTAAATATTCGAAAATTAAAAAAGTATATATTTCTAAAGGCCTATAAGTTGTAACAACTAGTTCATTAGCTTTTCTAGTTAAATCACCAATACCTATAATTGAAACTAGTGAAGACATTTTTAAAACATAAACAAACTGATTACCTATAGCTGGTAAAATATTCTTAATTGCTTGAGGTAAGATAACTAATCTTAGTTTTCTAAAAAAACCAAATCCTAAAGAGCTTCCAGCCTCCCATTGAGATTTTTTAATTGAATTAATGCCCGCTCTAAATATTTCTGCTTGAAAAGCACTTTCGCTAATTGATAAAGCAATGATACCTGATACGAATGGGCTAAAACTTATACCAGTCATTATTGGTAAACCGTAGTAGATCCATAAAATTAAAACTAATAATGGGATTGCTCTTACAATTTCGACATAACCTATATTTAAATAAGTTAAAAATTTATTCTTAGCTAAAGAGGGGACCGCAATAACTAACCCCAAAAAAATAGATATGATTATTGAAACTATAGAAATGTAAATTGTTGTAGTTAGACCACTTAGTAAAAATTTTAGATTAGTTAATCCTTCTATGTTATTTGGAGATAAAATTAACCAATTAAGTTCACCCTTAGCGCATGAGGTTAAAGATAAAATTAAAAGTAAAAAAAATAAATTTTTCACTCTTAAAGTTATAAAGAATTAAAAATTAATTACTAATTGATTATAAGCTTTTTAGATTATATTTAGCCAGTAACTTTGTGAAGAAGCCTGAGGATTTTTTATCTTTAATCCATTTATTTACATAATCATTCCACTTAGTATCACCTTTAGGTACCATCATTGCTAAAAACGCAGGATTTTTTCCACCATCTGGAACGATTGCTAACTGAGGATATTTAATAACCAATTTATTTGCTTCTGTTGAACTTGTAATATTACCATCAGCTCTACCAGCTAAGACTTCTTGAAAGTCTCTTGCCGGTGCTTCAACTGAATTTAATTTTGATTTTGGAAAAAATTCTTTCGCTTTTTCTTCTTGAGACGTACCAAGTGTAGTTGCAATTGTTACATTTGAATTATTAAGTGAGTCCCAAGTTGGAAATTTTTTTAAGTTTTTTTTAAGAACTAAAGGCACAGTAGCATATTTGTAATAGGTGTCAGTAAAACCAGCTACTTCAGCTCTTTTTGGTGTTTTTGTAACACTTGTTGAGATATCATATCTTGCAGATGTTATTCCTGAAACTATAGTTTTCCACTCTGCTGGAACAAATTCAATTTTAACACCCATATCTTTTGCAAGCTCACTCATTACATCAATATCAAAACCTTTATATTTGTTAGTTGCAGGATCTTTCACTGTCATAGGATCCCAATCACCAGTTGTTCCAACCTTCAGAACACCTGTAGATAGGATTTTGTCCAAATTGGACTCTGCATTTAAATTAAAGGGTAAAAAAGCAAAAAGTGCTATAAGAAATATTTTTTTCATATTTCGTTTATACTTAAATAAAAATTAAATGTGACTATAATCTTGACGCACTATCATTCATCCATGAGAATAAATGTTGCGAAAATGACCGTCTAACAAAAAGATTTACTTCATTTTGGTTCTGATTGTGAATAATAACATCAATTTTAGCGAGAATCGTCTGAGTAACAGATCCTTTTTTGTTTCTAAAATCATTGAAATTAAAAGGTGATCCAGTTTCAAACAAATCAAAAATTTTATCACCTTTAATACTTATTAAAACAAATTGATCAGTGACATCTGTTACGGCACCTAAATTAGTTTTAGATATGTTTTTGTTAAGCAAATTTTGAATTTCATAGTCATTATTTTCAAAGTTTAAGGTTTCATTAGAGAATATCATCCATTCATCTGGGCTTAGCCAAAGCGCTGTTAATTTATCGCTGCTTGATGATGTATTAGCTTCTGTAGGTAATAACAAATTTAATGATTTACCTACCGCAGATAAAAAATCTCTTTTCTTACCTCTTACAATCAATTTCATAACAGGTTTAATTTCTTTGATTTGTAAACCTGAATAAGATTTATCTTCAGTTATTACATTATTATAATTAAGCATTTAATCTTTTATTCTCTTTATCTAAAAAAACTGGATCTGCAACAGTTACATTTATTTGTTTATTTTCCATTGGAATGATTAATTTTTGCCCCAACATATTTTTTCCACCTCGCACAACTCCAAGAGCAATAGATTTTTTTAAGTTTGGACTGTAATAACTTGAAGTCACATGACCTAACATTTCAACTGGTGATTTTTTGATATCAGCTACAATTTGAGCACCTTCTTCCAAAACTTCGTCTGGATTTTCTGTCAGAAGACCAACTAATTGTTTTCTATCTTCTTTAATTGTATCAGATCTATATAAAGATCGTTTTCCAATAAAATCATATTTCTTTTTACTTACTATCCAGTCCATCTGTAAATCTATTGGTGTCATAGTTGCATCAGTATCTTGTCCAACGATAATGAATCCTTTCTCAGCTCTTAGCAAATGCATAGTTTCAGTTCCGTATGGAGTAATATTGAATTCTTTTCCAGCTTCCATACATTTTTCCCATACTGATTTACCATAATTGGCTTGAATATTTATTTCGTAGCTATGTTCACCTGTAAAACTAATTCTCATTACTCGGCATTTGATTTTACCAATTTTTGCATTTTTGAAGGACATATGAGGAAAGTTTTCATCTGAAAAATCAAGATCAGGAATTACTTGAGAAACAATCTTTTTACTATTTGGTCCACAAACACTTACAGTAGCATAATGGTCAGTTACTGAAGTTAAATATACATCTAATTCTGGCCACTCGGTTTGTAAATAATCCTCTAATTTTCCTAAAACAGTAGCAGCTCCACCAGTCGTAGTAGTCATAATGTAGTGATTTTCATCCAATCTAGTCGTAACGCCATCATCATAAACCATGCCATCTTCATTAAGCATTAATCCATATCTACATTTTCCAACCGCAAGCTTTGACCAAGCATTAGTATATACTCTGTTCAAAAATTCTGAAGCATCAGTTCCTTGAATATCAATTTTACCTAAAGTAGATGCATCTAATATTCCAGCACTATCTCTTGCAGCTTTACTTTCCCTTTGAACAGCATCGTACATATTCTCACCGTCTTTTGGATAAAACCAAGCTCTCTTCCATTGTCCAACATTTTCAAATTCTGCTTTATTTTTTATGTGCCAATCATGAATTGGAGTTTTTCTAAATATATCAAAATATTCACCAACATTTCTTCCAACTATCGTTCCAAATGTTAGAGGAGTGTAGGGTGGTCTAAAAGTTGTAGTACCAAGTTCTCCCATTTTAGAATCTGAAGTTTCAGAAATAATTCCTAGGGCATGCATATTACCAAGTTTTCCTTGATCAGTCCCCATACCAGTTGTTGTATATCTTTTTACATGTTCTATTGATCTAAAGCCTTCTCTTAATGCTAATTTAATATCTTTGGCAGTAGCATCGTTTTGATAATCGACAAATGATTTTGTTTTTCCAATAGCTTTATCTGATGGAAGTAACCATATATTTCTTTTTGACTTATTATAAGATGATTGAACATCAAGATTTTTGTAATCTGTTTCTTTTATATTTAAAAATTCTTTTAGTTTATTGTTTATAGTTGACAATATTTCATTTAATGTAAAATCGCCATTACAAGCACCTATACTTATTTGATCTGATGGATATATATTTGGAATAAAAACTTGATCTTCATCTCTAAATTTTAGTTTACCGCCTGATTGAGTAAAAAGATGTACGGCTGGTGTCCATCCACCTGAAATTCCTAAACAGTCACATACAATAGTTTTCTTGGTGCCAATTACTTTCTGACCGTCTTTGGAAAGTTGCATAATTGAAATACTGTTAATTCTTCTATATCCTGAGGTATCAACAATTGTATATCCCTTATAAACTTTCATATTATTTTTTTCTGTATCTTTAATTAATTTTGAATCAACTTCTTCCCTATTGTCAATTATAGCAGCAACTTTTACACCTTTTTGGTTCAAATTAATTGCAGTTTCATAAGCACTATCATTATTAGTAAAAAGAATAATTTTTTCTCCACAAGCAACACCAAAAAGATTTGCATATTTATTAATCGCTGAAGAAAGTAAAATACCAGGTCTATCGTTGTTATCAAAAATCAATGGTCTTTCCAAAGAACCTGTTGCTGTAATAACTTTTTTAGCACGTATCTTAAGAAGTTTTTGTCGTGTTTTATTTTTTCTCTGATCTAAAGGAAGGTGATCAGTTAAGTTTTCTCGAGCTAATAAAAAATTATATCCATGAAAAGCTGCTACACTCGTACGAATTTTGATTTCTAAATTTTTAATTTTTTTAATTTCATTTATCTCTTTTTCTAACCATGAGCTTGAAATTTGATTATTAATTTTAAAATGTTCCGAATTTTGGTAAATAGTCGACCCCCCTAAATAAGATTTTTCTTCAAGTAAAAGTGTTTTAAATCCATTTTTTGCAGCTGCTTTAGCAGCCATAATTCCAGAGATTCCAGCTCCAATAACTAAAACATCGCAATGCATATACTTGTGCTCATATATATCGGGGTCAGGTTTGGTTGGTGATTTACCTAAACCAGCAGATTTTCTAATAAAATATTCATATTTTTTCCAAAAACTACTTGGCCACATAAATGTCTTATAATAGAACCCCGCGGGCAATAATGGGCTCAAAAAATTATTAATACCTCCAATATCAAAATTTACACTTGGCCAACAGTTTTGACTTGAAGCTATCAATCCCTCATAAATTTCTATTTCAGTAGCTCTAACATTCGGCTCTGTTCTTGAGGTATTATTATGCAGTTGAACAATTGCATTCGGTTCTTCCGAACCTGCTGTCATTATTCCACGAGGTCTATGATATTTAAAACTTCTTCCAACTAGGTGAACATCGTTGGCTAAGAGTGCAGACGCTAAAGTATCTCCTTTATAACCATAGTAAGTTTTTCCATTGAATTTAAATGAAATTTTATACGTTTCGTCTATTAGCTTACTCGTCTTTACTCTTAAATTTTTTGTCATTATCTATATACTCGGAGGTTTTTCACCCATTTTATAAACCGCTTTAATCATATCATTAGATGTATCTCGAACCACATTAAACCATTTTCGACATCCATGTACATGAACCCATCTTTCGAATTGAACACCTTTTATGTTCTTTCTCATAAAAAGGTATTCCGCCCATTGATCATCACTTAATTCTGTTGGTTGTTTAGGTCTTACAATATGTGCTTCACCACCAGCTTTAAATTCACTTTGTTCTCGTTCACCACAGTATGGACAATTAATTATAAACATTAGTGTGCCACAGCTGCTGCCCCATGTTCATCAACTAAATCTCCACTTACGAATCTATTAATATTAAATGCAGCATTTAATTTATGTGGTTCATCATTTGCAATAGTGTGCGCAAACAAATCACCTGATCCAGGCGTTGCCTTAAATCCACCAGTTCCCCAACCACAATTAAAATATAATCCTTTAATGGAGGTTTTACTGATTATAGGGCTTGCATCGGGACATATATCAACAATGCCACCCCATTGTCTTAACATTTTCATTCTACTAAATATTGGATATAATTCTAAGATAGCATTTAAAGTGCCCTCTATTATATCATGGCTACCTTTTTGAGAATAAGATACATAATCGTCTGTACCTGCTCCGATAACTAATTCCCCTTTATCTGATTGGCTTACATATGCATGCACAGCATTAGACATTACAACAGTATCAATAATCGGTTTAACTGGTTCTGATACAAGGGCTTGAAGGGGTTTACTTTCTAAAGGTAATTTCAATCCAGCCATATTTGCAATTACACTTGAATGACCAGCTGTAACTACACCAATTTTTTTTGTTTTAATAAATCCTTTTGTTGTCTCAATTCCCTCAACACTATCGCCATTTCTTTTAATACCTTTAACTTCACAATTTTGAATTATATCAACTCCCATTTCATCTGCAGCACGAGCATAACCCCAAGCAACCGCATCATGTCTTGCCGTTCCAGCTCTTCGTTGAAGAGTTCCACCTAATACAGGATAACGAATATCAGGAGAAGTATTAATAATTGGACAAAATTTCTTAACTTGTTCTGTGTTTAAATAAACCGCATCTATCCCATTAAGTCTATTTGCGTGAGTTCTTCTCTTAAGGTCTCTAACATCTTGTAAATTATGAGCAAGATTCATTACTCCTCTTTGACTAAACATTACATTGTAATTGAGTTCTTGTGATAAACCCTCCCAAATTTTTAACGCATGATCATAAAGACCAGCACTTGCATCCCAAAGATAATTGGATCTTATAATCGTTGTATTTCTTCCTGTATTTCCACCTCCAATCCATCCTTTTTCAACAACTGCAATATTTTTCATGTTGTGTTTTTTGGCAAGATAATATGATGTAGCTAATCCGTGGCCACCACCTCCTACAATTACAGCATCATATTCTTTTTTTGGTTCTGGATCTTTCCATGCTTTTTCCCAATTTTCATGATATGAAAAAGCATTTTTAAGCAGTGAAAATAAAGAATAATTATTTTTCATTATATAGAATAATTACTTTATAAATATTAATTATTCAATACAATCAAAAGTATCAAAATTCCTGGAAGAGTGGGTGAGAGGCTTAAACCAGTCGTTTGCTAAATGACCGTGCGAGGAAACTTGTACCGAGGGTTCGAATCCCTCCTCTTCCGCCACTAGTTAAAATAATGGATTGTTTCTAAAAAAGTCTTTCATAAGAATAGGTTTTTGTTCTAAAATATATCTATAAACATTATAATTCTCTAAAACTCTTTGTACATAATTTCTAGTTTCCCTAAATTTTATTAACTCAATCCAATCAACATAATTAATTTGATCTTTTTGTGGATTTTTATTTAATCTCTTCCAATATCGAACTCTTTTAGGCCCAGCATTGTAAGCAGCAACCGCAAAAGGATAGGCTCCATCGTACTCAAGAATTAAACCAGCAATGTAATGAGATCCTAAGTTTATATTATATTCTGGATCTGTAGTTAGTCTTGATCTTGAATATGGAAGTTTTGCTTGTTTGGCTACTAACTTAGCTGTATAGGGCATTAATTGCATTAATCCCTTTGCACCAGCATGACTATTTGCACTTATGTCAAATTCACTTTCTTGTCTAATAATTGATAAGATAAGTGCTCTTTCAGGTATTTTTCTTCCATTAATGTAATTTGGTGTATTTATAATTGGATAATTAAATTTATTGTGAAATCTTTTCTCGTAGGAAGCTATTTTTGAAATTTGTATTGCAAAATCAAAACGTTCAATTTTTGTTGCAAGTTCTGCTGCTAATACTTCACTACCATTGTTAATATCATCATTTGCTAAGTGTCTTAGCATATGTTTTGTATATTTATCCTCATCTAGTTCATCTAACAAATAAATAGTTTTAACAATTTCTTTTTTATAAAAATAATCACGATATTCTTTTTTAATTTTAAGATCTTTCGAAAGTTCAAACTTAATATTTGGGTTTATTTCCATAAAAGCTAATTGACCATAATAAGTTGTTAAATAATTTGAGGCCTCTAAAAACCATTTTAAAGATAAATCTTTATTACCGATTTTTTGATAAGTGCGCCCAAGCCAATAAGCACCTCTTGCTAGACTAATTGGGTAACCTACGTTATCGTAAAATTTTTCAAAATGATCTTTTGCTAAAAGTGGATCATTTAAAAAACTTAACGCTATCCATCCGCTCATCCATTCAGCTGCTGCAAATTCAGAACCTTCTGTTAACGCATGATTACTTGAGATTTTATATGCTAGTTCATATTTTTTTTTATATATTAATGATCTCGATATAATTTCTCTTTCAATCCACCATTTGTCTGGTCTTACCAAATATTCTTTATTATTTTTAATTTTTAATAAAATTTCTACTGAACTATCAACCCTGCCTCTTTTTCTTCTCCATTTAAGCCGGTCGTAATTTAAACCTGCATCATTTTTAAATTTTAAAGGGACTTTTGAAATAGCATTATCCACTCCATAAGACTTACTCATTAAAAGTTGTCTGGCATTGTAAAGTAATTCATAATCTTTTGGTAAATATCTTAACATTCTTTTTAAATCCCAATATTTATTATTCCACGCAAGATAATCAGCTCTTTTAATATGATCTTTTGCAGTCAAATATTTCTTGAATTTTTTTCTGTAAAATCTTAATTCTGATTTTGATAATTCTGCAGTAATCCAACCCTCTTTAATTTGTTTTTTACCTTTTTCTAATTCATTTATCAAAATAAAGCTTTCTCCAAGTATCATTTTACCAAATCCACTTAAAGGTTCTGATGAACCAAACCATTCAATTATTTTTTTAGGTGATAACTTTTCAGTTGAGAGTTTATGCTCAGCTAAATATTTTACTCTACCGATTCTAGGATAATTTTCATTTGATTGAATAAATTTTTTATAATCATTAAATGAGGCTCTATTTCCCTTAGTAAGTAAATGTCGCCACTGTATAAAATTATATATAGATTTATCTTTAGCTTTTTTAGAATATTTAATAGCTGATGGCCATTTAGCCTTTTTCATTTCTTCAATTGCTTTTTTTGCAAAATTAAAATCTTTTTTACTATAAAATTTAGATATTTTAACGTTTTTTGATACTTTTTTAGTACCGGCGATAAGAGGTTTTTTCTTTGGTAAAATAAAACCTATCTTTTTGCTTTTTACATCTTTTGTTTCTTTTTTCTCAGATTTAATTATCTTATTCAAAACAGGTTTTGGTAAAGGTTTTAATACGTCAATTAACAATTTTTTTTGAGTTTCTTTTTCTGATAAGATAGGTTTTTTAATAGGAATAATCTCAGATGACGCTTTAAATATTAAACCTATAAGTTGAAACAAAATTATTAAAAATAAGAATTTTTTTGACATAATCTTTATCTTTACTATATGAATCTTTAATCTATGTTATAAGTATTTATGTTTAAAGGTTCAAATGTTGCTTTAGTCACCCCATTTAAAAATAATAAATTAGATGAAGAATCATACATCAAGCTAATTCATTTTCATATTGAAAATGGAACAAGTGGGTTGGTACCTGCTGGAACAACTGGTGAATCACCAACTTTAAGCCATGATGAACATCAAAGAGTAATAGATTTATGTGTAAAAGAGAGTAAGGGAAAATTACCAGTGATTGCTGGCACTGGATCAAATTCAACTGAGGAGGCTATTTCTTTAACTTCGCATGCAGAGAAAATGGGTGCTAATGGGGCTCTAATTGTTACTCCATATTACAACAAACCTACACAAGAGGGCTTATTTCAGCATTACAAGGCTATTAATGAAAACTGTGGAATTCCTATCATTATTTATAATATACCAGGTAGATCTGTAATTGATATGACGGTTGAAACAATGGCAAGACTTTATGAGTTAAAAAACATAGTTGGGGTGAAAGACGCAACAGGTGATTTAAATAGAGTGGATCAAACCTTAAAAAAACTTGGTAAAGATTTTATTCAATTAACTGGTAATGACGATAATGCCCTCGAATTTAATAAAAGAGGTGGCGTTGGTGCTATTAGTGTTACTGCTAATATAGCCCCAAAACTTTGTTCTAAATTTCAAAAATTTTCTGTAGATAAAGATGAGACTTCAAATACCGAAGCAAGTAAGCTTGATAAAATTTTACAGCCTCTTCATCATTCAATGTTTGTTGAAAGCAATCCCAGCCCTGTAAAATATGCTGCAAAATTATTAGATCTTTGTGATGATGATGTAAGACTTCCACTTGTTAAAGTAACTAATAACACAAAAGAAATAGTAAAAAAGGCACTTCAATCTGCAAAATTAATCTAATGAGCAAAAAAACCAATTTTGGTTTAAAAATTATTTGCTTGAATAGAAAAGCAGGATTTAATTTTTTTTTTCAAGATTTTTTAGAGGCAGGAATTGTTCTTAAAGGGTCTGAAATAAAATCTATTAGAAATGGAAAAGTAAATATTGCTGACTCATACGCTGTTGAAAAAAAAGGAGAAATAGTGTTAATAAATTCACATATAGCCTCATACAAACAAGCGAGTTATTCAAATCATAAACCAGACGATGAAAGAAAACTATTACTAAACAAAAGAGAAATAAACAAACTTATTGGCAAAATACAAAGAGAAGGATTGACTATAGTTCCAACGAAAATGTATTTCAAAAAAGGTAAGGTTAAGATAGAAATTGCTATAGCAAAAGGAAAAAAAAAGTTTGATAAAAGAGCTGTAAAAAAAAGACGAGATTGGGATCGTGATAAAGCTAGATATATCAGAAAATCAAGTTAAAAATATTTATCTTGGAATTGGATCAAATTTAGGCAATAGAGTTATTAATATTGAAAAGGCCAAATTTAAGCTTACTCAAGAAAATATTATAATTTTAGAAACATCAAGTTTTTATGAAAGTCTTTCGTGGCCAAATCATAAAAATCCTAAATTTTTAAATATTATTTTAAAAGCAAGAACAGTCTTATCAATTAAAGACTTATATAAAATATGCAAAAAGATAGAAAGAGCCTTAGGTAGGAAAATATCTTATAAAAATTCTCCTCGGGAGTGTGATATTGACATCATAGATTATGGAAAAATGAAAACGTTTAAAGATATTGTTTTACCTCACCCTAGAATGCATCAAAGAAATTTTGTTTTATTACCCTTATTTGAAATAAATAAAAATTGGAAACATCCCAAAACTAAGGAACATATTAAAAAACTAATTTTTTTATTACCCAAAAGTGACATTAGATCTATTAAAAAGATATGAATTGATGATATAGTAAAGAATGTTAAATTCTAAAGAATTAATAAATAAAGTAAAAATTTACAATAAATTTTTGAATCCTGTAATATTGAATAAAGCATTCGATTTTGCTGTTAAAGCACATGGAAATCAAAAAAGAGCTTCAGGTGATCCATATTCAGTACATCCGATTGAAGTTGCAAATATTTTAACAGAATTAAAATTGGATAGTGCTACAATTACAACAGGATTATTACATGATACAATTGAAGATACTTTTGCGACTTACGATACCATCAAAGGAGAATTTGGTGATGAGGTAGCTGATTTAGTAGATGGTGTTACAAAAATATCTGTATTAGAAAATACTGCATCATCAAATTCAAAAGCAGAAAATTTTAGAAAATTAATATTGGCTACATCAAAAGATATTAGAGTTCTTTTAGTTAAGATTGCAGATCGATTACATAATATGAGGACTATAAAAGCAATTAACCGTGAAGACAAAAGAAAAAGAATAGCGCAAGAAACAATGGAAATATATGCCCCATTAGCTGATAGAATGGGTATGCATAGAATCCGTGATGAGTTAGAGGACCTTTCATTCGAGATACTTAATAATGATGCAAGATCTTTAATACAAAAAAGACTTGAGGAAATTAAATTAGATAAAAAAGATATATTTAAAAGTCAATCAAGAGAATTAATTTATCTTTTAAGCAAAAATAATGTCACTTCTGAAATTTTTGGTAGAGAAAAAACACCGTTTTCTATTTGGAGAAAGGTTCAGAAAAAAAGAGTTTCTTTAGAACAAATTACAGATATTATTGGATTTAGAATTATTTTAAAAAATATTGATGATTGTTATAAAACTCTTGGAATAATTCATAAAGAATATAATTGTATTCCTGGTAAATTTAAAGATTATATTTCTTCAGCAAAAATTAATGGTTACAAATCAATTCATACCTCAGTCATTGGTTCAAATAAAAAACCAATAGAAATACAAATTAGAACAAATGAAATGCATGAATTTGCTGAAAGAGGTATTGCGTCTCATTGGCAATACAAGTCTTCTGAAAAATTTAATTCTTTAACATGGAAAGAGTATGATTGGTTAAAAGATTTAGTTGAAATAATTGAAAAAAATGAAAATCCAGAACATTCTTATGAATATACTAAACTACAAATGTTCCAAGAAAATGTTTTTTGTTTTACACCTAAAGGCTCGGTAATAAAGTTACCAAAAGATGCTACTTCAATTGATTTTGCGTATGCTGTACATACTAAAATTGGAGATACGGCGATTGGTTGTGAAATAAATGGTAATAAAAGTGAGCTACAAACAATCTTAAGAAATGGTGATAGAGTTAATATTATTACGTCAAAAAACCAATCACCATCTTTACATTGGATACCAACTACAAAAACTGGAAAAGCTAGATCAGCTATAAGAAGATATTGGCATGATAGAGGTGAAAAAAAACAAGAAAGAATTAAAAAATATAATACAACTTTGTGGATTTCACTACCAGACAAACCTGGACAATTAGGAAATGTTAGTTCTTTAATAGGTGAACACAAATTGAATATTTCAAACCTAGAAATGGTTGGTAAAAACCCTAATTATATTAACTTTAAATTTCAACTTATTATAAGAGATTTAAAAAATTTCACAAATTTTATTGCAGAGCTCAAACAAAAAGGTATAAAATTTAAGATAATACGACACGAAGATAAAAGAAATGCTTTCACCCAAAAAATCCTTAAATATTTTAAAAAAAACTAATGCTTTATTAGAGGGTCATTTTGTTTTATCTTCAGGATTACATTCATCCAGATATATTCAATGTGCTAAACTTTTAAGCAAACCTTCATTAGCTACACCAATTTGTAAATCTCTTGCTTCAAAAATTAATAAAAATTTTAAAAAAATTGATTTAATTTTATCTCCAGCAATGGGAGGGATAATAATTGGGTACGAAATAGGAAAAATTTTAAAAAAAGAAACTATTTTTTGTGAGAGGGTTAAAGGAAAATTTACATTGCGTAGAGGATTTCAAATTAGAAAAAAATCAAAAGTCTTAATTGTAGAAGATGTAATAACTACAGGCAAATCGAGCATGGAATGTGTGAGCCTTATTAAAAAAGCAAAAGGACAGTTACTTGGATTTGCGTGTATAATTGATAGATCTGATAAAAAATCTGTAAAGATCAAAAGGAAAATAATATCACAACTAAAATTAAAAGTACCATCATATAAAAAAAATAAACTACCAAAAAGTTTATCTTCGATACCAATAACAATTCCGGGAAGCAGATTTAATAAGTGAGAAGATTAGGTGTAAATATTGATCATGTCGCAACATTAAGAAATGCTAGAGGCGAAATTCATCCTGATCCTATTTTTGCAGCAAAATTTGTTAAAAAAGCTGGAGCAGACTCGATCACTATACATTTAAGGGAAGATAGACGTCACATTAAAGATAAAGATGCAAGAAAAATATGTTCAATTAAAAATTTGTTAGTTAATTTAGAAATATCTACAAATCGCAAGATGATAGAAACTGCTTTAAAGATTATGCCAAATTTTGTCTGTATTGTTCCAGAAAACAGAAAAGAGATAACGACCGAAGGGGGGCTTAACTTAAAAAAAAATTACAAAAAATTAAAATTTATCATATCTAAATTTAAAAAAAAAAGAATAAGAACAAGTCTATTTATAAATCCAAAAATTTCAGATATTAGAATTTCAAAAAGATTAGGAGTAGATTGTATAGAAATACATACTGGTAAACTTTCAAACCAAGTTAAATTAAAAAAAAGATACTCGAATGAATTAAAAAGAATTTTAAATTGTTGTATCTTGGCAAACTCTTTAGGTATTGAAGTTCATGCGGGTCATGGTTTAGATTATAAATCTACTAAAATTCTCTCAAAAATAAAAGTTATTAAGGAATTTAATATTGGACA
>CACJOA010000006.1 GCA_902594915.1 uncultured Pelagibacteraceae bacterium | reverse complement strand
TGATGATGGGGTAATTGTTATTTGAGATGTTCCTGAACCTGTTACTTGGCCACCAGTTACATCAATCGTTTCAACTGTTGAGTTATCTGATGTTTTTTTAATAGTGACATTACCACTTTCAACATCAACATTTTCACTAAAATTAAGAACAATAGTTGAGTCAAGTGCTACGCCAGTTGCATTATCTGCTGGTACTGATGAAGATAAAGTAGGTACTGGGTTTGTACTTGTAAAACTTAAAGCAGTTGTAGAAGTTATCCCAGCGTATGATGCACTGCCGCTATCATCAAAAGCGGATGCATCTATTAAAACGTAATACTCTGTTAAGCTACTAAAGTCTGATGATGGTGTGATCGTTATTTGAGATGTTCCTGAACCTGTTACTTGGCCACCAGTTACATCAATGGTTTCAACTGTTGAGTTATCTGATGATTTTAATATCGTAATATTTCCACTTTCAACATCTACATTTTCACTAAAATTGAGAACAATAGTTGAGTCTAGTGCTATACCTGTTGCATTATCCGCTGGTACTGATGAACTTAGTGTTGGTGGTGCATTACTCTCTATATTATATAAAGTTTGTACCTCTGAATCAGTTAATCTTTTTTTCCATAATCGCAATTCATCAGCTGATCCATTTAAAGTGGTACCCAGATCCCAATCCATAAAGCTTCTACCAAGAACTAAACCAGTATCTTGTATTCTAAAAACATTATTTCTATTTTTAGTGCCTTTGAGAACGCCATCAATATATATTTTTCTTTGACTTGTGCCATCCCAAGTGACCACATATTGATGCCAATTACCGTCATTATTTGTTCCACCTGTAGATAAATTATAACCATTATTACAACTATTAAATTGAATATTACTAGCTAATCTCACAATTGCACCGTAACCACCAGAGCCACAATGGACCATCCCACCATAAGCAAATAAATCCATTGTTGAATTAGAAGATGATTTTGCCCAAACACTAATAGTAAACTCATCGCGAATACCATTTCCATTGTTAGTAGGAAGTGTGTCGGTACCAAAATAAATCCAATCTCCATTTCCATCAAAATCATAAGCAGTATTAAGATTTCCAAATCTATCTGTCGTAAGCTGTGGGTTTCCAGATATGGTGCCATCATATCCGTTTCCGCTACTATCAGTTACATCTCCAGAAAATGGATAGTAAGCAATAAGACTACTAGATTGGGGAATCTCTCCTAAAGCAAAATTATAAAAAAACGAAAATTGAAAAAAAAGTATTAAAAAAATTTTTTTTAAAGATTTTACCAACATAAACACACATTAGTATATAATTTTCATTGTTTTAAAACCTTTGGGTTTTTAAATTATCGTCTCAGCCTTTAGAAGATTTATGAGTATTTAAGCCATTATTTGTAATTCAACAAGAATAATTAGTAATTTTTTTTTTATAACTATATTCATTTTAGTAATATAATACTAGAAAATGGACCTCTCAGTATTAATCATTTCTTACAGATCGTTAAATAAATTAAAAAACTGCATCAGTACAATTGGAAATAATAGAGAAATTCTTATAATTGAAAATTCAGATAATTATGAAATTAAAGAAGTAATTGAGAATGAATTTAATAATTGTAAAGTTGTATTGAATAATTTAAATCATGGTTACGCTAAAGCTTCTAACATTGGTTTTAAATTAATTAAAACTGAATATGCTCTTTTACTAAATACTGATATTATAATTACTGAAAATCATATTAATAAAATTGAACAAGATTTAAAAGAATTAAAAGATAATTTTACATTAGCAAGTCCAATATCTGATGATTTAATTGATTTTAATATGAATAATAAATTAGATAAATTTTTTAATAGCAATAATAATAGTTTTGATAACGAAAAAAAAATAGCTCAAATAGATTTAGTTAAAGGTTGTTCGCTAATAGTAAACCTCAAAAAATTCACTAATAATGAAGTATTTGATGATAATTATTTTTTCTTTTTTGAAGAAATGGATCTTTGTAGGCAAGTTAAAAAAAAAGGAGAAAATATTTTTGTACTTAATAATATTAAAATTGAACATAAAAGTGCACAAAGTTTAGATATGAATTTAGATGTAAAGTACCATAATTTTAGACATTGGAACTATTTTTGGGGACGATTTTATTATTTTAAAAAAAATTATGGTTACATGTATGCTTTAATAACGCATTTTGGAAAATTACTTAGATTTGGTTTCAACACTTTTAGATATTATTTCATTTCGAAGTCAGAATTTAATAAAAATAAATATCGTTTTCTAGGATTGATAAACTCCATAATTGGAAATAGCTCTAAACTAAGTGTAAAAATACTAGAGGAATAAAAAAAATTCTTAAATTTTTAGAGCTTTTTCTAAATATTTATTATCTAATTTGCAGTCTTTATAGCCCTTTTTAACAATATTTAGATATCTAGCTGATGGAAATCTAAATGAAGATTTTTTGACCATAGTATATGTCATAACTTTTCTTCCATCATAAATAAAATAATGTTTTTTATAAAGCACTGGAAAATCCTCGTATACATCAAGTTTTTTTTCATCGCTTTTTGATATTTCAAATAAACCACCTGGCACTATACAATTTTTTTTTGGCTCAATATCGGCAGCCCTATATTTGCTCCTAAATGTTAAACGAAAATTTTGTAAATCAATTTTTTTTAAATAAATACTATCTTTACATCTTTTTTTCATTTGAAAATGATTAAGATTACTTCCGTAGGCGAAATATAACATCTAATTAATAATTTTTTTTAATATAAAGAAAAATACTGGAGCATTATTCTTGTTGATCTTTATGCTTTTAATAATTTTTATTGATAATTGATGCCCAAACCATTCGGTTAGCAAATATGGAAAGAAATTTGCTTCAACACCAAAGGGATCCATTTTATTTGATGCTCTTACTGTATGTTGATCAGAATGTTCTATAATAATGTACCTATCTTTTTTTATTTGTCTTAACCAAGTAGTTATAGCTTTTTTTGGATCATAACTTTGATCTAAAGAGTTAGAGTAAACAAAATCAAAATTATTCATCCATTCCTCCTTTTCTTCATGAAAATCATGTACAAATGAATTTTTAAAATCCTTAGCTGTTTCTGAGATATCTGTACCTATCACTTTAGAATTAGGTATCTCCTCTTGGAAATATTTTTGTTCAAATCCATTTCTTGATCCATGACAAATACCTTTGATATCTATTGATTTAATATTTTCTCTCAAAAAATCACTAACCAACTTTAAAGTATCTTTATCTGCCCAAACTTTATCTAATTTTTGCTTATTAAAATAAATTTGAGTTTTTTTGTATTCATCATAATTTTTGTATTTGTGAATTTTAACAAGCTCCCCAGTATTATTTATTTTAGATACCCTATAACCAAATTTAAAAAAAACCTTATTAATAGAATTTTTTAAATTCATTAGAAATTTATTCACATTTACCTGTCTACTATTTCTATTTTTTTTTCATTAACAAATTTTAAAATTTCACTGTTACAGCTATCTATTTTAGATTGAGCTTCAGATCGTAAAACGATTGATACACCTAGTTTACCGGCATGAAAAAAAGGGTAACTTCCAATTTCAACATCTTTATTTTTATCCTGAACCTCTGTTAAAGAAGCAGCAATTTCACTTTCTACAGTTCTTAAACTTATAGTGTGACTCAAAATAGGGTTACCACCAACTATTTTATGTTTTAAACCTCCTAACATCGACTTCATTATAGAAGGTACGCCAGGTAAACAAAAAACATTTTTAATATTAAATCCCGGTGCTCCACTTGTAGGATTCAAAATTAAATTAGCATTTTGAGGCATCCAAGCCATTTTTTGTCTACCCTCATTAAATTCTCCTGATTTATAATAAGATTCTAAAATTTTAAATGCCTCTTTATGGATTTCATATTTTAATCCAAAAGCTTTAGAAACTGATACAGCCGTAATATCGTCATGAGTTGGTCCTATTCCACCTGTAGTAAAAACATAATTTCTTGATTTTCTCAAAACATTTAATGTATCTATTATGGTCTTTTCATCATCTGGTATTACTCTTACCTCCTCAACTTTAACACCATTAGAATTTAACCAAGTTGCTAGAGTACTTGTGTTAGTATCTTGAGTTCTTCCTGATAGAATCTCATTTCCAATAATTAAAATAGCTGCATTTACTTTTGTATTTTTTTTCATTTTTTATATGTATAATTTGAATATGGAATTTACCAAGTCTTTAATAAAAGGCAAACTAATCAAAAGATATAAGCGTTTTTTTGTTGATGTTAAATTAAATAAAGAAACTGTAACAGCTCATTGTCCCAATACAGGGTCCATGAAAGGATTGCTAGAAGAGGGTAATGAAGTTTTTATCCAAAAGCATGACGACCCTAAAAGAAAATTAAAATACGGATTAGAAATTATAAAAGCTCGAAAAAATCTTGTCGGGATCAATACTCACATGGCTAATAAGATAGTAAATCATGCTTTAGACAATAATCTAATAAAAGAATTGAAGAATAATGATTTAGTCAAATCAGAAGTATTTTACAATAAAGAGACTAGATTTGATTTTTTTATTAGAAAAAAAAATCAAAAAATTTTTGTTGAAGTTAAAAATGTCACTCTTTTTAGAGATAAAAGAACGGCTGAATTTCCTGATGCAATTACATCACGAGGCACTAAACATTTACTCACTCTTATTGATGCCATAAAAAAAGGTTATAAATCTTATCTAATATATTTGGTTCAAATTGAAAATATGGATTACTTTAAGATAGCTAGTGACATAGATAATGAGTATTATAAAAATTATTTGGCTGCAAAAAAAGCAGGAGTTAAATTTTTAGCATACAGATGCAAAATAAGTTCAAATAAGATTTTTGTAGATAAAAAATTAAAAATTAAAGATGAATGAATATTTAGAAAAATTTGAGAAAATGAGAATTGCAGGAAATTTAGCTGCAAAAACTTTAGATATGCTCACTGAAAATATTAAAGAAGGAATTTCAACTAATCAAATTGATAAACTTGGATATGAATTTATAAGGGATAATGGTGGATATTCAGCTCCTTTATTTTATAGAGGATTTTCAAAATCTCTATGTACCTCTCTCAACCATGTTGTTTGCCACGGAATACCCTCAGAGGATAGAATTTTACAAGAGGGTGACGCTCTCAATGTTGATGTTACAACAATAGTTAATGATTATTATGGTGACACCAGTAGAATGTTTTGTATAGGTAAAACATCTGTGAAACTTGATAACTTAATTGACGCTACTTACGAAGGTATGATGAAGGGTATTAAGATACTTAAACCTGGTATTAAATTAGGTGACATAGGCTACGAAATACAATCTCATGTTGAAGGAAAAGGATTTTCAGTTGTTAGAGATTTTTGTGGTCATGGTATAAGTAACGTTTTTCATGAACCACCAAATGTACTTCATTATGGAAGTAAAAATACTGGTTTAAAACTGGAACCAGGCATGACTTTTACTATCGAGCCAATGATTAATGCGGGCAAATACGAAACCAAAGTTCTCAATGATGGGTGGACTGCAGTAACAAAAGATAAATCTTTATCTGCACAATTTGAACATACAATAGGAATTACTGAAAATGGTTATGAAATCTTTACAGAATCTGTTAAAGGTTATTCAAAGCCCCCATACGTATAATTAATGATTAAAAGATATTCTCGAAAAGAACTTACTGATATTTGGTCAGAGGAAAATAAATATAAAATTTGGTTAGATGTAGAAATTGCTGCAGCTCAAGCCATGGAAAAACTTGGCCAGATTCCAAAAGGAGTTTCCTCAGTTGTAAGAAAAAAAGCTAAAATAAATGTAAAAAGAATTCATCAAATCGAAGCTCAAGTTAAACATGATGTAATAGCTTTTTTAACTTCTGTAACAGAAAAGGCTGGAATTAAAGCAAGATATCTTCATCAGGGTATGACTTCATCTGACGTGCTAGATACAAGTTTCAATATTCAATTAATTCAATCAGGCAAAATAATTCTGAAAGATTTAGACCAGATTTTAAAAGTACTAAAAAAACAAGCAAGAAAATATAAATTTACTCCTTGTATGGGTAGAAGTCATGGTATTCATGCAGAACCAATTACTTTTGGTTTAAAGTTAGCTTCTTTTTATGAGGAATTTAAAAGAAATAGAAAAAGATTAGTGGATGCTATAGATGAAGTCTCAACTTGTGCAATATCAGGTGCTGTTGGAACTTTTGCAAATATCAATCCAAGTGTTGAAAAACATGTTGCAAAAAAACTTAATCTAAAAGTAGAACCTATATCAACTCAAATAATTCCAAGAGACCGTCACGCTTTTTATTTTTCAGTTTTAGGAATAATTGCTGGATCAATTGAAAGAGTTGCTATTGAAATTAGACATTTACAAAGAACTGAAGTGTGTGAATTGCAAGAATACTTTTCTAAAAACCAAAAAGGTTCTTCAGCAATGCCACACAAAAAAAATCCAATTTTGAGTGAAAACTTAACTGGTTTAGCAAGAATGGTGAGAAGTGCTGTGATCCCTGCCCTAGAAAATATAGCTCTATGGCATGAAAGAGATATTTCACACTCAAGTGTTGAGAGAAATATTGGGCCTGATGCTAATATCACAACAGATTTTGCTTTGGTTAGATTAGCAAATATTTTAGACAATATGATTGTCTATCCAAAGAAGATGTTAGAAAATTTAAACATTACTAAAGGATTAATTTTCTCTCAAGAGTTGATGCTTGAATTAACTAAAACTGGCCTTAGTAGAGAAAAATCTTATAAAATGGTTCAAACTTATGCAAAAAAATGTTTTGCTGAAAATTTAGATTTGTTTAATGTCATTCAGTCTGACAAATACATAATGAGCAAGATTTCACCAAAAAAATTAAGAACTATTTTTAGTTATTCTAAGCATTTTAAAAATGTAAATTTAATTTTTAGAAGAGTATTTAAATAATGAAAAAAGGTAAAAAACTTTATGAAGGTAAAGCTAAAATTTTATACGCAACGTCGGATAAAAATTTAGTAATTCAATACTTTAAAGATGACGCAACAGCTTTTAATAATCAGAAAAAAAGCACTATTGAAGGAAAAGGTGTTTTAAATAATAGAATTTCAGAGCATATACTTTCAAATTTGTCACAAATAGGAATTAAAAATCATTTAGTCAAAAGACTTAATATGAGGGAACAAGTTATCAAATTAGTAGAAATTATTCCAATTGAATTTATTGTAAGAAATGTTGCCTCTGGATCAATAACTAAAAGATTGGGAATTGAAGATGGTACAGTTCTTAAAGAACCTTTACTTGAATACTGTTTAAAAGATGATGCGCTTGGTGATCCTCTAATTGCTGAAGAACATATTTATGCTTTTGATTGGGCTAGTAAAAAAGAAATTGAAAAAGTAAAAAAAATGATTTTAAGAATTAATGATTTTATGATTGGTATGTTTAGAGGAATTGGAATTAAATTAATTGATTTTAAATTAGAATTTGGAAGAATAAAGATTAACGGAAAGAATGAAGTGATTTTAGCAGATGAAATTAGTCCAGATACCTGTAGATTATGGGACTCAATAACTGACAAGAAATTAGATAAAGATAGATTTAGAAAAGACTTAGGAGATTTAATTCCTGCTTATACTGAGGTTGCAAAGAGATTAGGAATACTTCATGAGCAATCAAATGTTACGGCTGTTAATGTCACTAAAATTTCATCAATTAAGAAAAAAAATAAATGAAAATTTCAGCAATAATTACTCTTAAAAAAGATGTGTTAGACCCTCAAGGAAAAGTTATACATAAAACTCTAGATGGGATGGGATTTAAAGACGTGAATGGAGTAAGGCAAGGTAAATATTTCGAAATAGATGTAAACGAAAATGATCCAACAAAAGCTAGAGGATTGGTTGAAGATATGTGTAAAAAACTTTTAACTAATCTTGTTATTGAAAACTATAAAATTATTGAAACACAATAATTAATGAAATCCTCTGTTATAACCTTTCCTGGTTCAAATTGTGATAGAGACATGGATGTTGCTCTTAAAAAATTTGGCTTTAATAATAAAATGGTTTGGCATGATGACATTGAGTTACCAAAAAGTGATTTAGTTGTTTTGCCTGGAGGTTTTTCATATGGTGATTACCTTCGATGTGGAAGTATGGCTTCCAAATCTAAAATAATGCAATCGGTGATCAATTTTGCAAAATCAGGTGGTTTGGTCATGGGAATATGTAATGGTTTTCAAATATTAGTTGAAAGTGGTTTGGTGCCAGGAGTTTTGTTAAGAAATAAATATTTAGAATTCATTTGCAAGAACGTTTTTGTTAAAATTAATAATAAAGATAATCCATATTTTAAAAATTTAAATAAAGAAGTTTTTGAGCTTCATATTGCACATAATGAAGGAAATTATTTTTGTACTCGCGATCAGCTTAAAGAAATTGAGGATAATAATCAAATAGCCATTTATTATTGTAATGATAATGGTGAGACTAAAGAAATATCTAATCCAAATGGTTCAATAAACAATATTGCAGGAATTTTCAATAAAGAAAAAAATGTACTTGGAATGATGCCTCACCCAGAAAGAATGATTGACCAAAGTTTGTCAGGAGAAGATGGTTCCATTTTTTTTAAAAATTTAATTAATAATATTAAATAATGTTAGTTAACGAAAAAGTAGCTATTGAACATGGACTTAAAGCAGAAGAATATAGAAAGATATGTGATCTTTTAAAAAGAGTTCCAAATATAACAGAACTTGGAATATTTTCTGCAATGTGGAATGAACATTGTTCATATAAATCATCAAGATTACATTTAAAAAAATTACACACTAAAGGAAAAAAAGTAATTCAAGGACCAGGTGAAAACGCAGGAGTTATTGATATAGAGGACGGTGATGCAATAGTTTTTAAAATTGAAAGTCACAACCATCCTTCATTTATTGAGCCATACCAGGGTGCAGCCACTGGAGTTGGCGGAATTATGAGAGATGTTTTTACTATGGGAGCAAGACCTATAGCTAATTTAAATTCAATACACTTTGGTTCTCCTCAAAATAAAAAAACCAAAAACTTATTAAGGGGCGTTGTTCATGGTATTGGAGGTTATGGTAATTGTATGGGTGTTCCAACAATAGGAGGTCAAACTTCCTTTGATAGTTCTTATAACGGAAATATTCTCGTTAATGCAATGACACTAGGGCTAGTTAAAAAAAATAAAATATTTTACTCTAAAGCTGCTGGTTTAAATAAGCCTGTTATCTACGTTGGGTCTAAAACTGGCAGAGATGGAATTCATGGTGCAAGTATGGCTTCAGCAAATTTCGATGAAAAAATAGAAGAAAAAAAACCAACTGTACAGGTGGGTGATCCATTCACCGAGAAACTTTTATTAGAAGCGTGTCTAGAATTGATGTCAGGAGACTCGATAATAGCTATTCAAGATATGGGTGCGGCTGGCTTAACATCATCAAGTATTGAAATGGCCTCTAAAGGAAATTTAGGAATAGAGATTAATTTGAATAAAGTGCCTTGCAGAGAAACAAAAATGACTCCATATGAAATTATGTTATCTGAAAGTCAGGAAAGAATGCTAATTGTATTAGAAAATGGCAAAGAAGATTTAGCAAAAAAAATTTTTGATAAATGGAATTTAGATTTCGCAGTTATTGGTAAAACTACAAATTCAAAAAATATTGAATTATTCTTTAATGAAAAGCAGATTGCTAATATTCCTATTAATATTTTAGTAGAAAAATCTCCAATGTACGATCGTAAATGGAAAAAATCTAAATTACCAAAAAAAAATAGATTTAAAAAAAATATTTTCTCCAATTTAAAAATAAAAGATGTTTTAAAAAAAATTATATCTAACCCTAATATTTGTAGTAAAGAATGGATATGGCAACAGTACGACCATACTGTAATGGGTGACACAATTCAAAAACCTGGGGGAGATTCTGGTGTGATCAGAGTACATGGTACTGATAAAGCAGTTGCTGCTACTGTTGACTCTTCAGCGGTTTATTGTTGGGCACACCCTTTAACAGGAGGAAAACAAGTTGTTGCAGAAAGTTGGAGAAATTTAATTTCTGTTGGAGCAACACCAATAGCAATTACCAATTGTCTTAATTTTGGAAGCCCAGAAAATGAGGATAATATGGGTGAGTTTGTAGAATGTGTTGAGGGGATAAGTGAAGCAAGCAAATATTTAAACTTTCCTGTGGTCTCAGGAAACGTGTCTTTTTATAATCAAACAAAAGAGATGGGTATTAAACCAACACCATCTATAGGCGGAGTTGGTCTAATAAAGAATTATAAAAAAATGATGACTATGGACTTTAAAGATATTGATAATTTAGTTTTAATTATTGGAAAAACTGAGGGACATCTCGATCAAAGTTTATTTGCTAGAATAATTTTAGATGAAAAAAACGGTCCTCCACCAGAGGTAAACCTTTTTAATGAAAAAAATAATGGTATTTCTTTGTTAGATTTAATTGAAAAAGATTTAATCAAAAGTGCACATGATATTTCATTAGGAGGAATTTTAACTGCTTTAACTAAAATGTGTATTAAAGGAAATAAAGGTATAAAATTAAATAAACCAAAAAACTTGATTAATGGATTTTCTTATTTTTTTGCAGAAGACCAGGGAAGATATATTATAGAAATTGAACCAAAAAAATTAAAGGAAGTTAATAAGATATTAGATAAAAACTCAGTACATCATGAAGAAATAGGAGTTATAATTAAAAATGATATGATTATTGATGAAAAGACAAAGGTAACGATTGACGAATTAAAATCTTATAATACAAATTGGCTAAGAAACTTTATGAACTAATTATGGCAATGGATTTAAAAGAAATCGAAAAGCACATTAAAGAAGCTTTACCAGATGCATTAGTTGAAATACAAGATTTAGCTGGTGATGGAAATCATTATTCTGCAACCATTACTTCATCTGAATTTAGTGGTAAGAGTAAAATTGAGCAGCATAAAATGGTATACAATTCTTTAAAAGGTAAAATGGGAAATGAACTTCACGCCTTAGCGATAAAAACAAAGGAGCAATAATGGACGATCAAATAAAAAATTTAATTCAAAATCATATCGATAATAATGAAGTTTGTTTATTTATGAAAGGAACTCCTGACGCTCCACAATGCGGGTTTTCAATGGCAGTTGCAAATTTACTTAAAATTCTAGAAGTAAATTATAAAGGGGTTAATGTTTTAGAAGACCAATCTTTAAGAGAAGGCATAAAGACTTTTAGCGATTGGCCAACAATACCACAATTATATGTTAAAAAAGAATTTGTTGGTGGATGTGATATTGTTAAAGAAATGTATGAAAACGGCGAACTAAAAAAAGTCTTTGATGATAAAGGCGTAAAATATAAAAAATAATTTTATCTAGAATAATATTCGATTACTAAATTTGGTTCCATAACGATTGGATAAGGTACCTCTTCAAATTTTGGTATCCTTATAAATTTGAATTTTTTATTTTTTTCATCCATTTGAATATATTCTGGAGTTTCTCTCTCTTTATTAGCCAAAGCTATGTCAATAATAGCCAACTGCTTTGACTTATCTCTAATTTCAATTGTATCTTCCTCTCTAACTAGATAGCTAGCTATATTTACTTTCTTGCCATTAACTTTTACGTGACTATGATTTATCAATTGTCTTGCAGAAAAAATGGTAGTCGCAAATTTCGCTCTATATATAACAGCATCTAGTCTTCTTTCCAATAAACCTATTAAGTTTTCGCTGGTATCACCCTTAAGCATAGTTGCTTTTTTATATATATTTCTAAATTGTCTTTCATTGATATTTCCATAGTAGGCTTTTAATTTTTGTTTAGCCTGTAACTGAATTCCATAATCTGAAGGTTTGGATGTTTTTGTTTGGCCATGTTGTCCAGGCCCATAAGCTCTCGTATTGAAAGGACTTTTAGGTCTACCCCAAAGATTTACTTTCAATCTTCTGTCGACTTTGTGTTTTGAGTTTAATCTTTTTGTCATTTAGTAAACCGTCTTATAAACTTACTCTTTATTTTGTCAATCAACGTTTTTTACCTAAACTTGCAAATACACTTGATAATATACGCGTTTCTTTGTCTGATAAATCCATTTTATAAAAAATATTTCTCAAATTTTCTAACATTATCGGTTTCTTTTCCTTTGGTTTAAAGAAATTTATTGAGTCTAAATTTCTCACACACAGGTTTACCATTGATTGAATTTCCTTTTTTGATGCAGATTTCACTTTATTTGATTTTTTAAAAATTAGATTTTTCGTTTTTATGATATTTGCTACGTGTTGTGCAATAATTATTAAACTATGAGATAAATTTAATGATTTAAAACTGGGGTTTGTGGGTATTTGAAGAGTATAATTTGCATAACTTATTTCATTATTAGATAACCCAGATGCTTCAGATCCAAATAAAAAAGCTACTTTTTTTTTAAAATCGATCTTTTTTAAGTCTTCTAAATTAATGTGTTTTATATTCTTGTTTCTGAATCTTGCAGATGTAGCGATTACAATATCAATATTTTCAATTGCTTTTTCTAGATTATGATATTCTTTACTTTTTTTTATTACAGTTTTTGCACCAACAGATGTAGCTAAAATCTTGTCATTTGGATAAATTGGTTTCGGATTAATTAAAACTAAATTTTTAAAATCAAAATTTTTTAATGCTCTTGCGCAAGCTCCTATATTTTCTGATAATTGCGGTTTATGAAGTATAAATGAGATATTTTTTTTACTCATCTATTTGCTTGCAGGAGCATTATCTTTAAAAAGTTTGTAGTCTAAACTATCAATTAATGCTTTGAAAGATGCTTCAATTATATTTGTGGAAACACCAATAGTAAACCAATTCTTTCCTTTAGAGTCTGTGCTTTCTATTGAAACTCTTGTTACAGCCTCTGTACCTGTATTTAAAATTCTGACCTTATAATCGACTAACTTCAAATCTTTTAAATATTTTGAATATTTTGCTAATCGGTCAACATTTTTTCTTATAGCATTATCTAAGGCATTTACTGGGCCATTACCATTACCTTCACAAACAATTTTTTCTCCATCAACTTCTAATTGGGCTTTAGCTGAGGAAACTATTTTGCCATTAGTATCTTTTTTTACTGTGACATCATATTCAGTTATAGATATATATCTAGGGATCTCTCCAATTATTCTCCTCGCTAATAATTCGAAAGAAGCGTCTGCACCATCATAACTATAACCAATAAATTCTCTATCTTTAACTTCATTTAAAAGTTTTTTTATTTTTGGATCATTTTCGTCAATATCGATATTTATTGTTTTTAACCTTGAGATGATATTTGACTTACCTGATTGATCAGAAATCACAATATTTCTATTATTGCCTACACTCTCTGGATCAATATGTTCGTATGTTTTCGGATCCTTTTGGACAGCTGAAACATGTAAACCTCCCTTGTGAGAAAATGCTGCAGCTCCCACATAAGGTAGGTGCATATTTGGTTTTCTATTGAGAACTTCATCTAAAAGTCTTGAACATTCGGTCAAATTTTTAATATTTTTTGAGTCAATATTAATTTCAAATTTTGATGAAAAATCATTTTTTAAAAAAAAAGTAGGAATTAATGACATTAGGTTAGCATTTCCACATCTTTCACCCAGTCCGTTAATTGTTCCCTGCACTTGACGCACTCCTGACAGTACAGCAGCTAAAGTATTTGCAACCGCGTTACCTGTATCATTATGGGCATGAATACCTAAATTTTTACCTGGTATTACTTTGGAAACTTCTAAAACTATTTTTGATACCTCGTGGGGAAGAGTGCCTCCATTAGTATCACATAATACAATCCATCTAGCTCCTTCATCATAAGCAGCTTTAATACATGAAATAGCATATTTTGAATTTGCTTTATATCCATCAAAAAAGTGTTCAGCATCAAACATAAATTCTTTTTTTGCTTTAACAAAATGTTTAGCGCTCTCACTAATATTTTCCAGATTTTCATGATTTTTAATACCTAACGCAACATCAACATGAAAATCCCAAGATTTTCCAACTAAACAAACAGAGGATGTATTTGAATTCATAATGGCAGATAATCCTGGATCGTTTTCTGCACTTCGACCAGATTTTTTAGTCATACCAAAAGATGTTAATTTTGCATTTTTAAAATTATATTTTTTTTGAAAAAACTCTGTGTCAGTAGGATTGGCACCAGGCCATCCAGCTTCAATATAATCAACACCTAAATTATCAAGAGCAAAAGCAATTTTCTCTTTATCTTCGAGAGAAAAATCTACTCCCTGAGTTTGAGCTCCATCTCTTAGCGTCGTATCAAATATATATAATCTTTCTTTATTCATTTAAATTTCCACAGTGTTCTACCATCTTTGTCTTCTATTAAAACACCTTTGTCCAAAAGTTCTTGTCGAATTCTGTCAGCCTCTTTATAATCCTTATTTTCTCTAGCTATTTTTCTCAAATCTATCATGCTCTCAATATCAGTCTTGCCAATAGATACTCTGTTCTTTTTATAATCTTGCCACTGCTCTTTATTTTCATTCAATAAACCAATAAATTGACATGCTGCAATAAATAATTCTTTATTTTCTCCTTTATTCGCATTTTCATATAGACTATGAAGATTGGCAATATACCCTGGAGTATTTAAATCATCATAAAGTGGTTTTAGAATTTCTTCAGGAATTTTTACCGATTTAATATTAGTCGAATATATTCTATACCACTTGTTTAAAGTATTTTCACACTGAATCAATAACTTGTCATTCCAATCCAATGGTTGTCTGTAATGGGCGCTCATTAATGCTAATCGGATAATTTGACCGCTCATCTTATTCTTAAAATCTTTTATCTTTAGAATATTTCCTTGTGACTTTGCCATTTTCTCATTGGACATAGTTATAAATGCATTATGTATCCAATAATTTGCAAATATTTTTTTACTATTTGCACATCTAGATTGAGCAATTTCATTCTCATGATGAGGAAAGATTAAGTCTATACCTCCACCATGAATATCAAATTCATCACCTAAAAACTTTTTAGACATTGCGGAACATTCTAAATGCCAACCTGGTCTACCCTTTCCCCAAGGCGACTCCCATGATGGCTCACCATCATTAGATGGTTTCCATAACACAAAATCCTCTGAATTCTTTTTATTATCACTTATTTCTACTCTAGAACCAGCAATTAAATCCTCTAATTTCTTGTTAGATAATTTTCCATAATCAGAAAATTTTTTTACTTCAAAATAAACATGTTTATTATTTTCATAAGCAAAATCTTTTTTAATCAAACTATTTATCATATCAATCATAAGACTAATATGTTCAGTAGCTTTAGGCTGATGTGTGGGATTATCACAATTTAAAAATTTACAATCATCTAAAAAACCTTTGGTTACTTTTTCAGTAAGTTCTTGAGCAGATATTTTTTGCTCACTAGAAGCTTTAATTATCTTATCATCAATATCAGTTATATTTCTTACATATGTAACTACCGAAAATTTACTCTTTAGTAATCTGTATAAAATATCAAAAATTACTAATGGTCTTGCATTCCCAATATGCGGATCATCATAGACAGTAGGCCCACACACATACATGCCAATCTTATTTTTATCTCTTGGAATAAATTGTTCTTTTTTATTAGTTAAGTTATTTGTTAAAAAAATATTCATAATTAGTGATTAAGAAATATACCTTATTTAGTGATTTGTTAATCTAATTGATTAACTAGGAATCTTGCAAACTGGTATGGGCTCCATTTTATGCAAGTTTTGATTTCTAATTTTCTCGTATTGTCCTCTATGAGGTGAATTTATATTGCTCATTGCGTCTTCGAGTTCAGAATATTTAAAACCTAATTGACCTTCGTCTGTTCTTCCATCATCCCATAAGCCATCAGTTGGTGGAGCATCAATTATTTCTTTTAATATACCTAATTCCTTGCCTAATTCCCAAACTTCAGTTTTATTACAGTCGGCTATTGGAGAAATATCAACACCACCATCTCCATATTTGGTGTAAAAACCAACTCCAAAATCTTCCACTTTATTTCCAGTACCAACAACAATGCCATTATTTGCTGCTGCAACTTGGTATAGTGTTGTCATTCTTAGTCTCGCTCTAGAGTTAGCAAATCCATGTTCATTACTAAATTTATTTAGTGTTGATGAAAATGTTTCAAATAAACTATCTAGACTTATAGTATGAGCTTCAACATTTTTAAACTTTTTTACTAACCATTCTTGATGTTTCAAACTCAAATTGTGTTGATTTTCTTTTTGTTTTATTGGCATAGTTAAAACAATAGTTTTTAAACCAGTCAATGCACTCAATGTACTTGATACAGAAGAATCTATTCCTCCAGAAATTCCAATCACCAATGATTCTGCTTTTGAAGGCATTTGGTCAACATATGATTTTATCCAGTTTGAAATGTATTTTATTTTTTCTGTCGAGTTCATAGCAAATATTTAACAATCTTATACTGTAAAGCAATGGCTTATGATGCCTCTTGAATAGCATTTTTGGAATAGCTGCTATTCTTTTTAATCTCATCTGAAATTAAAAAAGCTAATTCCAAAGCCTGATCAGCATTTAATCTAGGATCACAATGAGTGTGATATCTACTTGATAGATCGGCATCAGAGATTTTTCTAGCTCCACCAGTGCATTCTGTCACATTTTGACCGGTCATTTCAATATGTAAACCTCCGGCATATGTACCTTCACTTTGATGAACCGCAAAAACATCTTTTACTTCTTTTAAAACTCTATTAAAAGGTCTTGTTTTAAATCCTGTTGTAGATTTAATCGTATTACCATGCATAGGATCACAAGACCAAATGACATTGACACCTTCTTTTTTAATAGTCCTAACAAGTTTTGGAAGAAATTTTTCAACAGAGTCATACCCAAATCTTGAAATCAAAGTAATTTTACCCTTCTCATTGCTTGGATTAATAATATTACAAATCTTTACTATTTCCTCAGGTTTGCTTGTTGGGCCACATTTTATTCCTACTGGATTTTCAATTCCTCTACAATATTCAACATGACCTCCGTCTAATTGCCTAGTTCTATCACCAATCCAAACAAAATGAGCAGACGTGTCATGATATTCTCCAGTTGTTGAGTCAACCCTAGTCATGCTTTCTTCGAACGGCAGGTGTAAAGCTTCATGTGATGTCCAGAAATTTACAGTATATAACCTATTGTTAAAATCTGAGGTTATTCCACACGCTGCCATAAATGCTAAAGCATCTGCGATTTTATCTTCAAGTTCTTTAAATTTTTTTGCTTGAGGACTTTTTTTTATGTAATCTAGATTCCACAAATGTACTTTATTTAAATCTGCAAAACCCCCTTTTGAAAATGCTCTTAATAAATTCAAGGTTGAAGCTGATTGTGAATAAGCCCTGAAGAGTCTTTTTGGATCATGCTTTCTAGCTTTTTCACTAAACTCTATTCCATTAACATTGTCACCAAGATAGCTAGGTAGTTCTAAATTACCTTGTTTTTCAGTTGGTGCACTTCTTGGTTTTGCAAATTGTCCGGCAATTCTTCCAAGTTTAATTACTGGCAAAGAAGCTGAGTAAGTTAATACTAGAGACATTTGTAAAATTAGCTTAAATGTATCTCTAATATTATCAGGGTTAAATTCAGCAAAACTTTCTGCACAATCTCCTCCTTGAAGTAAAAAAGCTTTACCATCAACCACTTCTGCAAGCTGTTGTTTTAAATGCCTTGTCTCACCAGCAAAAACAAGTGGAGGAAATTTTTTAATTTTATTTAAAACCTGGTCCAGTTCTTTTTTATCCGGATACTCTGGAATATGTTTTACAGGATATTTTCTCCAACTATTTATTTTCCAATTTTTCATAATTCAACCTTGAGATGAATATATAACTTAATTATGACAAAAGAAAAGAGTACAATTAAATATTAGTTAATTATTCTACTGTTACAGATTTTGCAAGATTACGCGGTTTATCAATGTCATAACCTTTTTTTAGTGCTGAATAATAGGCTAATTTTTGTAAAGGTATTGTTAAAAGAAAAGGTAAAAGATCTTCGTTAGTTGTTTCAACCTCAATTTTCTCCCATATATTTTCTGAGACTATTTCATCTTTACTTTTATTTGTAATTAACAAAACTTTTGCTCCTCTTGCTATGACTTCCTGCATGTTTGAAATAGTTTTTTTATAATAATTGTCTCTAGGAGCCAAAATAACAACCGGCATCCCCTCTTCAATTAGAGCCAAAGGTCCATGTTTCATTTCACCAGCCGGATATCCCTCTGCATGAATATAAGATAATTCTTTGAGTTTTAAAGCTCCCTCTAAAGCTATTGGAAAAGAAAAACCTCTGCCTAAAAACATCGATCCTTTTGACTTATTAAAAGTATTAGAAATTGACTGAATCTTATTATCTGTCATTAACGTCTTTTTTACCAATTCTGGTAATTTTTTTAGATCTTTTAATTTTTCAGTAAATAATTCTTTATTTAAATCACCTCTTAACATTCCAAGCTTTAAAGCTAAAATATATAATATCAAAATTTGCCCGAGAAATGCTTTAGTGGAAGCCACGCCTATTTCAGTCCCACAATGAATTGGTAAAACAAATTTTGAATCTCTTGCTATTGAGCTTTCAATTACATTTACAACTGAACAAGTTTTCATACCTTTTTTGTTGCATAAGTCTAGAGCTGCATATGTATCAGCCGTTTCACCAGATTGAGAGACAAAAACATATAATGTTTCCTTTTTAAATCTATTTTTTCTGTATCTAAATTCAGAAGCAATATCTACATTAACGTCTAAAGATGTTAATTGTTCAAACCAATACTTAGCCATCAGGCATGAATGGTATGCGGTACCGCAACCAATAAGTGTAATTGATGAAATTTCATTTTGTTTCCATGGAAAATTATATATGTTGATATTATTATTAGCATTATCGATATACTCTTTTATTCCATTCTTCAAAGTAGTTGGTTGTTCTTCAATTTCTTTAGCCATAAAGTGCTTATAGTCACCTTTGTCATATTTTTTTTCTTCTGATGAAAGTTCTAAAACTTTTTTATTTACTTTTGTTCCCTCTTCATCAAAGAACTCTACATGGTCTTTTTTAATAATACAAAATTCCCCATCATTTAAATAAGTAATCTTATTTGTCATTGATTTAAGTGCATAAGAATCTGATCCTAAGTAATTTTCATTTGGACCATACCCAACCGCTAAAGGAGAACCTCTTCTAGCGCCAACTATCAAATTTGGTTCGTCTTTGAATATTATTCCAAGAGCAAAACTTCCATGTAAAGATTTTAATGTTTTCTTTATTGAGTCAACTATATTGTTGGTTTTTAGATTTTCAGTAATAAGGTGAACAATTACCTCGGTATCAGTTTGTGATTTGAATTTATGTCCTTTACTAACCAAAAATTTTTTTAATAATGTTGAGTTTTCAATTATTCCATTATGTACAACTGAAACATTTTGTGACGAATGGGGATGAGCATTAATACTATTAGGTAATCCATGTGTTGCCCATCTTACGTGACCTATGCCAATGGTTCCTTCCATATTTTGAACTAAAGAGTTTTTTTCTAGATTGTCTACCCTGCCCTCAGATTTAACCTCGTTAATTAATCCATCAGATAAAGTTGCTATACCGGCCGAGTCATATCCTCTATATTCTAATTTTTTTAGAGAATTTATAATTGTAGATGAAACTGGTTTATGGCTATTTATTCCTATTATACCACACATTGTTATTTTTTTCTTTTATAATTTTTTATTTCAATTTGTGAACTTCTCGTTAATGCTAAAGTTTTTTTACCTACATCTTTAGTTATCACTGATCCAGCACCCACAACACTGTCATGATTAATCTTAATTGGTGCAATCAAGGATGCATTAGAACCAATAAAGACATTATCATTAATTATTGTCTTATTCTTTTTAATTCCGTCGTAATTACAAGTTATGGTTCCAGCTCCAACATTTACTGATTTTCCAATACTAGTATCACCTACGTAACTTAAATGATTTACTTTTGATTTTTTTCCAATAGTACTTTTTTTAATTTCTACAAAATTTCCTATTTTGGATCCTTCTTTAAGAATTGTGCCTGGCCTTATTCTAGCATAAGGACCTATCTCCACTTTGTTTTCAACTCTACAGTTCTCTAAATGAGAAAATGATTTTATGTTAACATTATTTCCAATTTTTACCTTCAATCCAAAAACAACATAAGGTTCAATTGTTACATTTTTACCGATTTTTGTATCTTTTGAAAAAAAAACTGTATCTGGTCCAACCATTTTAACTCCAGACTTTAAAAATTTATTTCTAAGTCTATTTTGAAACTTTATTAAATTTAACTCTTTCATCTATGAAATTCTTTACATTAAGTATATATTTTTCTTAATTCACAAAATATTTCTTAAAAATACTTTTGACTATGAAGCAAGACTTTACGATTCTTTTTGATTTAGATGGAACTTTGGTTGATACAGCGCCTGATCTTATGCGTGCACACAATTATGTAATGAAAAAATTTGGCTATCCCACAAAATCTACAGAAGAAATCAGAAATTTGGTTGGTCAAGGTGCTGGGGCTATGCTTGGAAGATCAATCTGGGGACAGGCAAAGAAAGAATTTGGAAAAGTCCAAGATGAAAAAATAAAGAAAGAAATGATCAAAGATTTTGTAGATTTCTATGGAAAAAATATTGTGAATGAAAGTACTTTAATAAATGGTGTTAAAAATTTCCTAATATGGGCCAGAGAAAAAAATATTACAATGGGTGTTTGTACAAATAAGCAAGAGCATCTAGCTGTAGATCTTCTAAAAAAAATTGGTATATATGAATTTTTTGAATATGTGGCTGGTCACAATACATTTGATTACTGTAAACCTGATCCTAGACATTTAACATCAGTAATAGAAATTTTAAATGGTGACATTAAAAAATCCTTAATGATTGGTGATAGTGAAACTGATGCTAATGCAGCAAAAGAAGCAGGTATACCACTTATTTTATTAGAAGATGGTTATACTGAAAAAAATACCAGTGAAATATATCATAATCACCTTATTAAAGACTTTGAAGGTATTGAAAAAATTATATTACAATATCTTTAGGATTGATTATTTTTTTTTAGCTATTAAAAACAATTTCTTAAATTAGGAGTTATTTTGATATTACATAAGGTGAAAGTTTATCCGTCTAAA
Organism: uncultured Pelagibacteraceae bacterium; assembly: GCA_902594915.1. GTDB lineage: Bacteria > Pseudomonadota > Alphaproteobacteria > Pelagibacterales > Pelagibacteraceae > Pelagibacter. Next base: position 39,359 of record CACJOA010000006.1, on the reverse strand, counting down.
ATATTTCTTCCCAAAAAGAAACAGCTTGCATGGAAAATTGCAGAGATCGCAAGTGATAATGCAAAATTAAATAAAAATGCAATTGAAATGGCTATTAATAGAATAATAGATAATGCGTCAGTGGCAATTGCATCTCTAAATAGAAAACCTGTTGTCACATCTAGAGAAATGACTTTAAAACATCAAAGGAAAAATGGTGCACAATTGTTTGGTGTAAGTAATAAACTTAAATTTGATTGTGAATGGGCAGCTTGGTCTAATGGTACAGCAGTTAGAGAGCTCGATTTTCACGATACTTTTTTGGCAGCTGATTACAGCCATCCAGGGGATAATATTCCTCCATTATTAAGTGTTGCACAACAAAATAAAAAAAGTGGAATGGATCTTTTAAGAGGAATCATTACTGCTTATGAAGTTCAGGTAAATTTGGTCAAAGGTATTTGTTTGCATAAACATAAAGTTGATCACATAGCTCATCTTGGACCTAGTGTTGCTGCAGGACTTGGTTCAATGCTTAAATTAAATACGGAAACAATCTATCAAGCAATACAGCAAGCTCTTCATACAACTATTTCAACAAGGCAATCAAGAAAAGGAGAAATTTCTAGTTGGAAAGCATATGCACCTGCTCATGCTGGAAAATTGGCAATCGAGGCTGTTGACAGAGTTATGCGAGGAGAAGGATCACCAAGCCCAATATATGAAGGTGAGGATAGTGTGATAGCGAGGATCTTAGATGGCAAGAAAGCAATCTACAGTGTTCCTCTTCCAAAAAAAGGTGAGATAAAGAAAGCAATTCTGGAAACATATACAAAAGAGTATTCTGCTGAATATCAATCCCAAGCATTAATTGATTTAGCAAAAAAACTCAGAAAAAAAATTCAAAATTTAAATCAAATTAAAAAAATTGATATTTATACAAGTCATCATACACATTATGTAATAGGTACTGGTGCAAATGATCCACAAAAAATGGATCCAAATGCTAGTAGAGAAACACTGGATCATTCAATTATGTATATATTTGCAGTGGCTTTAGAAGACGGAAACTGGCATCATATTAAATCTTATACAAAAACTAGAGCAAAAAAGAAAAGTACTATAAAAATCTGGAGATCTATTAAAACGCATGAGGATAAAAAATGGACAAAAAAATATCATGATCCAGATCCTAAGAAGAAATCATTTGGAGCTAAAGTAATTATAACTATGAAAAACGGTAAGAAAATAATTGAACAACAAGATAAAGCAGATGCACACCCTTATGGATCAAGGCCATTTAAAAGAAAAAATTATATAGATAAATTTTTAACATTAACTAATGATATTCTTGATAAAAAAGAGAGTAAAAGGTTCTTAAAAACAGTTCAAAGTCTTAAAAAAATAAAATCAGGACAACTAAATAAGTTAAATATTGAAGTAAAAAAAAGTAAATTAAAGAGAAATTTAAAAAAAGGAATTTTTTAATGCATTTTATAGATAAAGAGCCAAAACAAAAAAGAATAGATTTTTTAGAAAAGTTAAAGTCGAATAGAATTCTCAGAGTTCCAGGAGCTTATAATCCTCTAACCGCAAAATTAATAGAAGAAATTGGGTACGACGCAGTGTATGTATCAGGTGGAGTGATGGCTAATGACCTAGGTTTTCCTGATATTGGTTTAACAACTTTGCAGGACGTAAGTACTAGATCTTACCTCATTTCAAGAGTTACAAATTTACCTACAATTGTTGATATAGATACAGGATTTAAATCCTGTAAGGAGACAATTGAAACTTTTGAACAATTTGGAATAACTGCTGTACATTTAGAAGATCAAATTGAGAGAAAAAGATGTGGTCATTTAGACAATAAAGAATTAATTACCACCGAGGATATGGTAAAAAAGATAAAAGAATGTGTATCCTCAAGAAAAGATGAAAACTTTAAAATTATTGCTAGATCAGATGCAATGAGCGTTGAAGGAATTGATAAAATGATCAACAGATGCAAAGCTTACATAGACGCTGGGGCTGAAATAATTTTTCCTGAAGCATTACAAGATAAAAATGATTTTGAGAAAGTGAGAAAGAATCTTTCATGCTACTTGCTCGCGAACATGACAGAATTTGGAAAATCAAAGCTATTTAATTATAAAGAATTAGAATCTTTGGGTTATAATATTGTAATTTATCCCGTCACTACCCAAAGACTAGCTATGAAAAATGTTGAGGATGGATTAAGAGACATTTATACAAATGGACATCAAAATAATATAATTGATAAAATGCAGACAAGAAAACGACTATATGAACTTGTTGACTATGAGAAATATAATAGCTTAGATGAAAAAATTTATAATTTTAGTACTGAGGGACATGAATAATGACTGATGAAATTAAAAAAGGGTTGCTGGGTATTGTAGTCGATGAAACCGAGGTTTCAAAAGTGATGCCAGAAATAAATTCTCTCACCTATAGAGGTTATGCTGCACAAGATTTATGTGAATATTGCAAGTTTGAGGAAGTGGCCTATTTAATACTAAATAAAGATTTACCAAATACAATTCAGCTAAAAAAATTTGAAAAAGAAGAGAGAAACAATAGAGACTTATCACGAGAGCTTTATTCTGCAATTAAAAGAATGCCAAAAAAATCTCATCCTATGGATGTAGCTAGAACTGCAGTGAGTATTATGGGTTTAGAGGACAAAGAAACAACAGACTCATCTTTAGAAGCTAATATGAGAAAAGCTATAAGAATTTTAGCTAAAACTCCAACTGCTTTAGCAGCATTCTATAGACTACGAAAAGGAAAAAAAATAATTAAACCCAAAAAAAATTTAAATATTGCAGAAAACTTTTTTCATATGTGTTTTGGTAAAGTGCCACAAAAAGAAATTGTTAAAGCATTTGATGTATCATTAATTTTATATGCTGAACATAGTTTTAATGTTTCTACTTTTACAGCAAGAACTATTACTAGTAGCTTATCTGATATTCATGGAGCAATTACTGGAGCTATTGCTAGCTTAAAAGGACCTCTTCATGGTGGGGCCAATGAAGAAGTTATGCACATGATGAATAAAATTAAAAGACCGGAAAATGCATTAAGATGGATAAATGAGGCACTAGATAATAAAGAGGTAGTAATGGGATTTGGACATAGAGTTTATAAGAGTGGAGATTCTAGAGTTCCTACAATGAGAAAATATTTTGCAAAAGTTGCTAAATTAAAAAAAGATAAAAAATTTGAGAGAATTTATGACATTGTAGAGAAGGTAATGATTGATAGAAAGAACATACATCCAAATGTAGATTATCCCACTGGTCCTACTTATCATTTAATGGGTTTTGATACAGATTTTTTTACACCAATTTTTGTTATCTCTAGAATTACCGGTTGGTCAGCACATATTATGGAGCAACATGCTGCTAACAAGCTTATAAGACCTCTTGCAAGTTATAAGGGAAATCGACATAGAAAAGTTGTTCAGTTAAACCAAAGGTAAATTATTTTTTTCAATTTTAGCAAATCGAGAATTTAGCAAAATTTCACATTTGAATTTATTTATTTCAACGTACTCATCTATGGCTTTTTTTACGCCTGGAGCATAAGATAAATTATAATCATCACATAGGATAGTACCATTGTTTTCTACAACCACTTTGCAATTTTCTAAATCATTTTTAATAGTTTCATAATCATGACCGCCATCCAAAAAAACATAATCAATTTTCGTCATATCAATTTTTTTTAAAATTTGGTTTGAGTTACCTTTTATCAACTCAACATTATTTTGAAAATTTTTAAGTAAGTCTTCTACTGCCTCTAAACTATAGGGGTTTTGTTTCTTAATAAATTTAAAATAAATTGTTTTTAGAGGATTTGAAAATTTTATTTCGGGTATAAATTCTGATTTATTATCATCATTTTTTTCAAACAAATCTACACCCATATATTTAAAATCTTTATTATGTATTGTATTTAAAAGCTCACATACATTCCTAGCTGTTACTCCATGAAACACCCCTATTTCTAAAAAAAATTTCGGTTTTTTTAACTTAATTTGTTCAAGAAAGAATTCACCATGCCCCATTTGCTTAAGGCTAGTTTTTCTAAAATATTTTTTATATTTCATATAATAACTTTTAGATAACTTTTTTTAAAAAAAAAGAAATTAAATAAATGTTATGATATCTCTTGGATTGGGTCTTTTTCTTTCTAGAGGTTCCTCTATTTTATGACCTAAATAAATAAATCCTGCGATTTTATCTTTTTTAGCATCTCCACCTAAGTATTTTAAAAGATTTTCGTTATATGAATACCATTCTGTTAACCATTGTGCAGCATAATTTAAAGATTGAGCGCATGAAAGTAAATTCATGCATACCGCGCCAGATGAAAGTCTCATTTCCCATTCTGGAATTTTAGAACTTTCTATTAAAGTTGAAATTACTCCTATTACAACTGAGGCTCTTTGAAATCTTCTAGACTCTTTATCTATAAACGATTTATCAGCTTTAGGATTTTTTTTTAAAAATTCTTTTAAAATTATTTCCTCATCTATTTTTTTTAATGATTTGCCTTTTATAACTTTTAATCTCCATGGGTTTAATGCTCCATGGTCAGGAACTCTTATACCTGCTCTTAATATTATATCCAAATCTCGCTCTGGTATTTCTTTATTGGACATTTTTCTAGCAAGAACAGATCTACGGATAGAAAAAAAATTACTTTCTTCAGTCACTGTTTCTATTTAACTAAATGCTTCTACCCAAGTTCCTTGTGTTGATGCTTTAGAATATTCAGTTGCACGACCTTCGAAAAAATTCATATGTTCAACTGCATTTAACATAGTGTCAAGCCATCCGAGAGGATTTTTTTGAACATCATAAATTGGTTCTAGACCTAATTGAGTTAATCTTCGATTGCCGATAAATCTAATATAATCTTTTACTTCTTGAGCTGTTAAACCTTTCATTGGACCCATTTCAAATGCTAGGTCAATAAACGCATCTTCATGCTCAACAATTGTTCTACAAGCTTCATAAAGTTCTTTTTTTAGTTTAGGTGTCCAAATTTCAGGGTTCTCTTTAATAAACTCTTTAAAGATTCTAATCATTGAATTACAGTGGAGAGTTTCATCTCTAACTGACCAAGTTACTATCTGGCCCATTCCTTTTAATTTGTTATGCCTTGGAAAATTTAAAAGGATTGCAAAACTTGCAAATAACTGCAAACCTTCTGTGAATGCACTAAATACTGCAACTGTTTTAGCTATATCTTCTTTGGAGTTAACATTAAAACCTTGCATGTAATCATATTTATCTTTCATCTCTTTATACTTCATGAAAGCAGAATATTCAGATTCAGGCATACCGATTGTATCCAACAAGTGAGAGTATGCTGCAACGTGAACTGTTTCCATGGCAGCAAAAGCAGTCATCATCATTAATACTTCAGTTGGCTTAAAAACAGTTGTATAATGTCTTAAGTAACAGTTGTTGACCTCAACATCTGCTTGAGTAAAGAATCTAAATATTTGAGTAACCAAATTTTTTTCAGGTTGTGATAAGTTTTTTTGCCAATCTCTTACATCATCCCCAAGAGGTACTTCCTCTGGTAACCAATGAATTCTCTGTTGGGTTAACCAAGCGTCATAACACCATGGATATCTGAATGGTTTGTAAACAGGATTTTCAACTAATAATCCCATTTTCTTTGGTTGAATTATCTCTTTTTTTTCACTTTTTATTTTGTCTGTTATTGACATGATAAACACTCCTCATATTCTGGTTGATCGTTAGATTGTTGATTTTTAGATTTATATACATTGGCTGTAATGTCAGTTGACTTAGCATTATTAACATTTTCAGCTCTTTGAATTGATTTTGATCTGCAGTAATAAAGGCTTTTTAATCCTTTTTTCCATGCATCAAAATGAATTCTATGCAATTCTCTTTTGTGTACATCGGCTGGTAAAAATAAATTAACAGATTGCGCTTGTGAGATAAACGGCGTCCGATCCCCGCTTAGCTCAATAATCCATTTTTGGTTTAATTCGAAAGCAGTTTTAAATACATCTTTTTCTAAATCAGTTAAAAAATCCAAGTGTGAAACTGAACCTTGATTTGTTGTAATTGTAGACCACGTTTCATCATCGTTTTTATCATGACCTTCTAGTATTTCTTCTAAATATCTATTTCTTACGTTAAAAGACCCTGATAAAGTTTTATGTGTGTAGCTATTCGCTGCGATTGGTTCAACTCCTGGTGAAGCACCACCACATATAATGGAGATAGATGCAGTTGGAGCAATAGCGGTTTTATTTGAAAATCTTTCTTTAAATCCATACTCTTCAGCATCAGGACATGCTCCTCTCTCTTCAGCTAAATCTTTTGATGCTTGATTAACTTGTTCATCGATTTGTTTAAATATTTTTTTATTCCAAGATTTTGCCATCACTGACTCTAGAGGAATTCTGTGTTTTTGTAAAAATGAGTGAAAACCCATCACACCAAGACCAACACTTCTTTCTCTTTCAGCAGAATATTTAGCATCTTTAAATTGTTCAGGAGCTTTATTTATAAAATCTGATAAGACATTATCTAAAAATCTCATAACATCTCCAATCATATTTGGATCATCTTTCCACTCGTCATATTTCTCTAAATTTAAAGACGATAAACAGCAAACAGCTGTTCTATCTCTTCCATCTTTATCAATACCTGTTGGTAAGGTTATTTCACTGCATAGGTTAGAAGTTTTTACTGTAAGATTTGCTAACTTATGATGTTGAGGAATTTGCCTGTTGACAGTATCTATGTAAATTATGTAGGGCTCGCCTGTCTCTATCCTTGCGGTTAATAATCTTATCCATAAATTTCTTGCTGATATTGTTTGCTGAATAGTTCCATCTGCTGGACTTTTTAAAGCCCACTGATCGTCGTTTTCAACTGCTCGCATAAATGCGTCTGAAACCAAAACACCATGGTGTAAATTTAAAGCTTTTCTATTTGGATCACCACCTGTTGGTCTTCTCATTTCCATGAATTCTTCAATTTCAGGATGATCAACTGGAAGATAGCATGCTGCTGAACCTCGTCTTAATGAACCTTGACTTATGGCCATAGTTAAAGAGTCCATAACTTTAATAAATGGAATTATTCCAGAAGTTTTTCCTACTTTTCCAATTTTTTCACCAATGGATCTGAGATTGCCCCAATAACTTCCAATACCTCCACCCTTCGCGGCTAACCATACGTTCTCACTCCATAGATCTAAAATACCTCCCAAACTATCAGATGCTTCATTTAAAAAACAAGAAATTGGCAGTCCTCTTTTTGTTCCACCATTAGATAAAACTGGTGTTGCTGGCATGAACCATAAATTACTAATATAATTATAAATTCGTTGTGCATGTAAATTGTCATCAGCATAAGTGCTTGCTACTCTGGCAAACAAATCTTGATAAGATTCGTTGTGACCAAGGTATCTATCTTTCAAAGTTGCTTTGCCGAAATCGGTTAAATTTGCGTCCCTAGAACGATCTATTTTTATAATTATACCTTTGTCATTTTGAAAAAGCTCAGTCTCGTTATTAAGAGAAAATAAATCAGGTCTATTGTTCCTAGAAACCTCAGTTATGTTAGGGCTATATTCAGAGACAGCTTTCTTTAGGGCTTGTGATAGAATTTTATTCATTTTTTAGTATTTTAATTATTAATTTTAGCGAAAACAACTATATGTTGTGTGCGCTATGCATTAATATACTATATAAACAGCAAATCAATAGAACATTTATAGAACATTAAAAAAAAAATACAACTATAAAAATAAAAAAAAGTTAAGTAATTAACAGCATGAATCAATCAATAAAAATAGATCCTTATGGATTTAGAGAATATGACGCACGATGGATTTATGAAAAAGACATTAATGAAAAGGGAATCATAGATCTGGGTAAAGGCTTAGGAACTCAAATAGTAACGAATACAAAGAAAAAAAATCCAAGAGTTATAGTAGGTCACGACTATAGATCCTATAGTTCAAAAATCAAAAACTCTTTAATTAGAGGTTTAATTTCCACAGGGTGTTTTGTTGAAGATGTAGGTTTAGCATTATCTCCAATGGTTTATTTTGCACAATTTGAGTTAAATGGAGATGCGGTAGCAATGGTTACGGCAAGTCATAATGAAAATGGTTGGACCGGAGTCAAAATGGGAATTAAAAGAGGTTTAACGCATGCTCCAGAAGAAATGTCAGAATTAAAAGATATAACTTTAAATAAAAATTTTGTTATCGGTGAAGGTAAACAAAAAGAAATTGAAAATTTTAAAGAAATTTATAAAGAAGACCTAATAAAAAAAAATAAAATAAAAAATAAAATAAAAGCAATAGTTGCATGTGGAAATGGAACTGCGGGAATTTTTGCTCCAGAAATTTTAAGAGGGATAGGTTGCGATGTTGTAGAACTAGATTGTAAACTAGATTGGACTTTTCCAAAATATAATCCAAACCCAGAAGATTTAAAAATGCTCCATGCTATTTCTAAAGCAGTGTTAGAAAATAATGCTGATATTGGTTTTGGCTTTGATGGAGATGGAGATAGAGTTGGTGTTATAGATAATGAAGGAAATGAAATATTTTCTGATAAAATAGGATTATTAATAGCAAGGAATTTATCGTCTAAATATAGAAATTCTAAATTTGTAGTTGATGTTAAATCGACTGGACTATTTTTAAACGATAAAATATTATTGAATAATAAGTGTAAAACTCTTTATTGGAAAACTGGTCATTCACATATAAAAAGAAAGGTAAATTCTGAAAAAGCTTTAGCTGGATTTGAAAAAAGTGGTCATTTCTTTTTTAATCCCCCTTTAGGTTATGGTTATGATGACGGTATTAATTCAGCAATACAAATTTGCCACTTACTTGATAATAAAAATAAAAAAATGAATGAAATTATTAATGATTTACCCATAACATATCAATCTCCAACTATGGCACCATTTTGTGAAGATAAGGAAAAATATAAAGTTGTAGAAGAAATAGTCAAAAAAATTGAAAAAATTAAAGATCAAAAGCAAAAAATAGATGGTCAAGAAATTAAGGATATACTAAAAGTAAATGGAATTAGATTTTCTTTTGATGATGGGTCATGGGGGTTAATTAGAGCGTCTTCTAATAAGCCATCTTTAGTTGTAGTTACTGAAAGCACAAAATCTAATGAAAGAAAAAAAAAAATATTTGAATTTATCGATCAATTGCTTCAGGATACAGGAAAGATAGGTCAATATGACCAAAAATTATAAGTTTAAGAATTCAGAGATGGTTGTTTCTTCATATCCTTTTTGTTAATACCTGCTACTCTTACTGGCTTTTTCATTGCATCTCTTCTAAAAGGTTCTCCAAGTTCTTGGTTAAGTATTATCTCAATAAAAGTAGTAATACCTTTTTTCTGATCTTCGCAAGATTGCTTAATTGCTGCAGTTGTTTCTTCCATTGTCTTAACAGTAACTCCTTTTAAACCACATGCATCAGCAACTTTTGCGTAACTCAACTCTGGATCTAGCTCTGTTCCAACAAAATTATTATCAAACCATAATGTAGTATTTCTTTTTTCTGCACCCCATTGATAATTTCTAAAAATTACCATTGTTATCGCAGGCCACTCTTCTCTCGCACAAGAGCTCATTTCATTCATGCTAATGCCGAAAGCCCCATCTCCAGCAAAACCGATTACAGGAGTATCTGGACATCCAATTTTTGCTCCTAAAATTGAGGGGAAACCATAACCACAAGGTCCAAACAAACCTGGGGCTAAATATTTTCTTGGTTTTTCAAAAGTTGGGTAAGCATTTCCAATTGCACAATTATTTCCAATATCACTTGAAATTATTACATCTTGAGGCATTCCAGATTGAATCGCTCTCCACGCTTGTCTTGGAGACATTCTATCTTTATCTCGTTCTCTTGCTTCTTTATTCCAAACTGTTCCCTCATCGTCTTCTTCATGGTCTAAGCTAGATAGTTTTTGTAACCAGGCTGATTTTGTTTGATGAATTAAATCTTTTCTTTTTTGTCTATCAGTATCTCCAGCATTTGAAGACAATTTATCAAATATTTGTTGAGCAACTAATTTTGCATCACCGCTTATTCCCACAGTAACTTTCTTAGTTAATCCAATTCTATCAGGATTTATATCAACTTGAATTATATTTGCTTTCTTAGGCCAATAATCAATACCATATCCGGGAAGTGTTGAGAAAGGGTTTAGTCTTGTTCCAAGGGCTAAAACAACATCAGCTTTTGAAATTAATTCCATTGCAGCTTTTGACCCATTGTATCCTAATGGTCCTACAGCTAATGGATGACTTCCAGGAAAGCTATCATTGTGTTGATAACCAGAACAAACTGGTGAGTCTAGTTTTTCAGCTATTTTTTTTGTTTCTTCAATTGCACCACCTATTACTACTCCTGCTCCAGACAAGATCACTGGAAATTTTGCACTTGATAAAAGTTTAGCAGCTTTATCAATTGCCTCTACTCCCCCACCTTGTCTCTCTAACCTTACGATTGGTGGTAATTCAATATCTATTACTTGTGTCCAATAATCTCTAGGAACATTAATTTGTGCTGGTGCTGAACCTCTAATTGCTTTTTCTATTACTCGATTTAAAACTTCTGCCATTCTAGACGGATCTCTAACTTCTTCTTGATAACAAACCATGTCTTTAAACAGATTCATTTGCTCAACCTCTTGAAATCCTCCTTGTCCCATTGTTTTATTTGCCGCTTGAGGTGTTACTAGTAATAAAGGTGTATGATTCCAATAAGCTGTTTTGATTGGTGTAACCAGTCCAGTAATACCTGGTCCATTTTGAGCAATAACCATAGACATTTTTCCTGTGGATCTTGTGTAACCATCAGCAATTAACCCACCATTTGACTCATGAGCAACATCCCAGAAAGTAATTCCTGCATCAGGAAATATATCTGATATAGGCATAAATGCTGAGCCAATAATTCCAAAGGCATGTTCTATACCGTGCATTTGTAAAACTTTTACAAAGGCTTCTTCTGTAGTCATTTTAGTCATTAGTAGATCCTTTCTTAACTAATAAAATAACAATTTTTATAAAAATAATTGTTAATTTTTGCGATTAATATATAAGATTTCTAGAAATTCAAACAAACAAATCGACACTATAAAAAATATGGCGACTGATATCATTATTCACGATAAAAAAGACAATGTAGGGGTAGTAGTAATTGAGAAAATAACCCCAAATCAAGACTGTAAATGCTGGGTAATGGAAAACGATAGCTCAATTAACATACAATCAATAGATGAAATTCCTCTTGGGCATAAAATTGCAATGGTCGACTTAAAAGAAGGCGATACAATCTTAAAATATGGTCATGATATCGGTAAAGTAGTAAAATCAATAAAAAAAGGTGAGCATGTTCATGTTCATAACGTAAAAACAAAGAAGTGGTAAGCAAATGCAAATTCCAAAAAGTTTTTTAGGATATAAGAGAGAAAACGGGAGAGCAGGAACCAGAAATCATGTTATTATTTTGCCTGTAGACGATATTTCAAATGCTTGTGCAGAAGCTGTGGCTAATAATATTAAAGGAACTATTGCGTTGCCACACTCTTACGGAAGACTTCAATTTGGAGCAGATTTAGATTTACATTTTAGAACCATGATTGGGACTGGAAGTAATCCAAACGTTGCAGCTGTAATAGTTATTGGTATTGAGCCAAAGTGGACAAAAAGAATAGTAGATGGAATAGCAAAAACTGGAAAACCTGTAGAGGGTTTTCATATTGAAAGAACAGGAGATATTGGTACCGTAATGAAAGCTTCTAAAAAAGCACAAGAATTTTCACAATGGGCATCAGAGAAACAGAGAGAGGAATGTCCAATGAGTGATTTATGGATTTCAGTAAAATGTGGGGAGTCGGATACAACATCTGGATTAGCTTCAAATCCGACCGTAGGAAATTTAATGGAAAAATTAGAACCTATGGGAGTTCATTTGTGTTTTGGTGAAACTTCCGAGCTTACAGGTGCTGAGCAAGTTTGTGCTTCTAGAGGAGCAACTAAAGAGGCTTCAGAGAAATTTATGAAAACTTGGAATGATTATAATAATTTTATTTTAAAAGAGGCAACCAATGATCTTTCAGAAAGTCAACCAACGGCAGGAAATATAGCGGGTGGTTTAACAACTATTGAGGAAAAAGCTTTTGGAAATTTTCAAAAAATTGGAAATTTAAAATTTATAGATGTGCTTGAGCCAGCGGAACAACCTGAAAAAGGCCCAGGATTATATTTTATGGATACGTCATCAGCGGCAGCTGAATGTATCACTCTGCAAGCAGCAGGTGGATTTAACATTCATTTATTTCCAACTGGACAAGGAAATATTGTTGGAAATCCAATTGAACCAGTTGTCAAATTAACTGCTAATCCATTAACTGCTAAAAGTATGAGTGAGCATGTAGATTGTGATGTATCTAAAATTCTTTCAAGAGAAATGAATTTATCAGACGCGGGAGATAAACTCATTGAGACAACACTAAGAGTGGCTAATGGAAGATTAACCTGTGCTGAAGCTTTAGGTCACAAAGAGTTTGTTATGACTAAGCTCTATAGAAGTGCATAAGCCTCAATTTTCTTTTATATAGTGTCTTCAAAATTTTTATATATAAAAAAGATTTTTCCAGGTGTAACTTTAGCTTTAATCTTTTTTTTATTTTCTCAAGGAATTAACAATGTTTTAGCAATAGAAATTTTTGGAACATCAAAAAGTCCTATTTCAACTGTTTTAATTGCAATTATTTTAGGCATCATAATGGGTAATGCTTTTACACCAAGACCAGGTATGATGCTTGGTCTTGATTTTACACAACAATATATTTTAAAACTTGGGATTATTTGTTTAGGAATAAGATTAAGTTTTGAAGAGTTTATAAAATTTGGATCAATCGCTATACCGCTAATAATAGTTTGTATTCTTGCAGTGCTAATATTAATTAAGCTTTTAATCAAAAAAGTTCCCATCTCATCAAAAATGTCTTATTTAATTGCTATTGGGACAAGTGTCTGTGGGGCTACAGCAATTGTAGCGACTGCTCCTGTCATAAATGCTAAAAAAACTGAAATTGCATACGCAATAGCTAACATTACTTTATTTGGTGTTATTGCTATGATTGTATATCCATACTTTGCTGAATGGTTCTTCAATGAAAATGAACTAAAGGCGGGTCTATTTTTAGGTACTGCAATTCATGAGACATCACAAGTAGCAGCTGCGGGTCTTATTTATGATCAACAGTTCAATAGTCCTGAGACTCTGAACGTCGCTACAGTTACTAAATTAATTCGAAATACTTTTCTTGTTGTAATGATCCCTTTATTTGCCTTTTTATATAATCGGGGAGAAATGAAAGGCAATTCTTATTCTGTTTTAGATATTTTCCCATATTTCGTTTTAGGTTTTATTGGCATGATAATAATTAGAAATTTAGGTGATCAAATCTTTTCAATTGAAAAAGAGAGTCATATTTATTGGATCAATTTTATCGAGATTGTAAAAATTCTAGCAACAACCTTTTTGACAATGGCTATGGCCGCAGTAGGAATATCGATTAATTTAAGCGAATTAAGATTAATGGGTTATAAACCATTCGTAGTTGGTTTAATTGCAGCTGTAACAGTTGGTTTTATTAGTTTGATTTATATTCAAACTGTATCAAAATTTTTTACTTAGCTTGTTTTGCAATACTAGCTAAATATTTTTTTCTTAAGTTTGATAAAAATCTTCTTATAAATGCAGCTCCTATTCCCAAAAGAACAGCAAATAAAATAGAAAATAATCCATAAAAGAATGGCATATCTTTAGAAAATTCTCGAATAAATTTTGAAAAAAAGTTTAAATCCTTATTTGCAACCTTTATAATTTCTTTTTGAATTTCTTCAGCAAAAAAAGTGTCATAAGCTATGGCTATTCCTACAATTAACAATAAAATTGCTAAGAGAGCTTTTAGACCAGAGCTATCAATCTTTTCTCCTAATTTTTGACCGACCTGAACTCCTATTATTGATCCAACTACAAGCATGACAACTAACATTAGGTCTATAGAACCATAATTAAATGAATGAAGAAAAGTTACAATTACACTTACAAAAATTGTTACAAATAAAGATGTTCCAGGAACTAGTCTTGTTGGCATCTTAATGATATAAATCATTGCTGGTACTAATATAAAAGCCCCTCCAATGCCCATAATTGCTGCAATAAAACCAACTGCTAAACCAATTATAATAGGTGTAAAAATACTTTCATATAATTTTGACTTTGGAAATCTCATTCGAAAAGGAAGTCCGTGTATCCAATAATGAACATGTAATTTTTTTTTCTCTACAATATTTTTTTTTGCCTTATCTATTTCACCAAGGCTTTCTACAAGCATTAATGTACCTATGATTGCTAAAATATACATATAAGCTAATGAAATAACTGTATCTATTTTGCCAATACCTTTAAAATAACTAAATGTATAAATACCTAAGGCTGTTCCAATAGAACCGCCGATGACAATTATAAAACCCATTTTGTAATCTAAAGTATTTTTTAACCAATGAGTTGTAGATCCTGATACAGATGTTGCTAAAATATTATTGGCTTCATTCGCAACTGCATAAGCTGGGGGAACCCCTAAAAAAATCAAAAAAGGTGTCATTAAAAAGCCCCCTCCAACACCAAATAATCCTGACAAAATTCCTACTAAGGCACTTAAAAAAAGGATTTCTATAGGATTTACAAAAACTTGTGCAATAGGTAAAAAAACTTCCATCCAATAACAAAAAACTTTTAAAATTAATTATTTAAAAGTTATAAAAGTCCCAAATAAAATCACGCCCCAACAAGTAACAATTGCTGAAAAAATTCCAGTTTTAATAAAAGTTGTTTTTTTGTTAATTAAGCTATTTAGAATTTTTAAATTTGAAACACGCATTTAAACTACTGAATACACCCAGTAAAAAAATTGTCAAACTATAATTAATAAATTGTTGCACCAAAGATCTTTATCTCACCGTCCTCAACACCTAAGACTAATCTTCCAAGGAACTCCCCAGGTATTTCCTTATTTGTCTGTTTGATTAATACCGTTATATGGTCCCCACGTCTTAAAGTTCCAAAAGGTTTGTAAGTTTCATCTAGATTTGTGATAATTTTATTGTTTGCCCATTGTTTCCCTAGTTCAACTTCATTAGCTCCAAACAACATTTGTGTTGAAAAATCCTTAGTAAAACCACCATAATCCTTCATATTCGAAGCTCTAACTAAATTTTCCCAAAATGGTTTGGCAATTACAAAAATCTCCTCATCTGATTTTTCTAAAAGATCCATAAATTTAAATTATAATTTTATGAGGCTTTCTTTTTCTCTTTTTCATCAACAATGTGATAAACGGGAACTTTTTCTAATGTAAATTTACCAGTTTTAGGGTCTCTCCTTGAAACTGTTAAACAATGCCAATTTTCGTCATCAAGTTTCATGTAATCTCCTCTATAATAATATCCTGGCCAACGAGTTTCTTCTCTAAATAAAGTGTGCTCAGTTACACATTGAGACGTTAAAGCTCTATGTTTAAGTTCCCATGCTCTCATTAATTGATGATAATCTTCTGCTCCAACGTGCTCTAGATCTTCTTGTAACCAGGCTAATAACTCTAACCCTTTTTTAAGAAGGTTCCCATTAGTCATGTAGTTTGAAGTAATACCGCCAACATACTCATCCATAATTTTTTGTAGTCTTTGTAAACCTTGGATAGGAGATATATAGCTTGGAGATACTGTACCACCTGTTATCTCGTTTTGGGCAATTGTATAATTATCGAGTGGTTTATAAACAATTTTTTTAAAATCATCACATTGTTTATCTGAAACCTTAATATTTTTAGCTTTTTGATCTTCAATATATTTTACAGCAGCCTTTGCAGCTAGCCTTCCTTCTGTAAATGATCCGGAAGAAAATTTATGAGCACTTCCACCAACAGTATCACCAGCTCCAAAGAGCCCATCAATTGTTAGCATTCTATTATAGCCCCAAAAATATTCTGGTGGAGAAAGATCTTCTGGCCCACTAACCCATGCTCCGGAACAAGTTGCATGTGACCCCATTACATATGGTTCAGAGGTAGTTAATTCAGGATTTGTATATTTAGGATCAATATTTTGAGAAGCCCAAACAACTGCTTGTCCAACAGTCATTCCTAAAAAATTTTCCCACCCAACTGTCTCTAAATGTGGATCTTGAAAAGCTTCAGTGGTAACCATATGAATTGGACCATTGCCAGAGGCGACTTCTTGAATAAATGCATGATTTCTTAGACAAGTAGGTGTTGGATGATGATCAATATATTCTCCAACTAATTCTTTAGTTTGATTGTACCATTTCTTTTCATAATTTTCTCCATTTGCATTTTGAGTGTAAGTTTTTAAATGCAAAAAATATGCTCCTACTGGACCATATCCATCTTTAAATCTGCATAAAACAATTCTATTTTCCATTTGTGTCATCTTTGCACCTGCTGCAATAGGCAAGGCATATGCTGAGCCATTACTCCAGGGAGCGTACCAAGTTCTTCCCATACCTTCTCCAACCGCTCTTGGTTTAAAAATATGTGATGCCCCACCTGCAGATACAATTACAGTTTTTGATCTAAAAACATGGAAATCTCCAGTTCTCATATTAAATCCAACCGCGCCACCAATTCTATTCTCTTGTGTCTCATCCATTAATAAATGAGTGACCATTATTCTGTTATAAATTTTATCTGCAGACTTTTTAGCTGCCTCTGCTACGATTGGTTTATAACTTTCACCGTGTATCATTATTTGCCACTTACCTTCCCTTAAGTATCTACCGGTCTTTTCATTTTTCATCATAGGCAATCCCCATTCATCAAACATGTGCACAGTTGAATCTACGTGACGAGCCATATCATAACCTAAATCTTCTCTCACCATTCCCATTAAATCATTTCTAGCATATCTTACATGATCTTCAGGTTGATTTTCATCCCACTGCATTCCCATATAACAATTTATTGCGTAAAGACCTTGTGCGACTGCTCCACTTCTATCTATATTAGCTTTTTCAACACAAACAATTTTTAGGTCTCTGCCCCAGTGTCTAGCCTCAAAGGTTGCTCCAGTTCCAGCCATACCACCACCCACTACAAGTACATCACACTCCTCATAATGTGTTTTATGTTTTGCCATTAATAATAGACTCCCTTTTTAAAGGAGTCTTTTGGAACTGATGGTAGTTCTTGATTAGTATTTAAACCCTCAGGTTCAGTATAAAGTCTTTGTGAATTAATTTCACCTTGATTTGGTTTATCACCTTCAGCTAATTTTGGTATAAATTTTCCCCAAGGTTTTGTAGTGATTGGAGATACAAAATTTTTTTCAGTTCCATTTCTAAATTTAATTTTCCAAGAGATTGTTCCTTTTTCTTCTTCTCTTCTAACTCTCACGCTATGACCCATTGGCGCAAAATCTGCATAACCTCTTACATCAATTGCATGATTTGGACAGGCTTTGACACAAGAATAGCACTCCCAGCAAAAATTTGGTTCAATATTTTTTGCACGTCTAATATTTTCATCTATATGCATTATGTCTGAAGGACAAATATCTACGCAATGTCCACAACCATCACATCTAGTCATGTAAACAAAAGTTGACATATTTTATTTTTTTTTCCTTTCTAATAACATATTAATAGTGTTTTGGCTCTTCTCTTTTTATACCTAATCCAAATTGTTCTGGGGCATCTGCTGGTGGAGGTAAATTGTCTCTTGAACCGTCTGCCTCAGCTAGGTTTTTTTGAATTGCGGCACCAGGCTTATAAAACATATGTGCAAACTTAGACCAGTAAACTCCGCCAAATAGAATTAAATTTGATGTGATAAATAAGGTTAAAAATAAATATGATAAACCTACTTGACCGTCAAATTGAAAATAAGACCAAGCTAGTCCAAAAGTTGAACAAGCTAACAATGCCAAAACGAATAAATCAGCTTTAATTATTCTATACCACGGATGTGCTTCAGCTGATACATCTACTCTTAAAAAAAACCAAAACCAATATCCCCCTAGACAAGTTAGGATTGCTCCAGTATGCCATAAAATTGACCACGTCTCTGAATTTGTTTTATTGTCACCAGTATAACAAAAAACTAATACTGCTGAAGATAACCAAAATAAAATTGTGCCATACATACCAAGCACATGAGATAATCTCCTTTTTCCAAAACCAAGTTCAGATGTTGTTCCTATGTCAACAACAGCAGTTTTTGCTATGATGGTTGTTTTTTCCCCTATTCCTAATTCTTTAGTAGCTGATAATTTTGCTTTTTTTGCATTATTAAAAAAATAGATAAGATTTTTATGATGTATCATTTGAATAATTGTTCCAACTAAAATTAAAATTACCATTGCTATTATAAAGCTTTGCATAGCTATTGGAGAAATAGTTTCAGCCAAAATAGAGAAAGGGTTTGTTTGTAACATATCCGCCTTATGTTATTTTATTTTTTGATTAATTAAGATATGTGTAATATATTTAAAAATATAGATCAATTAATAACTCTAACTTAATTTATCTTATAAATCCCTTAAATTTTACGCTTATAGTGCTGCTTGGCAGGAATAACAGATCTCACTCCACCTTGAGGATTTTTAACATCGCCTTTTCTACGTGGTATCAAATGATAATGACAATGAAAAATTGATTGACCAGATACTTTTCCGATATTTGTTCCTAAATTAAAACCTTTAATAGTATCATCCTTGTTGATAATCTCTTTTTTGACTTTCTTTATAAGTTCGTAGCAAGCAATAATTTCATTATCAGTTAATTCGAAACAATCAACTACATGACGTTTCGGAATTATTAAACAATGATATTTTGAAACTGGGTATGTATCATAGCTTATATACGCAAGTTCATTCTCATGTGAAAAACCACTTTTTTTTGTATCACAGAATAAGCAAGGATTGTTTGGATTGTTCATAAATTAAAATTCATAATTTTTACATCTTCTTATTTCATTTTGGAAGTTTTTATACAGCATGTTGTACATTTTTAATTTTTTTCTTTTCCATCCTATTTGTTGAATTGCTTTTACTGAAACAACACCTTTTCCTGATCCAACTAACAGTATTTCATCATATTCACAAAGATTAGATAGTGAGATTTTTTTTTTAATCATTCTTTTTATTTTCGATTTAAAAAATCTAAGAGTTATTCCCTCATAATAATTATCTTTTGGAATGAATATCTTATCATTCTTAATAAATAATAAATTTGACGTAGCTGTTTCTAAAATTTCTTTTTTTTTTGAAATTAATCCAATATCTTTTTTAGAATTATCTATCTTTTTTAAATAGCTAAGAATTTTTTTATATTTTAGATTCTTAAAATTTGGCTTTTCACGTTTTAAATTTAAAAACCGTAAACTAAAATTCAATCTTGGAGATAATCTTTTTCTTATTGAAATGGAAATAATTTTTTTATTCAACGCGACTCTAAGTAAATGATTATAAGATTTATTTTTTAATAAATTTTTATTTATAATTTTAATAATATCTTTTCTAATATATCTTTTACTAATTCCATAGCTTTTAAGAGACTTAATTAAATTTTTTAAATGTTTATCAAAAAATAAAATTTTTGCTGGTTTACCAAAAATCCACATAGTTGTAAAAATTCCATGGTCACCCCATAAATCCTTAAAATTTGTTTCTTTCAAATCTTTAAGATGATAAGATTTTTTTAATAAGAAAATTGCCATTTATAGTCAGAAATGATTCTGGATGAAATTGAAATCCATAAATTCTATCTTTATTATTTTCAATAGACATAGCCACATTTGTTTTTAAACATCTCATAGTTATCTCAAAATTTCTTTTTTTAAAAGGTTCTTTTAATTTTAATGAATGATATCTTCCAACTTTAAATTTTTTTCCTTCTTTAAATAAGGATCTATTGTTTGTAACAATCACATTTGATTGAAATCCATGGTAAATTCTCTTTTGTTCAATTATTTTTGCACCTTCACAAAATAATATTTGTTGGAACCCCAAGCATATACCAATCAATTTTTTTTTTCCTTTTAATTCTTTATATATTTTTGAAGTTGAAGGATAATCTCTGGGATTTCCTGGACCAGGAGAAAAAACAACTGTTGAAGCTTCTCTAATCTTCTTTTTATCAATTTTATTATAATTATCGCATACAACTTCATCAAATAATGAAAATTGATGTACAACATTATGTGTAAATGAATCGTTGTGATCAATAACGTAAATCATCTAAATAAGTCTATAAGTGCTTTAGCCTTTAAATAGTTTTCATTAAATTCATGTTTAGCATTACTATCTACTACCACACCAGAAGCCACAGAAATTTCAGAAATATTTTTAAAATTTAATATTGATCTAATTATAATATTAAATCTCATATCTCCATTTAATTTTATATAGCCAAAACTACCAGTGTAAATATTTCTATTCTCTTTCTCCTGTTTATTTAGGAGATTTAGTGTGCTTATTTTTGGGCATCCAATAACTGATCCTCCAGGCATCATAGCTTTAATAATATCTATGTTTTTTATGTCATCTTTAAGTACACCTTTAATTAAACTCACATAATGAAAAAGATCTTTATACTCCTCTACAATTTTCTCTTTTTGTAATCTCACAGATCCATACTTACAAATACGTGATAGATCATTTCTTTCCATATCAACAATCATATTATGCTCTTTTGTTTCTTTAAGATTTTGTCTAAAGTAATTAAGCGCTTTAATTTTATTCATACTTTTTGTTTTTCTAACTGTTCCTGCTATTGGTTTGGTTGTTATTTTGGAGCCTATTTTAGTAATTAAATTCTCTGGTGAACAACTTATTATGGAAAAGTTTTTATCTTTTATCAAAAATGCCTCAGGGGCTAAATTAATTTTAGATAATCTACAAAAAAAATCTAAAGGATCTATTTTAGAAACTGTTTTGTATTTAGTACAAATTTTTATTTGATACGTTATCCCACGTTTTATCTTTTTTTTAAACTTATCAAAAATTTTCGTATAATTTTTTCTATTAATATTAATTTTAAATCTTTTTTTTTTATATTTGTCGTCATTTATCATAAAGTCTAGATAGTTTCCGTAACTAATTTTTCTCTCTGGTTTATAAAAAATTCCTTTCGGAAAATTATTGCTTTTTTGTTTTGGAACTTTAATGCCAATTAAATTATTTAATAACTCATATCCAAAAAAACCTATAAAAAGATCAGTGTTTTTATTTTTGTTTTTAACAATTTTTTTTTTTAAGAAATTAGATATATTTTTTTTATTCAAAATAATCTTTTTTGAAAAATCTGTATACAAATCAAATCCATTTTCTGTTTTATAAATAATATAAGATTTGCCAGAATTATGAATTTCAGCAAGTTGATGTAATCTACTCAATTTATTCAGTTTTTAATCTCATTACTGGTTGTTCTTTAATTGGTAAATGAATTATTGCTGCAAAAACAGATAAAGCAATTGCTAAATACCACGCATAATCATATGATCCATAAACATCGTGAAAAAGTCCACCTAAATAAGCACCAAAGAATGAACCTATTTGGTGACTTAGAAAAACTATTCCATATAAGAGTCCCAAATATTTTGTTCCAAACATATGTGCAACTATTCCGCTTGTAGCTGGCACGGTTGACAGCCATAAAAAACCAAAACTAGCTCCAAAAATAAAAGCATTGATGTTGCTTGCTGGTAAAAATATAAATAAAATAATTGTAATTCCTCTAAGACTATAAATTGCACTCAAAATTATTTTTTTACTCATTTTTGTTGATAAATATCCACTACAAAGAGATCCAAAAATATTGAATAAACCTATTAAGGATAAAATCGCAGCAGCTGTCCAACTCTCTAAACCCCTATCTATAACGTATGTTGGGACGTGCGTTCCAACTAGTGTAATATGAAAACCGCATACAAAAAAACCAGAAACTAAAAGTATATAGCTTTTATTTGCAAAAGCTTCTTTAATAGCTTCTACTGTACTTTGGGTATTTGGTTTTTCTATACTTTGTTCTAAAGAAGGAGACCTTACAAAAAATGAAATGCCAAAGCCAATTATTAATGCAATCAAAAAAGCGATTAGAGTATTTTGCCAACCATTTTGTGTTAAAGAAAATTCTGTTAAAATTGGAGATAAAAAATATCCAAAAGATCCAACTGCGGTGACTATACTCATTGCGATAGTTCTATTTGAAAGTGGAAAATGTTTTCCAACAACTGACATAGGAATACTAATAGCTGTACCACCTAAACCAATCCCAACTAAAATCCCTAAATCTATTTGAAAAAATAGTCCTGTATTTGGGCCTGCATATAGAAAATAAACGCCAGTTATAAAAAAAATAAATGCTAACGAGATTGCTTTGTGTCCACCATACTTATCAGCAATCGCACCAAATATTGGTCCAGTCAATCCCCACATCAACATTTGAATACCAATTGACAAACCTGAGTTTGTCAAAGAAATTCCCAAGTCATTTCTAAAATCCATAAAAAACATTCCAAAAGTTTGTCTTACACCAAGAGAGATCAAGACAACTAAACTTGCTGCAACTAAGGTAATTAATGCTGTTTTATTTCTTATAAATTTTTCGGATGTCATATGTATTATATTAAATTTTTCATTGCTTGCTTTAAGTCTGCAATAAGATCTTTTGGATCTTCAAGACCTATATGTAATCTTACAAGATGTTCATCTTTTGCTAATCTCAAAAATCGTCTGTTTCCAGTTTCTCTATACTCTTGATGTAAAGCTAAACTTTCAAAACCGCCCCAACTATAACCATAACCAAAAAGTTTAAGAGAGTTAACAAATTTTCTTACAGATTTTATATTTTTTGACTTAATTTTAAGACCCATTAATCCTGAAGCGCCTGAGTAATACTTTTTCCACATCTTATAATTATTTGAATTTTTTTTGTAAGGGTACAAAAGTTTAATCTTTTTGTTTTTTGTTAAAAAAGCTGCAACCTTTTTTGCATTTTCTCTATGCCTATCTAATCTCACATCTAATGTTCTCAGACCTCTTGTTATCAAATAGGCATCATCAGGTCCTAATCTCAAACCAGTGATTTTTTCAGCAGCTTTTACTTTTGAAAAAACTTTTTTGTTAACTGCCAAACTTCCACCCATAACATCTGAGTGACCAGAATAATACTTTGTTGCTGAAACGATTGACATATCAAAACCCAACTTAATTGGCTTTATATAATAAGGAGTCCCCCATGTATTATCCATTGCAGTTAATATTTTATTTTTTTTTGCAATTGAAATTATTTTTCCAAGATCCTGAAAATCAAAAGTATTACTACCAGGATTTTCTACAAATATTAATTTTGTTCTTTTTGAGATATTATTTTCTAAAGTTTTCAAATCATGTGGATTATAAAAAATTGTTTTTATATTAAATTCTGCTAAGAAATTTTCAGTTAAGATTCTAGTAGGACTATAAACTGGGTCAGCTGCAATTATTTCGTCACCAGGTCTTACAACGCTAAAAATTGCAAGAAAGACAGACCCAAAACCAGTGGGTGTAGTAAAAACATGATAGCTCTCTTCTAATTTAGTTAGAATTTTTTGTAAAATGTATGTTGTAGAAGTACCTTGTCTGCCATAATCATAATAACCCCCAGTAGGATTTTTTTTTGCTTTCTTTTGAGTCGATCTTATATCCTTCATTGATTTAAAAATTATTGTTGAAGCTCTTACAACTGGCGGATTCACTGACTGATTGTGAAAGTCCTTAGCCGTATGTTTTAAAAAGGTCTTAAAAGATTTAGACATAAAAAATTTGATAACTTGTATGGACAATGCTATATCCGAGCCATAATTTCAATTAAATTATAATTAAAGGAAAAAATGGGTTATCCAAAGAAACACAGAGGCCGAAGAAAAATGGGCTCAAAAAAAAGAAGAGCAAGAAAAAAAAATAAGAAAAAATAAACTTAAATGGATTATATAGGTAAAGTTAAATCCATAAGTATTTGGATTTTTATAGTTCCTTTTTTGGCTGTAAATATTTGTTTAATTACTATTACACAATTTCATAATTTGTTTCCTAACCAAGTAGATATTATACATCACACGATTCCTTACATCGATGGAGGAACATCAATTAGCAGAACTGCTAGACCTTATCCTAACTGGCTAATTTTTAAACCTGCTATGTTCTTGACTTCTTTTCTTTTGATCAAGTATTGGATTTATAACAAGATTATAATTGAAAGTTTTAATTTCAATCACAAATTCAAGACTAAGATTATTTATTTTGGAATAGCATCAGCTATAGCACTTACTATTCATGCGATTTTTTTAGGAATTAAGTTCGATAATGATCTTTATAAGCTATTTAGAAGAGTTGTTATGCTTTTATTTATAATTTTTGAAATTGTTGCGCAAACTTATTTGGTTTTAATTCTCTATTCTTTAAAAGATCAGATTAATAAATTCATTAATCAATTAATATTAAAAATAAAAATTTTGTTAATTTCTGTGCTTATTCTTGTAGGTGCTATAAGTATTCCAATAATAAGTCTTCCTGGAGATATTTTTTTTGGTTTTAATTTAAAATTTTTTAAACATGGACTTGAATGGAATTATTTCCTTGGGGTGATAATTTTTTATTTATTAACCTTTCTAATGTGGAAGAAAAAGATTTATGAATAACACTTATATTCCTATAATTGATGGATTAAGAGCTTTAGCAGTTATACTCGTTCTTCTCTTTCATTTAAAAGTTCCAGGATTTCAAGGCGGTTTTATCGGAGTTGATATTTTTTTTGTAATTAGCGGTTATCTAATAACATCAATCTATATTTTAGAGACAAAAAAAAATAAAAAATTTGATTTTGCTAATTATTTAAAAAAAAGAATTTTTCGTTTAGTCCCTGCTCTCATATTTGTAGTTTTCATATCATTAATTATAAGTTTTTTCGTATTATCTCCTTTTGATTTAATTGACGTCTCCAAATCCTCAATTTATTCAATACTTTTTTTATCAAATATATTTTTTTTCTTTGAAAGTAGCTACTGGGCTAATTTGAATGAGTATAAAATATTCATTCATACATGGTCTTTAGGAATTGAAATGAGTTTTTATTTATTAATGCCAATATTTTTGTATTCTATTCAAAAACTTAATAATAACCTTAAAATATATATTTGTTTGCTAATTATTTTATTAAGTTTAATATTAATATTTTTTGCAATTAGCAAAGGTCCAACGATAGAATCTACTTTATTCAATAAAATATTTTATGGAAAAGAAGTTGCTGATATTATTTTTTACTTAATACCATTTAGATTTTTTGAATTTATTTTTGGATCAATTTTATATTTTTTACCACAAGTTAAATTTGGTATTAAAACTAAACAAATTGGTTTTTTTTTAGGCTTTTTATTAATCTTCTTAACTTTATTTTTAATAAATCCTAACCACAAATATCAAGGAATTATAGTATCATTGGCACTAATAGGTTCATCTTTAATAATATATTTTAAAGAAGCAAAAATTATTAATAAAATTTTAAACAACAAAATTACAATATTTATAGGTTTAATAAGCTATTCTTTATACTTAGTTCATTGGCCGATAATTTCATTTTTTAAATATATATTAGTTATTGAATTAACTAATTTTTTTAAAATAATAATTATTTTTTTATCAATTCTATCGTCCTTTTTAATTTATAAATTTATAGAAATTCCTTTTAGAAATAAAAACTTTAAATTCAGGTCTTACCCGGTGTTAATTTCAATATTGTTTGTCTCATTTTTTTCTAACCTAGTCCAAAATAAAGATGGTTTTATTGAAAGATTAAACACTGAACAAAAAGAGATTTTGTCAAAAATTACAAATCTTAAAGAACCATGCAAAAGGAAACATTCAATGGTCTATAAATTAAGATATAAAATTTGCCTCGATGGTAATGAAAAAGACTCCAACATATTAGTTCTGGGTGATTCTAATGCAACAACTTGGTTTCCTTTATCTCAAAAACTTGCAAAAAAAATAAATTCTTCAGTAGTTAATTATAGACGCATATGTAACTCCTTTCCTAAAAATTCAGCAAAAGAATGTAAAGAAATAGATACAGATGCTGAAATTTTGATTATTGGTAACTTATGGTATGGATGGCAATCGAAACAAGAAAATATTTCTACGGATATTAAAAGATATGTAAAAAATATCAATGATTTGAAAAATAATCAGAATTTTAGTGAAATAAAAAAAATAATCATTTTTGGTCAAATTCCAGCATTGAGAAATGAAAACTTGGGTATTATGTCATGCTTACTTAAACCTAAATTTTTCTTTAATTATCAAGATTGTGAAAAAAAATATAGTTATCTAGATGATAAAGAAAAAAATCTAGAAAAATATAAAGAAGTTAATAAATACTTAAAATTATATGGTAATAAAATTATTTCAAAAAATTTTGATTTTCTTTTTATTGATCCAATAAAATCTCTATGTAAAAGTGGAGAATGCATTCAATATAAAAACAAAGAAATTTTCTACGCAAATAATAATCATTTATCAACTGCCGCTGTAAATTACATCTATGAAGACTATAAAGTAGCTCTTATTAATTTTCTAAAATAAATATTTATCTCTCGTATTGATAAATTTTACGACCGGAACTTGTAATTTCTTTAACAGACACTATTTTAGCATTTTTTTCTAAAAATCTTTTAAAATTCTCCTCAGTATAATCTGGAAAAATATCTCCCTTAAATTTTAACATTTTTTGAATTGTTTCATCATTTTTTGGAACAAATTCAATTAATCCTTTGGGCGCTAAAGAGACCAACCAATTGACTGTATCCAAAAGTGGAATATTTTTTGCTATTGCCAAATGATGTTCAAAAGCAAGAGCCAATAAACCATCAAAATTTGCCCTTCGATTAAAACTTTTCCTCTCTTTTTCATTCCATCCTATGTTTGCACTCGGATTAGTAGCATCAAAAATTAATGGTAAGAAATTTGTTTGGGTATTTCCAAAAGTGTTAAAAGCTCTATCAATTGAAATGGGATCATAATCAAATCCGACAACATAATTAATATTATTTCTCATTGCTATTTTAGAATAAAAACCATCATTGCACCCCAAATCAATTATTTTAGGTAAAATATTATTATCAATAAATTTTTTTACAACATCAACTTTTTCTCTCTCCTCTGATTGTTTATAAGTATTTGCAACTGAATAATTTTCCCAAACAGTTGTAATTTTTTTTGGTTTCAGTTTTTCAATAAATTTCTTTAATTGATTTAGCAACGAGATAAAGTTTTTCTTAGGAAATTTTCTTTTTATAGTAAAATCAATCTTTTTATCCTGATTTTTATATTTATTCTCAAATTTATTTAATAAATAAACATGTACGAAAATATTGTATGATAATTTGTCAAAAATATTTAAAATATTATTCAAATCATTCGTGTTTATTCCTTCTAAGTTGCCTTTGAACCAATTATTGAATTGAACACCTTTTAAAGATGATAAGAGTAATGGATTCAAAAAATTTTCACAAAACTGTTTGTGACCACGCCAATATTCTCCATCTTCATATTCTTTAATAGATAGCAAATCAATAAAAACTGCCTTATTTCCTATAAATTGAATATTGTATGCACTGGAATCAATTAAAGTTGCATTTTGATTCAATAAATAAATATGAAATTTTAAATGATGAAGAGCTGCAGCTTTTAACTGTGAAAAACTCCATTCGTAAGGATAAGTCAAATAAGGTATTTTTTCGTGATTAATAATTAAATCATTTTTTGAGAAACCAAGTTCATTAATGGATACTTCCTTTAAAATTTCACTTTTAATTAAAAAACCCTCCTCTTGGATTTTTTTGAATAAATCATTTTTTAAGAGAAATTTTATTCTATCCTTTCCTGTCTCATTGATTAAACGAAAAACTTTATTAGAATGGTAAAAAATATTCCCAGCTGGATCTCTAAATGACCCTTCGTCAAATTTCATTTATTTTTTTTTTGCTCTTCAAATTTTTGTTTACTAAAAATCTTTAAAAAAAACATTTTTACTTTTGTCCACATCATCGCAAAAGTTGCAGCAACAGCAGCTAAAAAACCTAATATAGCCTGAACAATAAAAGCTCCTGTGCCAGGGTCAAAATATGCAAATCCATTTGTGGGTAATAACAAGAAAATTAAAAAATATAAAAGATACTTTTTCATAAGATGAATATAATAGATTAATATACTTTAAATAAATAAATTCAATTAAATGATAAAATTATTACTTAAATAATTTGAAATTGTTAATTTTTTGTTATTAATCTTAAAAAAAAAATATAATAGATTTATCCAATAACATGTCATATATAGCAAAAATGAACAAAATAATTTTTCTAGTAGTAACAATAAGTGTTATGGCAACAAATGATGCCTTTGCATATTTGGATCCTGGAACAGGTAGCATTATTCTTCAAGCTATTCTAGGTGCTATAGCTGCTGGATTTTCTTATTGTGTTTTTTATTGGAATAAAGTTAAAAATTTTTTTTTAAGATTTTTTAAAAAGAAAAAAAAAACTGATTAATTTTAAATTAATTAATTATAACTAAAGATATGAGTCTGAACAAAACTAATTTTTTAATTTTTTTAAGTTTTTTTCCAATATTTGTTTTTCGGTCAAACTTTAGTCAATTTGAAATTTTTTCAACAATAGTTGTATTTTTAACTCCTTTTCTTTTTTTAAACTATTTAATTATTAAAAAAAATATTTTAAACAGAAAAATTTTAAAATTATATTTTTCTATAATTGTGGTTGTTGGAATTGATAATAATTTAGGCCTATGGAATGGTTTAATTCAACCTTTTAGATATTTACTTATAGACATATTCAAAATTATTTATATACCAGCAATTTTATTTTATTTAGTTTCTACTTTATCACTTTTTTTTTTAATTTACTCTACGGATGAAAAATTTCAAAAAGTGATTATAGTTTTTCTAATCTCGATTTTTTTATTTAACGGATTCGACCAAACAAAATCCTATAAAAAATTAAAAAATTTTTCTAATTATGGAAATAAGATACATGAAAATACAAATGTAATTATAATTTTTGATGAAATGTCAGGGCTAGATAGTTTAGCTAGCAATGATTTATCTGGAAGTGAATTTAATCAATTAGCTATAGAGTTTTTTAAAAAATATGATTTTGAATTTTATAGTAAAATAAAATCTTTTTCTGGAAATTCTGTAGATGCAATCTCATCATTAGTAAACTTTTCAAAAGATAAGAATTTGAGATCAAAAGTTACATCTATTTCCCAAAACTATTTTTACGAATACGAGATGAATAAAAATCTATTATTTAAAAAATTTAATAACATAAGTGTTTATCAAAATATTCATCTAGATTATTGTCTATTTGAAAATGTTTTAAAATGTGAAACTTATGACCCATTTAATCAAAAAATATTTTTGAACGGTTTCAAAAATACATATTTAACAAAAATGATATCTATTTGGAAACTTAACGGTTCGATAATATCAACAATTGTTTGGCGATCATTAAGGCAACTAAGAATTATAGATAGTATATTAGAACCTGAGGGGCATAAAATTTCTTTTAACGATTTTTTTAAAAAAATTAAAAAAGATGTCTACTCTCAAAAATTTGATTTAATTTTTGCACATACTTTAGTACCACATAAGCCTTATGGATTTAATAAAGAATGCTCTTACGATGGAACATTATCATTAGGAAATATTTTTTTTTCAAAAGATCAACATATAATACAACACAATGTTGAGAGAAAGTGTGTATTTCAATACTTAGATTTATTTTTATCAGACTTAAATAATGAAGGATTTTTGAATAAAATTAATTTAACCATTTTATCTGATCACGGTTCAAGAATTACAAAAAAAGATGATAGCTATTTATCTGTATTTTATGGTAATAAAAATATTAATACATATTTTAAAGAGTTTGATAAAGAAACAACCAGTCAAGATGTATTTTCCAACCAATTTAATAATTAATATTATTTAATCCATCCACCACCTAAAACTTTATAACCTAAATCATCTTTATTATAAAAAACACATGCCTGGCCAGGTGAGATACCATCCTCGGGTATTTTTAATTTAACTTTAGCAGATTTTTCTTTTTTGAATTCTATTTTAGCTTCAAGAAGTTTTCCAGTTGATCTTACTTTTACAAAAATATTTCTACCAAAATCTAATCTGTTTCCTAACAAATTTATATCTTTTAAATCAATAAATGTTTTTCCAAGTTTATTTTTTGGACCAACTATAATTTCATTTTTATTTGCATTAATTTTTAAAACATAAAGCGCTTCTTTGTCTGATACTTTTATTCCTTTTCTTTGACCAATAGTAAAATTAATAATCCCATCATGTACTCCTATTACTTTACCCTGGGTATTTTTTATATTTCCTTTTTGAAAGGAGTCTGGTCGAAATTTTTTAATGATAGAAGCGTAATCTCCATTAGGTACAAAACATATATCTTGACTGTCTGGTTTTTCCGCAATATTTAAATCTAGTTCCCTAGCAATATTCCTTGTTTCTTTTTTCATCAATCCCCCAAGAGGAAATCTCAAATAATTTAATTGATCTCTAGTAGTATTGAATAAAAAATAACTTTGATCTCTATTATCATCAACTGCTTTGTACATATTTGTTTCATTTTTTCGTGTTATACTTTTTACATAATGGCCAGTAACTAAAGCGTCTGCTTTCAATTCTTTTGAGTATTCAAACAAGTCTTGAAATTTTACAGTTTGATTACATTGGACACAGGGTATAGGTGTCTCACCTTTTAAATAACTCTCTACGAAGTTATCTATCACTCCATTTTTAAACTTATTTTGAAAATACAAAATTTTGTGGTCTATACCTAATTTGTTAGCAACTCGTTTGGCATCCATTATATCTTGGCCAGCACAACATTGTTTAGAAGATTTAATTTCTTTGCCGTCATCATAAAGTTTCAGTGTCACCCCAATAACTTTATAGCCCTCTCTCTTCATTATGCCAGCGACAGTAGAAGAATCTACACCTCCAGACATTGCTACAACAACTGTTGTATCTGAAGGTTTTTTTTTCAATCCAATAGAGTTAAATTCTTTATTCATTTAATGTTATTTATACATATTTCTAATATAAATAAATAAATGATTTTAGATTTTGAGCCAGGCGACAAAGTTATCAATCCAAAAAATAGAGATTGGGGTATTGGGCAAGTACAATCTATTATAAAATATAAAGTTACAGTAAACTTTGAAAATGCAGGTAAAAAAGTAGTCAATGCAGAAAATATAGAATTAAGGAAAATAAATGACTAAAACAAACTTAAAATCAATCGTTGAAAATTTAATAGATACGTTCATGAATGCTGGGGAGACGGCGCTTAACTTGAGAGCGAGAGGTCTCATAAAAAAAATTAAATCTGATAATACACCAGTTAGTAATGGAGACTTAGAAGTTAACAGAATAATTACAAAAAAAATAACCAGCTTAACTCCTGATATTCCAATAATATCAGAAGAAACTTCTGATAATAAATCTTTAACTAATTTAAAAAATTTTTGGTTGGTAGACCCAATTGATGGAACTTATGACTATATAAACAATCTTGAGGAATTCACAATTAATGCAGGCTTAATTATAGATAATAGGCCTGAGGCTGGCTTAATTTATGCACCTGCAAAAAAAAGAATGTTTTTTTCATATGGTAAAGATTTTGCGTTTGAATTAATAAATGGGGATAAAATAAATCTAAGTGAGATAAAAAAAAATAATAAAAAAACTTTACAGTTTGTATCATATTCAAATAAAATTAAACCTGAAATAGAAAAAATACATAAATCGCTAAATGTTAAAAATTATATCAGAATGAAAAGCTCTTTAAAATTCTGCGTAATTGCAACCGGTGAGTATGACGGATATGTTGCAGAGCCAAGAGCTTGTGAATGGGATATTGCTGCAGGCCATGCAATCTTATATCATTCTGGAGGAAGTATTACTGACTTTGATGGAAATGAAATCTTATATGGAAAAAAAAATTTTAAAAATTCAAGTTTGATTTTAAAAAGTAAAAATATTTTATAATGGAAGATCAATTAAAAACTATTCTAATTATAGTTATATCTGTATCTATATTTGGTTTAGTAGTTTTTGTGTTTGTTAAAAATTATATAAAAAATAAGATAAAAAATTTAATCGATGACCAGAAAAAATAATATTATAAAAGCTTTATTATTTTAATAAAGTCATCTTTACTCATTTCCATAATTTTTTTTGAGGTTTCAAAGTCAAAACCGTTTCTTGCTAATAGTGATATATCCTTCTTATAAAATAACGATCTATTCTCTTCAACTCTTGCTGGACCTATTCTTTTTTTTTTACAGACCTTAATTGCTGAAAAAAAATCTTGATCTGAATTTTCATCTTTAATTTTGTCGACTGTTTCTTTAATGAATTCATCTTTAATCCCCTTTACAATCAAATAATTCCTAATTTTATTAATTGAGCTTCCTCTTTGAATCATGCTTTTAGCTTTGCTTTCAGAATAAAACTTATCATTAATAAACTTATTTTTTTCTAAATCTGATAAAACAACATCAATTAAATTTGCGACATCCTGCTTTTTTATATGAGGTACTGATATTTTTAGGTATTTTTTTAATAGATAAGTTTTTAACTGTTGTTTTGATGGAGCGTATTTTTCAACGTATGCAAAAGCAAAATTCCTCATTTCTTCTACAGTGACTTTAAGTGTTTTTCTTTTATTTCTTATAGGAATCATTTCAAGATTTAATATAATATATTTTAAAATGATCGAACAAATTTATAATTACTTTACAATTGAAATGCTTTACTTTTGGGTTAATTTGGGGATTTTACCCTTTTGGATTATACTTATTTTCTTTCCTCAATCACATATTTGTAGATATTTTGTATCTTCTATCTTTCCAATTTTTATTTTAAGTGGTACTTATATTTTTGTTATCTATAAGTCTTTTTTAGGCTCATATAACTTCATTGAAAATTTTAATCTTTATTTAGGTATTAATAATTTGTTAAATTTATTTACCAATAAATCTTTTTTAATGTTTTTTTGGATACATTTTGTATCAATCAATCTTTTTGTTGGAGGCTGGATAGTTAAAGAATCTATAAAATTTTCAATGAATAAAGTTCTCATTGCATTCCCATTAATTCTCACTTATTTAATTGGACCTTTGGGAATATTTCTATTTTGGTTAATAAAAATTTTTCATTCTAAAAGCATTACCTTATATGACTAAATCAATTGAATTTTATTTTGATTTTATTAGTCCTTATTCATTTTTGGCATATAAAAAAATAAAATCTTTAAATTTAATTAATACAAATCAGATTATTTACAAACCTATTTTATTAGGAGGGCTGCATAATTTAAGTGGAATAACAGCACCAGCGTTTAATGAAAGAAAAATGAAAAATATGAAAAATGATTGTAAGTTAATTGCAGAAAAAAATAAGATTGAATTTAAATGGAATGACAAATTTCCAATAAATTCATTGTATTTAATGCGAGGATATTTGACAGTTGATAAAAAACTTAAAGAAAAATTTTTTGAATTATGTTTCAATGCCTATTGGAAAGACAATATTGATATTTCAAATGAAAAAAATATTATCAAAATTTTAAATTTATGTTCAATTAATGAAATTGATTTTTTTAATAATATTAAACATCCAAAAATCAAAGATGAATTAAAAAATTTAACAAATCAAGCTTTTGAAAAAGATATTTTTGGCGCTCCTACTTTTGTTGTTAACAACAAAATTTTTTGGGGTCAAGATCGTTTAGATTATGCTTTAGATGAGTATGATAATTAAACTATTTTAAATTTACTCTTTCTGATTGCACCAAAACCTCCATCAACATGTGATACTTTTTCAAAACCCATCTCCTTCAAAGATTTAGCAGCTAAAGCAGATCTTAAACCACCTGCACAGAACAAAACCATTTCTTTGTTAAGGTCTAATTTACCTTCTTTAAAATATGGGCTTTCTGGATCTAGCCAAAATTCCAACATCCCCCTTGGAATATGAGTTGCTCCCTCAACTCTTCCTTCTTTTTGTAGCTCTCTAACATCTCTAATATCAATAAGATTCGTTTTACCATTCTCAACTAATTTATGCGCCTCTTCAGTTGTAATAGTTTTTATTTCTTTTAGAGCATTACTTACTAGTTCACTTGAAGATTTTATTTTCATATATTTATTATTTCAATTTAGTATTAGTATAAATTATTAATTATAAAATGAAAAATAAAATATATAGTAAAAAAAGTTTTCTATCAAAAATACTGATAAAAATTTTAAGGAAATTTGGTTTTGAAATTATAGATCAAGCAAATCTTAACATCGTGCCTTCAAATCTTGCAGCAGATGAAAATTTAAGTAAAAGTGGTGAAAAATCAATTACTCTCCCCTTGGGAATTACTAAAATTAAAAATAAAATAAACAGTCTAACAATTATTATAAGATCTTACACTTTTGGAGATATTGATGATGATAAAGTTATGCTAGACCAAAATAAAAAGAGAATTTTTGAACTACCAAAAATTGAATATACCTTAAGGACAATCAAATCAATTATTTCATCTTGCGAATATGCTCTTAATAATTTTAAAAAATTGGAACTAAATATAATTGTGACAGATGATAAATCAAATAAAGATAATTTAGATAGAATAAGTAGATTATTAAGATCAACTAAAATAAAGACACAAATAATTAATTTAGATGAAAATGAATTTACCAATGAAATAAATACTAAAGATACGAATGGTAATAATATTTCAAAAAATATGGTTTCTAATATGAGAAATATTTTAAAGTCCTTTAAAATTTCAAAAGAAATTGAGTCTGATTTATTCTATTTTCTTGAGGATGATTATATTCACACCAAAAATGCTATCACAGAGATGTTATTTACTTACGAAAAAATTTCATCACAACTTGATAGAGAATTATTTTTATGCCCAGCAGATTACCCTTATTTATATTCAAATATTGATGAAACGAGAATATTTATGGGAAACAAGAGCCATTGGAGAACAATTGGTGAAACTTTAATTACATTCATGACCAGCAAATCTATGATCAACAAATACTTTGATGAACTTAAAAAAATTGGACAATTAAGACATCATCCAATGGAACAAAAATTACATCAAATCTATGAAAAAGAATATTGTTTATCGCCAATTCCATCTTTAGCAATGCATGCAACCAATATAAATTCTGTTTATGGACTCCCCCCTAATTTTAATTGGAAAAAAGTTTGGGATGAAAACGAAATATAAAAAAAAAGCCCCTCATGGAAGAGGGGCTTTAATTAACTAACTAAAAGAGAGAAAAATTAATCTCTTATTGCGTATGCTGTCACACCAATTTCAGCCTTATCAGTTCCAAGTTTTTCAGCCTCTTTACTAATTCGAAGACCTATTGTTGCTTTCATAATACTAAACACAATATAAGAAAGTATGAAGCTAAATGCACAAATTGATAAAGTTCCTAAAAATTGTGTTCCAAAGGCTGTATCAGGATTCGTTGCTGGAACTATTAATGTTCCAAAAATCCCTGCGAACATATGAACTGGGATTGCACCAACAACATCATCTAAACCAAAACTTTCTAACATTTTAGTTCCAAAATACATAATTAGTGCACCAATCGCTCCAATTACGATTGCCATTCCAGGAGTAGGCGTTAAAGGCTCGGCAGTAATAGCTACTAAACCAGCTAAAGCACCATTGAGCATCATAACAATATCAGTTTTACCACCAATTAATCTTGTAATAGCTGCACCCGCAAAAGTTCCAGCCGCTCCAGCTAAATGAGTATTAACGGCAATTTTTGATATTGCATTAACATCATCGAAAGTTCCCATCGCCAATTGACTAAAACCATTAAATCCAAACCAACCAAACCATAATAAAAAGGTACCAAGAGTTGTTAATGGTATACTAGAAGCAGCAAATGGAACCATTATTCTTTTGCCGCCTGTTCCAGAAAATCTTCCTGTCCTTGCTCCTAGAACAATTACTCCAGCTAAAGCTGCTGCGCCACCACAAGCATGAACTACTGTTGATCCAGCAAAATCTGAAAAGCCAGCCGCACTTAACCAACCACCTCCCCATTGCCAACCCATAGATACAGGATAAATAAATCCGGACATGATCACTGCAAATAAAAAGAATGGCCAGATTTTTATTCTTTCAGCAACAGCACCAGATACTATTGAAACAGTAGCACAAACAAACATTGTTTGGAAAAACCAATCAGAGCTGTCAGAATACCCCGTGCCAATCTCTGAAGAATCTCCCCAGATACTAAATGATCCTATGTATCCACCCTCAGAAATTCCGTAGGCTAAATTATAACCCACTAAAAAAAATATAAGTGAACAAATTGCAAATTTTCCAATATTTTTTGCTGCAATTGATGAAACGCTTTTATTTGTTACCAAACCACTCTCAAGCATACAAAATCCAGCAGCCATAAAAGCAACTAAAACTCCACCAATATAAAACGCTAAAGAATTAAATATATATTGTCCTTCTGCTGACATTGTTGTTTCAGCAAAACTTGTTTCTGTCATTAGGAACAAGCCGAAAAAAGATAATAATGTTTTTAATAAATATTTTTTCATAATACTCTCCCTTTGTTAAAGAGATCCTTTTATTTAAAAGATTATGAAAAACTAATGTTGATTCATAAAAATAGATATGCAACATTTGCATATAGTAACAGCCTTAATGTACTTTTACAACATTAAGGCTGTTAAGAATATTATTTATTAAATACTTCTTTTAATGCTTTTGCTGGTAAGAATTTAACCTTCTGTGATGCAGCGATTTGTATCTGTTCACCAGTACGAGGATTTCTTCCAACTCTAGCTTTTCTCTTAGCTACTTTGTAAGTTCCAAATCCAGCAATTTTAACTGAATCATCAGCTTTTAAAGCATCTAAAATAGTGTTGGTAATTGTGTCAAAAGTTCTTTCAGCATCAGCTTTGCTTAGATTTAAAGCTCCTGAAAGCTTGACTACTAGTTGTTTTTTATTCATTTTAGCT
Organism: uncultured Pelagibacteraceae bacterium; assembly: GCA_902594915.1. GTDB lineage: Bacteria > Pseudomonadota > Alphaproteobacteria > Pelagibacterales > Pelagibacteraceae > Pelagibacter. The sequence continues at coordinate 2,060 of CACJOA010000006.1, read as the reverse complement.
CCGGTTTTATTAGATTAATGATATTCTTATCAAAAGTGTTGATAAATCAAGACTTTTTTTAGTATATAAAAAAAAGTTATACACAATATGTTGTAAAATACCAAATTTATGTTGATTTTGCTCACTTTTTTGTGAATTATTTTTTTATCTTTACTAAAATAAACCAAGATCCTTTAGGTCATTTACAGTTGTAAAAAACATTAAACATAGCAATAAAAACAATCCGATTCGAAAAAAACCCTCTTGTGTCTTTTCTGATAAAGGACGACCTAAAATTTTTTCAAAAGCATAAAACATTAAATGTCCACCATCAAGCATAGGTATTGGGAATAAATTAACTAAACCTAAACTTATGGAAATGTAAGCAATTATGGTCATGAAAGCCAAAATTCCAAATTCAGCTACCTGTCCAGATATTTTTGCTATTCTAATTGGTCCTCCCAATTGAGAGGTATCTGCTTTGCCAAATATCATTGCGCCAATATATTTCAATGAAGAAATACATACGTAATATACTTCATGAGCAGCGTAATAAATTGATTTAGCTGGTCCTAATTTTACATGATTTATTTCATTATTAAATGCTCCAAGTTTTATACCAACCATCCTTTTATTAATTTTATTTCCAAGGTCATCTGTACTTAAAATTAAATCAGGTTTAATTTTAACTATAAGTTCATCATAGGAACGTTTAACTTTAAAATCTATAACATCATCGGTAGACATGGTTATATATTTTGATACTTCCATTATACTCTTAACTTTATTGCCATCTATTTCTAATATTATATCGTTCTTTTTAAGTCCACCAATCATTGCAGGACTATCTTCTTGAACTTCATTAATTACAGCTGGAGTAAAATCTTTTCCTACGGAAATATAAATCGAAAAAAAAATAACAAAAGCTAATAAAAAATTTGCTAAAGGGCCACCAAATACTATTAAAGCTCTTTGATACAAAGGCTTTAAAGCAAATAATTTTTTACGATCTTCTTCATTATATTTTCGCAGTACTTTTTCTTGATCAGCTTGTGAGAAGACATTTCTATCACCAAAAAATTTTACATATCCTCCTAACGGAATCCAGCAAATTTTCCAACGGGTTCCTGATTTATCATTCCAGCCAAAAATTTCTTTTCCAAAACCAATAGAGAAATCAGTTACTCCTACTCCATATTTTTTTGCAAAATAATAATGTCCATATTCATGAATAAAAACTACAATCAGTATAAGAACAATAAATGGTATTAAATAATTTAGCATTTTATTAATCTAAAAGTTTTTTTTTAGCTTTCTCATATTGTTCTTTTGATAAATCACCAGAATCATATAAATCTTTTAAAGATTTTAACAATGATACAATATTATCACTTTCTTTTCTATAATGACTATTATCATCGTTTTTAGATTTTTTCTTTTTTTTTGAAATAAACGGTTTTATTTTAGACTCATTATCACCATAAAAACCTAAATCCTCAAGTATTTTTACAATCTCTGATCTAGTAGCTTTTCTTGAAATTCTGTGATTAACTTTATTCCAAACTATCTTTCTACCTTTGGCAAAAATTTGACAATTATCACCACCCCTATTTCTACAACTATTCAATGCAACTGAGGGACTTGGTCTACATTGTTTTCCCCTCGGACAATATCCATAACCAGCTACCAAACCATCTTTACTAATTGCAAACATACCAGGTCTACCCCAAGCATCAGGGCCTTTAGATTTATTGTGTACTGAATTGAAGTCTAAATATTTTTGAAAAGTTACCACAACATTAGCAGATAACTTTAAATTTCCATAGCCAGTATTAGAATATGCACTTAAACTAACAAATAAACTTAAAAATATTACTTTAATTATTTTTGCTGCCATTCATCCAAAATTTTAGTTATTTCTAATGATTTTTCAATCGTTACTAAATTTGAATTATTTCTGTTTTTTTCCTCAAAAGATTTACTTATTTCTAGGATTTGATGCTCATATACATTTTTTTTTGTGTTAATAAAATCCTTAAAATATCTGCTTTTTGTCTCTATTTCTAAAAAAGCTTTCTCTG